>NZ_JABMCZ010000001.1:1213565-1516956 GCF_013186535.1 Nocardia terpenica
GCCTGCCCGACCTGCACGGCGGGACCGGTGGCACTCAGGGTTTCACGCTGCCCAACACCGGCACCGACGCCGTTCCCGGCGGGGGTGCGCCCGGTGTCGGCGGACTGCCGTCGCTGCCGGAGTCGGCTCAGGGTGGTAGCACTCCGTTCGGCGGTCTCCCGGGCGCCGATCAGGGTTCCGGGGGTGGTTTCGGGCTACCGGAGCTACATCAGAACCAGGGCTCCGGGGGCGGTTTCGGGCTGCCCGAGTTGCATCCGGCGCACGGGTCCGCGGGCGGTTTCGGGCTGCCCGGTCTCGAGGATCAGTCCGCACATGCGTTCAGCGGCAACGGTTTTACCGGTAGCGGCCTCGGCCTGCCCGGCACCAACGGCCTGCACCTGCCCGGCATGAACGGGATGGGCCCGGGCGGCCTCGGGCTGCCCTCCGATGCGGGCACGCACGGCACCGTCTTCGACGGCGTCGGCGACGGCGGGCATCCGGGTCTGTTCGTCGGCACCGAGATGAAGGTGGATGCCCACATCGGCCTCGACGGCATCTGGGTCACCACCGAGACCAAGATCGATATCGCCGCCGGTGACGTCGGCCATCAGCTCGACAGCTACTCCAACTGGCTGGGCCGCGGCGTCGACCACATTCCGACCGGCGACCCGTCGGCGGGCGGGGTGCCCGGCCTGGTCAGCGGCCTGACCTCGAACGGCCCGATCGCGCAGGCGGCCCCGGCCGCCGCGCCGCACGCCGGCACCATCGCCGCCGCCGGTCCGCATGCGCACGGCCCGCACGCGCACGGCGTCGCCCCGGCGGGTGCGGCGGGCTCCGGTCCCACGCTGCCCGGCGGTTCGGCCGCGCCCGGCACCGGCCCGGCCGTCGCCGGAACACCCGGTCCCGCACCGGCTTTCGGTGGAGCTTCGGGCCCCGCACCGGCTTTCGGCGGAACTCCGGGCCCCGCACCGACCTTCGGCGGTGCCACGGCCCCCGCCTTCGGTGGGGCGCCGAGCGTTTCGCCGGCGATCGCCACCCAGCCCGCGCCGATCGCCGCCCCGGCTCCGGCGAATATGGCTGTGACGCAGCCCGTTTCGGCCGTCGCCGC
Organism: Nocardia terpenica; assembly: GCF_013186535.1. Taxonomy (NCBI): domain Bacteria; kingdom Bacillati; phylum Actinomycetota; class Actinomycetes; order Mycobacteriales; family Nocardiaceae; genus Nocardia; species Nocardia terpenica. The sequence goes on from NZ_JABMCZ010000001.1 coordinate 1,214,653, forward strand.
GGCTCCGGCCGTCGCGGCGGTGGCGCCGGTCCCGGTGGCCGTGCAGCCGGTGGCCGCGACCCCGATCCAGACGGTGACCCATCCGGAAGCGACCGTGCATCCGGGCGTGAACGTGCTGACCGGGTGGACCCCGGCGGCCGTCGTGCCCGCGCTCGCGGACGGCTCCGCGCCGACCACGGGCCGCCATGCCGCCGACGGTCAGCACGGCACGCACTCGCCGACCTCCGCGTCGGCCATCGCGCAGCCGTCGACCGTGTCGCCGTCCACCGCCGCCCACGCCACCCCGACCCCGGGCAGCATCACCGCGCCGACCACCGTCGACGGCACCAGGCTGCCGACGACGGGTGCGCACACCACGGGGACCGTGCCGACCACGGGCGAGACCACCCGAACCCCCACCACGGGGACGCACGATTCCTCCGGCCAGGTGACCACGACCACCGCCCCGCACGGAACCGGTTCCGACACAACGGGATCGGACACGACCACCGGCCGCTCGGGCTCGGACACCACGACGGGGACCGGCCATTCCGGTTCCGACACAACCGGTTCCGATACGACGGGCACCGGCCAGACCGGTTCCGATACGTCCGGCGGCGCCCACAGCGGTTCCGACACGGCGAGCCCCGGTCACAGTGGTTCCGATACGAGCGGGGCCGGGCCGACCACCGCCACCGGCTCGGACACCGCGGGCACCGGGACCGGCTCGGGTACCGCGGGCACCGGGACGCACGGCTCCACCGCCACCGGTGCGACCGCGCCGACCGCGCCTGTGCCGACCCATGATTCGCCGGTGACCACGCCCCCGAGCGTCCCCACCCACAGCGCGACCGCGCCGTCGGCGGGCTCCCCGTCGAACGCGGGTGAGGTCGGCACCGCGCCGGGTCATCAGGTTCCGGTCGTGCCGCCGCACTCGGTGGTGCCGCCGACCACCGTGCCGCACGCCCCGATCCAGCCCGTCGCGTATGTGATGGACGACCACAACGGCGGCGCCTGGGCCGACGGCGATCACACCGGTCTGCTCGCGGCCGGCGGCACGCTGTCGAGCGGGCTGATGCCGGAGTCGACCGTCGCCGAATTCCACCACACGGTGCTGCATCCGGCCGCCGACTACCACATCACGCTGTGACCGGGTCTGCACTGGACACTGCCACGGCGAAGCATCCCGACGCGATGGCGCCGCTGCTCGCTCTCCTCGACGAGCTGGCGGGGCTGACGCGCGCCGCCGGTCGTGCGGATCTGACCGCGCGCCTGGGCATGTCGCGGGCCCGCGTCGCCGATCCGCGGGTGCGGCTGGTCGTGGTGGGCGAGCCCAAGAACGGGATGAGCACGCTGGTCAACGGGCTGGTCGGGGCGGTGGTGAGTGCCACCGACAGCCCGGTCAGCGTGCCGGTGATCGCCGAGTACGGTCACGAGTCGTCCGCGACGCTGGTCCGCGCGCTGCCCGGCGGCCGCACCGAGCGGCAGCCGGTGGACCCGCTGAATCCGGGGCCCGCGCTGTCCGCGGAGGGCGTGATCCGCGCCGAGTTCACCGAGCCCAGTGCGCTGCTGGCCGAGGGTTTCGTGGTGATGGACGCGCCCGGCGCACCCGCCGAGACGCCCACCACCTGGTCGCTGATCGCGGCCGCCGACGCGGTGCTGTATGTCGTGGAGGCTCGCGCGGAATACACGCCGGAGCAGATCGCGCTGCTGCAGCGCATTCAGCAGGTCTGCCCGACCGTCGTGTGCGTGCTCAACAAGATCGACCGGTATCCGCACTGGGCGCGGGTGCAGCAGCGCAACCGGGAACTGCTCGACAATGCGGGCCTCGGCTTCGCCGTCGCGCCCATCTCGGCGGAGCTGCATCGGCGCTCGGGTCGGGATCAGCGGCTGGACATGGAATCCGGTGTGCCGCAACTGGTCGACCACCTGCGCGACTACGTGCTCGGCCGCGCCGACTCGGTCGCGCGCGACGCCGCGGTGCGCGATATCTGTTCCATCACCGACCATCTCGCGCTCGCGCTCCGGTCGGAGGCCGAAACCCTGCGCGATCCAAGGCGTTTCAACGAGATCACCGAGCGGCTGCGGATGGCCCGCGCGGAGGCCGACGATCTGCGGCAGCGCTCGTCGAACTGGCAGGTCGCCCTCGCCGACGGCTGCTCGGAGCTGATGGCCGACATCGAGCACGATCTGCGGCACCGGCTGCGCAGCCTGATTCGCGACACCGAGACCGAGATCATCCAGAAGGACCCGGCGCCGGGCTGGAAGGAGTTCGGCGCGGATCTGGACGCACGCATCTGCGAGGCGGTGGAGGAGAACTTCGTCATCGCGCACTACCGCTCGGCGGAGCTGGCCGAGCAGGTGGCGGCGAAGTTCCCCGGGGGTCCCGGCCAAAAGCATGCCGGGATGACGAATGGCCAGCACGCCGGGATGACGAATGGCCAGCATGCCGGGATGACGAATGGCTCCGTAGTCGATCTGCCGGATATGCGGCTGGAGAATCCGGGCGAGGTGCTGGAGCCGGTCGCCTCGCTGGAACCGTTGAGCAGCGCCAAGATCGGCGTGGTCCAGCCCGTGCTGAACGTGATGCGCGGCTCCTACGGCGGCCTGCTGATGGTCGGCGTGCTGCTCACCGCGCTGCTGAATATGCCTCCGGTGAACTGGTATTCGGGCGCCGCGGCGGTGCTGTTCGGTGTCAACGCGGTGTGGGAGGACCGCCGGATGCGCCGCGAGCGCCGCCAGGCCGAGGCCAAGGTCGCGGTGTCCCGCCTGATGGACGACGTGATCTTCCAGGTGAGCAAGGAATCCCGCTTCCGGCTCCGCGCGGTACAGCGCACCCTGCGCGACCACTTCACCGACCTGGCCACCCAAACCCTCCGCTCGGTCGACGAATCCCTCCGCGCCGCAGAGGAAGCCGCCGCCATGCACTCCCCGGAGGGCCGCAACCGCCGCCTCACCGACATAGAAAACGCCCTCGTCGGCCTCCGCGAGGTCCGCGAAAAGGCCGACACACTGTAGATTCCGGCCAAAAGCACGCCGGAACCACGAGAGAGCGCTCCGGAATGACGAGAGAGCACTCCGGAATGACGAGAGTGAGCCGTCATTCCGGAGTGTGTTCGTTGTCATTCCGGCGTGCGTCCGTCGTGGTCCCGGCGTGGGTCCGTCATGATCCCGGCGTGCGTCCGTCATGATCCCGGCGTGGGTCCGGTCCGTCATGATCCCGGCGTGCTTTTGGCCGGGATCACCCCGCCCGATGGGCAGGCTGGAATTCTCCTGCGCCGACGTTCTGTTCGGCGCGGATGACGTGGGTGAGGGCGTTGATGAGGGCCAGGTGGGTGAAGGCCTGGGGGAAGTTGCCGAGGTGGCGGCCGGTGCGGGGGTCGATCTCCTCGGCGTAGAGCTCCAGGGGGCTGGCGTAGCCGAGTAGTCGTTCGCACAGGCGGCGGGCCCGCTGGACCTCGCCGATCTCCACCAGCGCGGACACCAGCCAGAACGAGCAGATGGTGAAGGTGCCCTCCGCGCCGGACAATCCGTCGTCGGTGGTCTCGGTGCGGTAGCGCAGCACCAGGCCCTGATCGGTGAGGTCGTCGGCGATGGCGAGCACCGTCGCGCGCACGCGGTGGTCCTCCGGCGGCAGGAAACGCACCAGCGGCACCAACAGCAGTGAGGCGTCGAGGTTTTCGCTGCCGTAGCTCTGGGTGAGCACCCCCTCGGAATTGACGCCGTTCTCCAGGATGTCGGCCTTGATCTCCTCCGCGGTCTCGGCCCACTTGTGCGCGAAGTCGACCTCGCCGTGCATCAGCGCCAGCTTGGCCCCGCGGTCCAGCGCCACCCAGCACATCACCTTCGAGGACGTGAAATGCTGTGGCGCGCCGCGGATTTCCCAGATTCCGCGATCGGGCTCGCGCCAGTGGTCGATGGCCGCCTGCACCTGCTGTTCCAGCATGGGCCACAACGTTTCCGGCACCTGCTGGCGCGACTTCACGTGCAGGTACACCGAATCCAGGATCACCCCCCACACGTCGTGCTGCTGCTGGTCGTACGCGCCGTTGCCGATGCGCACCGGGCGGGCGCCGTCGTAGCCGAACATATGCGGCAGTTCGTATTCGGTGATCTCGCGCTCGCCGCCGACGCCGTAGAGCACCTGCAGCGGCAGCGTATCGCCGTTGTCGCAGGTGGCCACGTCGTGCAGGAAGGCGAAGAAGTCGTCGGCCTCCCGGTTCAGGCCCAGCGTGTACAGGCCCCACAGGGCGAAGCTGGAATCGCGCACCCAGCTGTAGCGGTAGTCCCAGTTGCGTTCGCCGCCAGGGGTTTCCGGGAGCGAGGTGGTGGCCGCGGCCAGCAGCGCGCCGGTGGGCGCGTAGGTGAGGCCCTTCAGCGTGAGCGCGCTGCGCTGCAGATAGCCGCGCCACGGATGGTCGGGGAACTTGCCGAGCGTGATCCACTGCCGCCAGCACTCGGTGGTGGCCCACATCTTCTCCGCGGCCTCGGCGAACGTGCGCGGCGGCGGCAGCGGCGACCAGGACAGCGCGACATAGACCTGATCGCCCTCGGCCATGCGGGTGCGGGCGCGCGCCTCCCGGCCCTCCAGGCCCAGCCGCAGATCGGTGGTGAGGGTGACGCTCCCGCAGGGTGCGTCCGGGCTGTCGCAGGTCGCGGTGGCCTGCTCGTAGACCTGGCCGGTGTACTCCCAGGTGGCCGGGGCGCGGTGGTAGTCGAAGGCCGGTTCGCAGCTGACCTCCAGCTCCACCACGCCGCTCACGCATTTCACCGTGCGCAGCAGGATGTGCTCGGCGTCCCAGTCCATGGGCGTGCGGCGAAAGGTGCGGCTGCGCTTGTCGTTGTTGTGCCAGGGCCCCAGCACCAGCGCGTCACGCACGATGAGCCAGCCGGTGTCGGTCTGCCAGGTGGTCTCCACGATCATGCCGCCGGGCAGATAGCGGCGCGCGGCCGGCACGTTCACCCCGTACGGGCCGACCCGGAAATGACCGGCGCTGCGATCCAGCATGGCGCCGAAGACGCTGGGGGCGTCGGGACGCGGCAGGCACATCCACTCCACCGCGCCGTTGCGGGCGATCAGACAGGAGGTCTCGCAATCGGACAGGAACGCGTAGTCGTCGATGGGCGGGAAGGCCGACTTGTGCGTGGTGCCCAGAGCGGCGGGGACGAAGCCACCGGCGAGCTGGGCGTCGGGCACATCGCTCAGGGCATCGCGCGGGACCGGCAGCGAATCGGGCTCGAAGTCGTCGTCGGAGTCGTCGGTGATCGGTTCGTCGAAGGACGCCATAGTGACCATCATGGGTCGGTGTCGCGATCTCGTCCACAAACCGGTGAGCGCGCCCCGGATCGGGCGATGGCGTTCCGGAAACGGCGACCGGGCGCGGCCGTCGTTCGGGAAAACTACTAGGCTGGGGCCGTGCATCATATCGCTGACTTGTGGGACGGCTTCGAACTGTGGGTGGCCGGCCTGCCCTTCGTTCCGCAGTTCGCCGTGGTCCTGGTGGGGATGGTCCCGGTCAGCTTCGGCATCGCGTATCTGCTCGACCGGGGCCTGCGGGCGGTGCTGCGGCTGCTCGGCCGCGACCGCAACCACGTCGCGGAGCCGGTGCCTGCCGCCGTCGCGGCGCCGCCGGTGCGGAAGAAGGCGGCTTGATGCCGCGTTCGCGAGTCCAGCTCGCCCTGATCGCCCTATTGCTGCTGATCATCGTCGCATGGCTGGTCACCCGCTGATTTTCGGGAGCACGTGAGTCGCGGGCCGGAGTCGGCTACTGTGCCAGGCATGCCAACTGATGAGGATTTCGCGGAGCTCGAGCAGATGCTGGAGTCCGACGAACTCGACGAGGGTCCCCGCCTGATCGCCACCCACTACTGCGCCCCCGACGAGGCCATCGAGATGGTCCGGGCCGCCCAACTCCTCGGCCTCGGCGTCCGCCTGCACAACCGCCTCCGCGTCGACGAAGCCGGCGAGGACGGCGAGGAGACCGCCACCGAGGAATGGATCCTCGACCTCCTGGAAAGCCCACCCGAGGTAGAGGAGGACTAGCCCTCCGGGCTGTGATCCCGGCCAAAAGCATGCCGGGATGTCGGGACTCGGCGGGCCGGGATGTCGGGACTCGGCGGGCCGGGATGTCGGGACTCGGCGGGCCGGGATGTCGGGACTCGGCGGGCCGGGATGTCGGGACCCGGCCGCCGGGATGACGGGACCGGCCGCCAGGATGACGGGACCGGCCGCCGTATTCGGTACTGCCCCAGCATTACTCTCGCTTTGCCCCCGCGTGTTCCCTTGTTTTTGCTCCCCGCGTGTTCCCTCGTCTTGCCCCCGGCGTGCTTTTGGCCGGGGGCATTTTCCTTTAGCGTGGCGTCAACCCCCTCTGCTACTGTTTGCCCGTGTCGTCGAGTGCTGTCCCGCAGGTCCGCCATGAGTTGGCGTTGATCGCGGTTGGATGCCTCGTCATCGCGGATATCTACTGTCGCTGAGTGCAGATCGGGTGCGTCTGCGCGTTCTCGCCTAGACTCGGCGCGTTCCTTTTCGCAGACGTGACCCGTTTTCGTGACAGGTCTACCGGCAACCACATCCCGCCACCGATCGGCCCATTCCGGTGGCGGCGGCAGGAAAGGTCCCTCCCGATGTCTCGCACCTCCTGGCTCTTCTCGCGGGGACGCCCGGGCGCGGTCGCGCTCGCCGCACTGGTGGCGGTCGGCCTCACCGCCTGCAGCGGCGGAGCCAGCGACACCGTGGGCGGGAGCGGCGGCGGGGGCGGGGGCAGCAAGCTGACGCTGTTCGCCTACTCGGTGGCCAAGCCCGGCTTCGACAAGGTGGCTCCGGCGTTCAACCGGACCGAGCCCGGCAAGGGCGTGCAGATCCAGCAGTCCTACGGGCCGTCCGGCGATCAGTCCCGCAAGGTCAAGGACGGCGCCGACGCCGACGTGGTGTGCTTCTCCGTCGAGCCCGACATCACCCGGCTGGTCGACTCCGGTCAGATCGATCCGAAGTGGAATGCCGACGCCGACAAGGGAATTCCGTTCGGGTCGGTGGTCGTGATCACCGTGCGCAAGGGCAACCCGAAGGGCATCCACGACTGGAACGATCTGCTGAAGCCGGGCGTGGAGGTGGTCACCCCGAACCCGTTCAGCTCCGGCTCGGCCAAGTGGAACCTGCTCGCCCCCTACGCGGCCGAGAGCGACGGCGGCAAGAACCCGCAGGCGGGCCTGGACTACCTGGGCAAGCTCATCGCCAAGGAGCACGTGAAGGTGCAGCCGAAATCGGGCCGCGAGGCCACCGACACCTTCCTGCAGGGCACCGGCGACGCGCTGATCAGCTACGAGAACGAGGCCATCTACTCCGAGCGCGAGGGCGACCCGATCGAGCACGTCGTGCCGCCCACCACCTTCAAGATCGAGAATCCGGTGGCGGTGCTGAAGAACTCCCGCAACCTGGACCGGGCGGTGGCGTTCAAGGACTTCCTCTACACCCCCGCGGGTCAGAAGGCGTTCGCGCAGGCCGGATTCCGGCCGGTCGACCCGCAGGTGGCCGCCGACTACACCGGGGACTTCCCGCCGCCGCAGAAACTGTGGACCGTCGCCGACCTGGGCGGCTGGAAACAGGTCGACAAGGACCTGTTCACCCCCAACACCGGCAGCATCGCGGTGATCTACGACAAAGCGACCAAGTGATGACCGCCCGGATCGAGCAGCGGCCCGCGCGGTCCTGGCTGCGAATCACCGGATCGGTCGGCCCGATCGGCATCGCCACCGCGGTGCTGTGGCTGAGCGTGATCGTATTGCTCCCGTTGGCCGCGTTGGCATTTCACGCCTTCGACGACGGCTGGTCCGGCTTCTGGAGCGCCGTCACCGCGCCCACCGCCCTGGACGCGCTGCGGGTCACCGTTCTGGTCTCGGTGGTGGTGGCGCTGCTCAATGTCGTGATGGGCACGCTGGTGGCCTGGGTATTGGTGCGCGACGACTTCCCCGGCAAGAGCATCGTCAACGCGCTCATCGACCTTCCGTTCGCGCTGCCGACCATTGTCGCCAGCATCGTGCTGCTGTCGCTGTACGGGCCGGAGAGCCCGGTCGGCATTCATCTCAACGCCACCCGACCCGGCCTGGTGGTGGCGCTGGCGTTCGTGACGCTGCCGTTCGTGGTGCGGTCGGTGCAGCCGGTGCTGATCGAGGCCGACGCCGAGGTCGAGCAGGCCGCGGCCTCGCTGGGCGCGGACAATGTCACCATCTTCCGGCGCATCGTGCTGCCCACGCTGGCGCCCGCGATCATCTCCGGCGGCGGGCTCGCCTTCGCCCGTGCCATCGGCGAATACGGTTCGGTGGTGCTGATCGGCGGCAACATCCCCCGGCAGACCCAGATGGCCTCGCAGTACATCCAGCAGCAGATCGAGGTGGACCGCCCGGTGAACGCCGCCGCGGTATCGGTTGTGCTGCTGGCGATCTCGTTCGCCACGCTGTTCGTGCTGCGGCTGTTCGCCGAGCGCACCGCGCGGAAGGAGCAGTTGTCGCGATGAAACTGTCCGCATCGACCCGGATCTCGCTGCGCGCGATCGCACTCGGATACCTGGTGGTGCTGCTGGTGGCGCCGCTGGCCATCATCCTGTGGCGCAGCTTCGGGCACGGCATCGGCGCGTTCGTCGACTGGATCAGCACCCCGGCGGCGATCTCGGCGTTCAATCTGACCATGGTGATCATCGCGATCGTGGTCCCGGTGAACGTGATCTTCGGGGTGATCACCGCGATCGCCCTGGTGCGCGGAAACTTCCCGGGCCGCACCCTGATTCAGGGCGTGGTCGACCTGCCGTTCGCGGTGTCGCCGGTGGTGGTGGGCGTCGCGCTGATCATGCTGTGGGGCGTCAACGGCTGGTTCGGCGGCGTCGAGCACCTCGGCATCAAGGTGATCTTCGGCCTGCCGGGCATGGTGATCGCCACCATCTTCGTGACGCTGCCGTTCGTGGTCAGCGAGGTGGTGCCGGTGTTGCACGAGATCGGCGACGATCAGGAGCAGGCCGCGGCCACCCTCGGCGCCACCCGCTGGCAGACGTTCTGGCGGATCACCCTGCCCGCCATTCGCTGGGGCCTGACCTACGGCATCGTGCTCACCGTCGCCCGCGCGCTGGGCGAATTCGGCGCGGTGATCATGGTGTCCTCGGCGCTACCCGGAATTTCGCAGACGCTGACGCTGCTGGTGAGCGGCCGCTACACCAACGACCACAACACCTTCGGCGCCTACTGTGCGGCGACCCTGCTGATGGGCATCGCGCTCGTCACCCTCATCCTGATGACCATTCTCGAACGCAAGCGGGGCAGTGCCACATGATCACCGTGACCAATGCGAACAAGCGCTACGGCTCGTTCGCCGCGCTGAACGACGTCAGCATCGACATCCCGTCGGGCGAATTGACCGCGCTGCTCGGCCCGTCCGGCTCGGGTAAGTCCACCCTGCTCCGATCGATAGCCGGACTGGAATCCCTGGATTCCGGGGTGGTCACCATCGCGGGTCGCGACGTCACGCGGGTGTCGCCGCAGAAGCGCGATATCGGATTCGTTTTCCAGCATTACGCCGCGTTCAAACATATGACCGTGCGCGACAATGTGGCGTTCGGATTGCGGATCCGCAAGCGGCCGAAGAGCGAAATCGCGAAGCGCGTCGACGAATTGCTCGGCATCGTCGGCCTGGACGGTTTCCAGCACCGCTATCCGGCGCAGCTGTCGGGCGGCCAGCGCCAGCGCATGGCCCTGGCCCGCGCGCTCGCGGTCGACCCGCAGGTGCTGCTGCTGGACGAGCCGTTCGGCGCGCTCGACGCCAAGGTGCGCCAGGACCTGCGCACCTGGCTGCGGCGGCTGCACGAGGAGGTGCACGTCACCACGGTGCTGGTCACCCACGATCAGGAGGAGGCGCTCGATGTCGCCGACCGGATCGCGGTGATGAACGCCGGGCGCATCGAGCAGATCGGCAGCCCGGAGGACGTCTACGACCGTCCGGCCAATGAATTCGTCATGTCCTTCCTGGGCGCGGTCGCGAAATTGAACGGCCACCTGGTGCGGCCGCACGATATCCGCATCGGGCGCGATCCCGGTATGGCGCTGGCCGCGCACGAGGGCACCGCGGAATCGGCGGGCGTCACCCGCGCCACCGTGGAACGCGTCGTGCATCTGGGATTCGAGGTGCGCCTGGAATTGCGCAATGGCGCCACCGGCGACCTGTTCACCGCCCAGGTCACCCGCGGCGACGCCGAGGCCATGAAACTGGTCGGCGGCGAAACCGTTTATGCGCGGGCGACCCGCATACCGGAGCTGCCCGCATCTCGACACGCCGATCACAAATAACGTTTCGTCATCGCACCGTGTGATCGAATACCTCCCGTGCCGAACGAGTAATTTCGTCGATGTTCGGAGCATGTGCTCGTGTGGATCGCGTTCGCGCGCGATCGTTTCGCGGCCCGGAAATTATGCGGGCAGTCCCTGTCAATCACCGTCGCTGTCGTTCGGGTGCCGAACGGATGTGATCGAGTGGGGGAGCGGCGGCTGCACAGAATTCACGAATCCATGCAAATTCCCAGAATATCGCTGGCCGCGGTGGCGGGCTGCTGCGCACTCGCGCTGTACAGCGGGAACACCGCGAATCTCTCGCTCGGGCCGGATCGGCTGGTCGCCGGCGAGGCGGTGCGCATATACGACGACCCGCCGCGCGACGCCTACACCCGACCCGCCCCGGCCGACCTGCTGCCGCGCCCGCCGGTCGACGATCAGAGACATCTGGATCCCGATCCGCAACAGTGGGACAACGCCCGGTCGATCGTCGCCGTGGTCCGCGCCCGCGCGCTGCCGGTCTACGCGGCGGTGCTCGCGGTGGCGACGGCGCTGCAGGAGTCCCTGCTGGAAAACCTCACCGAGGCAGTGGATTGCGACTCGCTCGGCCTGTTCCAGCAGCGTCCCTCGACGGGCTGGGGCACGCCCGAGGAACTGACCGACCCGGCCTACGCCGCGGGCGCCTTCCTCGACGCGCTGCTCGCCCGCGTCCCCAACTACCGCAGCCTCCCGCTGTGGCAGGCCGTCCAGGCCATCCAGGCATCGGCCTACCCCCAGCGCTACGCCCAGTGGGAACTCCAGGCCGCCACCATGGTTCGCACCATTTTGAGCCGATAGTCCCTTCGGGCATATTCGTCCTCCGGCCCCATGCCTGGCCGAAATCCACTACCGGCTGGCGGCTAGGGCGGACAACCGTGTGTCCGGTGGTTGGCAATTTCTCGGCACAGTGGTTGCCTGAACACCGGGTCGAATCACGGTTCGATAAACGGCTCGTCGATCGAGGTGGATGCGATGACGGTTGGGCTCGGAGTCAGTATCGGCACGGTGAACACGGTCTGCGCGGTCGCGTCGGGCGGCGGGGGACGGCACGGGCATCGGCCGAACCGGATCGCCCCGTCGGCCACTTGGCGCACCACGCTCACCTTCGACAGCACCGGCACCGCCCGCGTCGGCCGCATCCCCCGGCACGGCCGGGCCATCACCGAATTCGCCGATCTCACCCAGCGTTCCGCGGCGACGGCCCGGGTCGGGCACCGCGCGCTGTCGGCCGCGGACCTGGTCGCGACGGTGGTGGCCAGCGTGGCCGGGCAGGTGCTCGGCGGCCCGCCCGGACCCGAGGTCGCCCTCACCGTCACCCATCCGGTCGGCTATCCGCCGGACCGGGTCGCCGAGCTGCGCCACGCGCTCGCGGCGCTCGGGCTCGGGCACGCCACACTGGTGTCCGAGCCGGTCGCCGCGGCCGCGTGGCTGGCGGCCGCCCACGGCCCGCTGATGCCCGGCCTGGCCCTGGTGTACGACCTGGGCGGCTCCGGCCTCACCGTCACCCTGGTCCGGGTCGGGGCGGGCTGCCCGGTCGATCCGGTCGTGGGAGAACCGTTGCGCTGCACCGATTTCGGCGGCCGCGCCTTCGGCGCCCAGCTGGCCCGCCGGGAGCGGTGGTCGGCCGGGGTGGGGCCGTCGCTGGCGCACCGCGTCACCGATGCGGCCATTACCGAACTGCGCACCGCTCACGTGCGGCACTCGCTCGAGGCGGTCTACGAGTGCCTGCGCATCGCCGATGTCACCATGGCCGATGTCGACTGCGTGCTGGTGGTCGGCGGCGCGGCCCGCCCGCCCGAGGTGACGGGGTTGCTGGCCGGTGCGCTGGCCCGGCCGGTGATCGTGGCCCCCGACCCCGAGCGCACCATCGCCGACGGCGCCGCCCTGCTGGCCTACCGCCTCGGCGAGACCGCCCTCGGCGGCGGCGCCCGGCGCGGCCACTCCGCCCGGCAGCTGCGCCGCCGGCTCGCCCGCGCGGCGGCGGTGGCCGGTGCCGTGGCCATGGCCGGTGCGCTGATATCCCTGGTCCCCGGCGACCATCCGGCGCCCGTGTCCGGACCGCCGGTGCCCGTGATGCACCATTTCGGTGAACGTGACGCGGGGCACATTACCCCGCGGTAAACGCGCATCGAGGCGGCGTCGACCTGCCGAAACCCGCCGGATCCCCATTGTTCGGTGCACGAGTGTTCACTTCAATGTGAAGAGCTACTGCGTCGCTATTGACCTCTCTCTATGTTGGTGTAACTATGGGAAACAGTTACCCGTGCGATTTGGAGAGGCTGTGACGACGATGTCCGTTGCCGCTACCCGCGCCGACCTCGATCCGATTGTCGAGCAGGCCCAGCAGTACGCCCAGAAGCTGATGCTGCTGTCCGAAGGATCGGTCGACAAACACTTCGACCCGTATGAGGACATCGACTGGGGCAACCCCGATTTCGACGTGGACTCCCAGCCCGAGCGGTGGATTCTGCCCGCCGCCGCGGACCCGCTCGGCCGGCACCCGTGGTATCGCGCGCTGCCCGTGGACAAGCAGATCGAGATCGGCAAATACCGGCAGGCCAATGTCGCCAAGGTGGGCCTGCAGTTCGAATCCATCCTGATCAGCGGCATGGTGCAGCACACCTTCGGCCTGCCCAACGGCTCGGCGGAGTTCCGCTACTGCACCCACGAGATGTCCGAGGAACTCAACCACACCCTGATGTTCCAGGAGATGGTCAACCGCATCGGCGCCGACGTGCCCGGCATGGGCCCGATCGTGCGCCAGCTGCGCCACCTCGGCGTGCCGGTCGCGGTCATGTTCCCGAACCTGTTCTTCATGGCCGTGCTCGCCGGTGAGGAGCCGATCGACCACATCCAGAAGCAGATTCTGCGCTCGGGCGAGGAGGTGCACCCGATCATGCGCGGCGTCATGGCGATTCACGTCGCCGAGGAGGCGCGGCACATCTCGTTCGCGCACGAATACCTCAAGCACCATGTGCCCGAGGCGAATCCGGCCAACCGGCTGGTGCTGTCGATCGCCATGCCGATCGTCATGTGGATCCTCGGGCGCTCGATCGTGAAGCCGCCCAGGGCATTCTTCGACACGTTCGAGGTTCCGGCGGAGGTTCGCAAGGACTTCCTCGGCTCGCCGGACAGCAGGCAGGCGTTCAGCGACTACTTCGTCGACGTGCGCGCGCTGGCCAAGGAGATCGGCCTGATGAACCCGATCGCCAAGCGCGTGTGGAAGCTGCTGCGCATCGACGGCCCGGCCAGCCGGTACCGTTCGGAGCCGATCCGCGGCGGACGATAGATGCCCTACGTCGTCACCCAATCCTGTTGCAGCGACGCGTCCTGCGTGTACGCCTGCCCGGTCAACTGCATCCATCCCACGCCCGACGAACCGGACTTCCTGACGGCGGAGATGCTGTACGTGGACCCGCAGGCGTGCGTGGACTGCGGCGCCTGCGCCACGGCGTGCCCGGTGGACGCCATCACCTCGTCGAAGCGGCTGACCGCGGAGCAGAAGCCGTTCATCGAGATCAATGCCGACTTCTACCGGCAGTCCCGGCCGCGTCCGCTGCTGGCGCGGCCGGTGCCGGCGGCGGCGGTGGCCGCCGGGCGGGAGCCGCTGCGGGTCGCGATCGTGGGCTCGGGACCGTCGGCGATGTACGCCGCCGACGAGCTGCTCACCCAGCCCGGCGTCACGGTGACCGTCTTCGACCGGCTGCCGGTGCCCTACGGGCTGGCCCGCCACGGTGTCGCGCCCGATCACACCCGCACCCGGCAGGTGAGCCGATTGTTCGATGTGATCTCGGCGCAGCCGGGTTTCGGCTCGTATCTGAATGTGACTGTGGGTCGGGACATTTCGCACGCCGAACTGCTCGAGCACTTCCACGCGGTGATCTACGCGGTGGGCGCGTCCGCCGATCGCAAGCTGGAGATCCCGGGGGAGGGGCTGCCCGGGAGCGTGTCCGCCACCGAGTTCGTGGCCTGGTACAACGGCCATCCCGATCATGCCGACCGCCGCTTCGATCTGTCGCAGCGGCGGGCGGTGATCGTCGGCAACGGCAATGTGGCGCTCGACGTGGCCCGCATTCTCACCTCCGATCCGGCGCTGCTGGCCGGTACCGAGGTGTCTTCGGTGGCGCTGGATGCGTTGCGGCACAGCAAGGTCGAGGAGGTGGTGGTCGTCGGGCGCCGCGGCCCGGCCGAATCCGCCTTCACCGTACCGGAATTCGTGGGCCTGCTCGGCGCCGATGTCGATATCGAGGTAGAAGGGGAAGTGCCGGAGCCGGTTCCGGGTATGCCGCAGAAGGTGGAGCAGAAGCTGCGCCTGCTGCGCGAGGCCGCCGCGCGGCCGTCGCGCGGCCGCAAGCGGATCGTGTTCCGGTACCTGTCCGCCCCCACCGCGCTGATCGGCACCGACCGCGTCGGCGGCATCGAGCTGACGCGCACCGAACTGTCCGCCGACGCCGACGGCGTGGTGCGCGCGCTGCCCACCGGCGAGACCGAGACTCTCGACGCCGGGCTCGTGCTCGCCTCGGTCGGCTACCGTGGCGTGGCGCTGCCCGGGTTGCCGTTCGACGAGCGGCGCGGGGTCGTCCCGAATCGCGAGGGCCGGGTGCTGTCCGGTGAATCCGGTTTGCCCGCAACTGAATCCGCTTTGCCCGGTGCTGAAGCCTTTTTGCCCGGAACGTATGTGACCGGGTGGATCAAGCGAGGCCCCACCGGCTTCATCGGAACCAACAAGTCCTGTGCTCAGCAGACCGTGCGCCTGCTGGTCGACGACTTCAACACCGGCCGCCTCGCCGAACCGCGCCGCGACGCCGCCGATTTCGATCGTCTCGTCGACACGCGCCGCCCCGGGGCGATCCGCGGCGGCGCGGTCGCCCGGCCGTGGTGGAAACGGAAGCTGTTGGCGCGCAGCGTCTGAGTTGCCCGCACTGCAAACCGATCGGTTCCCCCGGAGTGGGTGATGTGCCTGAAACGCCGCTTCTGACGCGTGCAGCAACCTCTCAGACATTCGTTTTACCGGGGGATGTTTCAGACGTGGAGAGATCACCACGGTCGTTGCACAGCGCACCGGTTGGTATTCAGTGGGAATTACTGTGATGTAGCTGGTTTTCAGACGAAATTTAACGATGGTTCACGTTCTCGACATTATGTCTGCGCCCTAAAGCCGTTCTATCAGGGAGTTAGCGATATGTACCGATAGGTATGAAACCTTTTGCGCTCATTCGGCATTCGTCGCCGACACCTACCAGCTAACCTGTGACCGCTGTTTGGTAACTGACTGCGACCGCATGATTCGTCAACCTGGGGCCGTGGTCACGGTGCGTTGACGGGATGGCGATGACTGTTGGTTTCGGCATGAGCATCGGTACAGTGAACTCCGTCTGGGTGACCGCGGCCGGTGAGCGGGAACGGCCGGTCGTGCGGGTGCGTCGCACGGCCGTCACCTTCGACAGCGTCGGTGGTGCACGGATCGGCGGCATTCCCCGATTCGCCCCGCTGGTAACGGATTTCGCCGATCTCACCCGGGACATCGAGCCGGTGGTCCTGGGCGGCCGCATCTGGTGGCCCGCCGATCTGGTGGCCGCGGTGATCGACTGCCTGATCGAGGTCGGCGAGTCGGCCGCTGGCCCCGTCGCCACCTATCCCGCTTGCTATTCCGTGCGGCAGGGCGGCATGCTGCGGCACGCGCTGGACCGGATCGGGGCCGTCGACGTGCTGCTCATGCCGGAGCCGGTGGCGGCCGTGGAATGGCTCGACGCCGAGTACGGCGTCTCCGAGAACGGCCTCACCCTGGTCTACGACCTGGGCGGCAACTGCCTCGACGTGGCGGTCGTGCGCACCGAGGCCGACCGCGACGAGCGCGGGGTGCTCGGCCGGGCGGTGCGCTCGTACGAATTCGGCGGGCGGACGCTGGGCGCCATCCTGGCCCGCTACGCGCGGTCGCTGTCCCCGAGCGCCTCCTCGCCGGTGTCGAAGGTGATACCCGCCTGCGACACCAGCCGGTTACGCGCCTGGCATGTTCGCAATTCCCTTCGGGCGGTGCGCAATTGCGTGCATGCCGCCGGGCTGACCATGCCCGATATCGACCGTGTGCTGGTGGTGGGCGGGGCGGCGCGCCCGGTCGAGGTGGAGCTGGTGCTCGCCGATCTCGGTCGGCCCGTGGTGGTTCCGCCGGATCCGGCGCACGTGGTGGCCGTGGGCGCCGCCCTCGCGTCGGCACGCCTGGCGGACGCCGCGGGCAGTGCCGGACGGTACGCGCGTGGCGCGGCCGTGCTGTCCAGCGCCGCGGTCGCCTCCGCGCTGGCCATGTCGGCGGCGACCATGGTGGGCGGTGGGGGAGTCGGAACCGACGGCACCACACTGGAATTCGGGCCCGCCCTCGCCGAGCCCGCCAACCGCGTCCACGACCACCCGGTCGATCTGCGCCTGTCCGATGGCTCGGACCTGACCACCGAGGTATCCGCCGGAGCCGACGCCCTGGTGTCGTTCACCGGATTCGGCCCGTATACCCCTGCGGCACAGGGGTTGTCGCCCGCCTCGGTGCCCGACGCCGGGGTTCCCGCCGCCATCGAATCGCACGGGCCCGGCACCCACTGCGACCCGGTGGGCCCCGGCAGGCAGCCCTACTCCGACCCGGCGCACTTCGTGAACCCACTCCCGTTCTACCCCGTCCCCGACTCCACCCTGGCTCGCCCGACGGTCGGCGCCATCCCCAAGATCAGCCTCCCGCCCTCTTATCCGCGCGCCAATTCTCCTGGTGACCTGCACAATTCACCCGGCTCCCACGACACCGGCACGGGCCTCGCCGGAACCGGGACCGTGAGAACTCCCGGCGATGACAACTCCCTGTCGCATCCCACCCCCTCGTCCTCGACTGCCGATTCCGGCATCGAATCGAATGGAACAAGCTCCGGCGCAGCATCTTCCGATTCCGCTCCCGGCCACACCGCCCCGGTCGGCGGCAATCCGCACGGCGCACCGCTCCCGGGAAGCCTGCCCCCCTCGGGCGATATGCACACCAACACAGGCGAATCCGCGCCCGACGGCGGGTCCGACAGCACCGACACCGCGACCGACCACACTCCTTCGGATAGCACCGACCCCACCCGCGACAGCTCTGCCCCGGGTGACCACAACCCGGCCGACGATCACTCCACCTCCGGCGGAAGCTCTCCCGCCCACACCCCCACCCCCGACGGCAGCTCTCCCTCCTCCAGCTCTCCCTCCGGTGGAGGCTCTCCCTCCCACGGCTCTCCCTCTGACGGAAGCTCTCCTTCCCACAGCTCTTCCCCCGGCGGCAACTCCCCCGCCCACAGCTCTCCGCCCAGCGGAAACCCTCCCTCCCACAACACCTTCGGCGGCGGCCTCCCGCCAAGCGGCGCGCATGCCTTCAGCGGCGGGTTCTCGGGAGGTTCGCACATCGCCGGGCAACGCTGAGCCGGGAGGTCGGCCGCACACCGCTGGAGGCGGCGTGAGCGTGCTTGCCAAGGAAAGAGCATGCTCATGGACCGAACCGTTCGACTTCCACGGTGCCTACGTCCGGCTCACGGAGGCGTTCGGTAGCCCGAAACCCGTGCAGCGCCCGCACCCGCCGATCATGATCGGCGGCCGCCTCGTCCGCGACCCTGCGCATCGCCGCCGAGCACGCCGACATCTGGAATATCGCCGGTGGCGACATCGACGACGACGCCACCCGTGCCGCGATCGGCGAGGCGATCGACGCGGGTTTTCGCCACATCATCCGACGAGCTGATCGCCAGACTGTCGGTATGACAAACGATGTTGTGCTGCACTGCGGTACGTGCGGGCGGGACCACCGGCTCGAAGAACTCGCCTGGCGGTGCGGTGACTGCCGCGGGGTGCTGGATCTGGCGGGCTTCACCCCTGTGCTGCCGTCACTGCCCGAACTGGCCGGTGCGCGACCGACGTTGTGGCGCTACGCATCCGCGCTCCCGATCGCCGAGCCGATCGATATCGGCCTCGGTGAGGGCATGACGCCGCTGATCCACGCGCCCGGACGCACCGACATCATGCTCAAACTCGATTACCTCATGCCCACAGGCTCTTTCAAGGATCGCGGCGCCGTTCTGCTCGCCGCGCTCGCCCGGCGGCTCGCGGTGCCGCGCATGCTGGCCGACAGCAGCGGGAATGCGGGAACGGCCATTGCCGCCTACGCCGCCCGCGCCGGGATCGCCTGCGAGGTCTACGTCCCCGCGTCGACCTCGGCCGGGAAGCTGGCGCAGCTACGCGCCTACGGCGCAACGGTGCACGCGATTCCGGGTACGCGGGAGGACACCGCGGCGGCCGCCGCCCGCGCGGCCGACGAATCGGGCAACTTCTACGCCAGCCACGTCTACCACCCGTTCTTCCTGCACGGCACCAAGACCTACGCCTTCGAACTGTGGGAACAGCTCGGCGGCCGACTGCCGGGCACCCTCGTTCTCCCCGTCGGCAACGGCACGCTCGTCCTCGGCGCCTACCTCGGCTGCCGGGAACTGCTCGCTCGGCGGCTGATCGACCGGATTCCCAGAATCGTTGCGGCACAGGCCGAATCCTGCGCACCGCTGGCCGCCGCCATCCGCACCGGCAGCACCGTACCCGTCGACGTGGCCGCGCGACCGACCGCCGCCGAAGGCATTGCCATAGCCCGCCCCGCCCGCGGTCGCCAGATCCTCGCCGCCGTCCGGTCCACCGGCGGCACGATCGTCACCGTCGCCGACACCGAAATCCGCACCGCCCATGCCGAACTGGCGCGCGCCGGGCTCTATGTCGAACCCACCGCGGCGGTCTGCTGGGCGGCGGTTCGAGCCGGTCGCATCGGCGGCTCCGGCCGATCCTCGTCGAGCCCGGCCGTCGTCGCGCCGCTGTGCGGAAGCGGGCTGAAGGCCGAGCCACCGGCCGAAGCCCTCGATATCTCGCCCCGGGCATAAGTCGAACCCGAAATCGTAACGCGCGCAGTCAATCCTGGGAACGTGTTGAATATCACGCTGTTCCGAATCTTCTTGCCACACCGACCGCATGTCCGATATGAGTGACTTGTTAGTTTTTGGTCGGAGAAGAGTGAGGAATTCAATGGTCCGTCGGACTGTTTTCACCGCGAGCCGTCGCGCGCTCGTAGGTGCCCTGCCGATCGCCGTGGGCATCGCGTTCGCCGGTGCCGCGGCGGCCGAGCCGGTGGCGGCGCAGCCGGTGGCGGCTCCGGTCCAGGCCCAGCCGGTCGCCGGTGTTCCGCTGGAGATCGCGACGAATCCGGATGCGCAGGACAGTGATCCGCTGCACAACGGCATCGCCGCGGGCGCGCTGGCCGGTGCCGCGGGCTCCGGCGTGCTGGGCGCGGTGACCGGTTCCGGTATCGGCGCCATTCCGGGCGCGATCAACGGCGCGCTCTGGGGCACCGTGATCGGCGCGCTGGTGGGCGTCTTCGCCCCGGACTCCGTGCCGCAGGTGCTGCCCTGACCCGCAGCCGCAGGGTCGACGGCCGCGCACCGAAAGGTGCGCGGCCGTCCGCGATTGCGACTACTGCGCGGTGAAGCCGCCGTCGATCGCCACCGCGGCCCCGGTCACGAAGGACGCCTCGTCGCTGAGCAGATACACGCACAGTGAGGCGATCTCGTCCGGACGCGCGATCCGCCCCAGCGGATGCAGCGCCGCGATGCTCGCCTCGCCCTCGGGGGTGGCGCCCATCGATGCGCGGAACGCCGGGGTGTTCACCGCGCCCGACACCAGCGCATTGACCCGCACGCCCCGAGCGGCCCCCTCCAGCGCCACCGCCCGCGTCAGCCCGACGACGCCGTGCTTGGCCGCCACATACGGTGCCACCGAACCCATTCCGACCACCCCGAGATTCGAGGCGTTGTTCAGGATGGCCCCGCCGCCGGAGGCGACGATCGCCGGAACCTGGTGCCGCAGACCGTAGAACACGCCGGTCAGGTTCAGCTCCAGGTCGGCCCGCCAGGCCGACTCGTCGATATCCTGCACCGGACCGAACGCCCGCACCGCCCCCGCATTGTTGAATGCCGCGTCGAGCCGCCCGAACTCGTCGAGCGCGGTGCGCGTCAGCCGCTCCACCTGGTCGGCCACCGTCACATCGGTCGGGACGAACACCGCCCGGCCACCTGCCGAGCGAATCCGCTCGACCACCCGCTGACCGGGCTGCTCACCGCGCGCCCCGAGCACCACCGCGGCGCCCTCGGCGGCCACCCGCAGGGCCACCGCCTCGCCGATCCCGGAAGTCGCCCCGGTGATCAGCACGACCTTGGCCTCGAACCGAGAACCCATCGTCATCTCCATTTCCCCTTGTCGTTCCGACGTTTTCGTCGCGGTTGTCAGTCAAGTCGCCGCGGCGGGGCGGTGCTGGCGGGATCCGGACCTATAGTTGATGCGTCATTAATTGCGTCGATCGCGGTGGTGCGCACACTGGACTGGTGGACGCCAGAATCCTCGGAACCGTCATGCCGGTCCTCGAGGTCACCCTGAATCCGGGAGACAGCGTGGTCGCCGAGGCCGGGCAGCTGTCCTGGATGACCGATTCGATACGCCTGCACACCTCCACGCGCGGTGTCTCCGGCGGCGTCCTGGGCACGATGCGCCGCGCCATCGCCGGTGCGGGGCTGTTCATGACCGAATACACCGCCGCCCGTCGGCCGGGCACCGTCGCGTTCGCGGCCAAACTGCCGGGCCGGATCGTGCCGGTCACGGTCGAGCGCGGCGTGGAGTACCTGCTGCACCGGCACGGATTCCTGTGTGCCAGTGGCGATGTGCGGGTGACGCTGAGCTTTCAGCGGCGGCTGGGCGCGGGCATCTTCGGCGGCGCGGGATTCACGCTGCAACGCGTGAGCGGGACCGGCGCCGCGTGGGCGGAGCTGTCCGGCGAGGTCGTGCAATACGATCTCGGGCCCGGGGAGACGCTGCGGGTGCATCCCGGGCACGTCGGCATGTTCGACGCCACCGTCCGCTTCGACATCACGGTCATGCGCGGCATCCGCAATATCCTCTTCGGCGGCGACGGATTGTTCCTGGCCGCGCTGACCGGCCCGGGACGGGTCTGGCTGCAGTCGATGACCATTGCCAACCTGGCCCACGCCATCACCCCGTACCTGCCGCAGCCCGAGCCCGACCGGCAGCGATGAGAATGCATTTGCCGCATCGGTAAGAATGAGCCGGTGGGCATACCGGATAGACCAGAGTTGATCGCGCTGGATGTGGACGGCACCTTGCTGCGCACGGGGGAGCGGATCACCCCGCGGGTCCTGGCCGCGGTGCGGGCCGCGGCCGAGGCGGGGGCGCACGTGGTGATCACCACCGGGCGCACGCTGCTGGCGACCCGGCTCGTCATCGAGGAACTGGAACTCGTCGAGGGGCACGCGCTGTGCTCCAACGGCGCTGTGCACGTGGACATCTCGAACTGGCGGCCGCTGGCCGTGCACACCTTCGACCCGGAACCCTCGGTGGGCGTGCTGCGTTCGCTGTTCCCGGACATGGTGCTGTCGGTGGAGAAGGTCGGCGTCGGCACCTGGACCACCGGCTACTACCCGGGCAGCTTCCGGCTCGGCGAATTCCGTTACGTCGAGGACAGCGACCTGAGCCTGGAGCCGACCACCCGCCTCAACGGCTGGTGGCCCGGCGGCACCCTCGCCGACATGGTCGAGATCGTGCGCGGGGTGCGACTACCCGGCGCGGGCTGGGTACACGGCGAGGTCGAGCCTTGGCTGGTCGCCTCGAAGCAGGGCGTGACCAAGGGCTGGGCCCTCGAACGCCTGCGCCGCCAGCTCGACATCCCCCGATCGGCCACCCTCGCCATGGGCGACGGCTACAACGACCGCGAAATGCTCACCTGGGCAGCCCATTCCGTAGCCATGGGCAATGCCGTCGCCCCGATCCGCCAACTGGCCGACGAAATAACGGCCGACGTCACCGACGACGGAGTAGCGGTAGTGCTGGAGCGCTGGTTTCATTGATCCCCTACCGTCGGGCTCTTGCGTGATCCGACTCACATCTCCTACAGTCAGTGCAATGTCACATATCACATGGCACTGATCCTCGAAGTGCCGGGCCGAGACGGGGGCCGGTGTGTCGCACAGTATTTCGCCGCAGCGATCGGATATCTCGACGCGGGAAAAACCCTGGCACGGCGTGCTGGTGGCGACGGCATTGCCCTTCGCCGCGGACGATTCCGTCGACTATGACGCCTATGCCGAGCACGTCCGCTGGCTGGCGGCCAGCGGATGCCACGGGGTGAGCCCGAACGGGTCGCTCGGGGAGTATCAGACCCTCGACGACGTGGAGCGGGCGCGGGTGGTGGAGACCGCTATCGCGGCGGCTCCCGGCGGATTCACGGTCATGCCGGGCGTGGCCGCCTACGGTGCCCGGCAGGCGCGGCGGTGGGCCGAGCAGGCGGCCGAGGCGGGGGCGCAGGCGGTCATGCTGTTGCCGCCCAACGCCTATCGCGGCGGCCGGGAATCGGTGCTCGACCACTACCGCACCGTCGCGGCGGTGGGGCTGCCGATCGTGGCCTACAACAACCCGATCGACACCCGCATCGACCTGACCCCGCGGCTGCTGGCCGAGCTGTTCCACGAGGGCCTGATCGCCGGGGTGAAGGAATTCAGCGGAGACGTGCGCCGCTTCTACGAGATCAAGGAACTGGCACCGGAATTGGATGTGCTGGTCGGCTCCGACGACGTGGTGGCGGAGCTGGCGATCGCGGGCGCGGTCGGCTGGGTGGCCGGATACACCAATGTCTTTCCGCAGGCCACGGTCGAACTGTTCGACGCCGCAGTCAATCACGACCTCGACAAGGCGCTACCGCCGTACCGCGACCTGCACCCCCTGCTGCGCTGGGATTCGAAGACGGAGTTCGTCCAGGCCATCAAGCTGTCGCTGGATGTCGTCGGCCGCCGGGGCGGCAGGTGCCGCGCGCCGCGCGTCCCGCTGTCCGCCGAGTCGGCCGCGGCCATCGCCGCCGCCACCGAACGTGCTCTCGCACAGGGCTATCGGTAACCATGTCCGGCACCGACGTCCTCATTGTCGGCGCGGGCGTGATCGGATGCGCGCTCGCCGACCGGCTCACGCTGGCCGGGGCCTCGGTGCGGGTCTGCGAGCGCGGCGGGGTCGCGTCGGCCACCACGGCGCACGGGGAAGGCAATGTCCTCGTCTCCGACAAGGCCCCCGGTCCCGAACTGGATCTCATCCGACTGTCCCTGCGGCTGTGGCCCGAAACGCTCGACCGGATCGCCGAGCGGCTGCCGCAGGATGCCGCGGCCGTCGACTGGGATCGCAAGGGCGGCATCGTGGTTGCCACGACACCCGAGGGAGCCGATGCGCTGAGCGAATTCGCGGACGGCCAGCGCGCGGCCGGAGTGCACTGCGAGACTATGGATTCGGACGGCCTGGCCGCCGCCGAACCGGCCCTGACCCGTGACGTCCGCGCGGCCGTCTACTACCCGGACGACGCCCAGGTGCAACCGGTGGGCGCGGCGACGGCGTTCCTGGCCGCGGCCGTCGCCGCCGGGGCGGCGCTCGAAACCCGCTGTGCCGTCACGGGTCCGATCGTTCGGGACGGCAGGCTGATCGGTGTGCACACCACCCGCGGCCCGCGCACCGCGACGACGGTGATCAATGCGGCCGGGCCGTGGTCGGGCGCGCTGTCTCGGCTGCTGGGCGCGCCGATCGCGGTCGCCCCGCGCCGCGGCGACGTGCTGGTCACCGCGCCGCTCCCGCCGACCGTCTTCCACAAGGTGTACGACGCGGATTATGTAGGCGCGGTGGGCAGTTCGGCGGCGGCACTGCAATCGTCCGCGGTGGTCGAATCCACCCCCGCCGGACCGCTGCTGCTCGGCTCGACCCGCCGCCGCTGCGGCTTCGACGACCGCCTGCGCCCCGACAGCCTCTCCGCCATCGCGCGCAAGGCGATCCGCCTCTACCCCTGCCTCGCCGACGCGGCGATCATGCGCGCCTACGGCGGTTTCCGCCCCTACACCGACGACCACCTCCCGATCCTCGGCCCCGACCCTCGCCTCCCGGGGCTCTGGCACGCCACCGGCCACGAGGGCGGGGGAGTGGGACTGTCGACGGCCACCGCCCACCTGCTCACCGCCGCCCTCACCGACCAGCCACCCATACTCGACATCGCCCCCTTCACCCCCGCCCGCCCGGCCGTCCTCGTTCGACAGCAGGCCCGGGCATGAGTTCGTATTCGATTCCGGCGGCGGAGGATCCGGTGGGACGGCGGGATCGGCCGGTCACGATCAGTGTCGACGGGGACGAGGTTCGAGGGGTGACGGGGCAGAGCCTGGCCGCGGTGCTGCTCGGGGCGGGGCGGTCGCAGTGGCGCACGGCGACCACGGGCGGTAGCCGGGGTGTGTTCTGCGGCATCGGTGTGTGTTTCGACTGTGTCGCGACCGTCAATGGGGTGCGCGATATCCGGCTGTGCCGTCGGCCCGCCCGGGACGGGGACCGGGTGGTCACCCAATCGCGCAGCGCAGCCGAGGCGGAGTCGTGAGGCAACGGCACGTGGTGGTGATCGGCGGCGGGCCCGCGGGGATGGCTGCCGCGGAATCCGCTCTGCGCCACGGCGCTTCGGTGACCCTGGTCGACGCGAACGAAATGCTCGGCGGACAGTACAACCGGCGCATCTCCGCGGCCTTCGAGGTACGCCGCCCGCTCACCATCGGACACGGCTACCCGGCGGCCGACCGGCGCGCCCGCTGGCTCGCGAATCATCCACGGTGCGAATACCTGCCGTGGGCCGCGGTGTATCGGCTCGACCGTGACGGCGGTCGCCCCCTCGTGCGCGCACTGGTGGGCGTGGAGGGCGATCACCGCACGCACCGCGAGATTCGCGGCGACGCACTGATTCTCGCCACCGGGGCCTACGACCGGGTGTGCCCGTTCCCCGGCTGGGACCTCCCCGGCGTCTATACCGCCGGTGCCGCACAGACTCTCGCCAAGACCCAGCGGGTCCTGGTGGGCCGCTCGATCCTGCTGTCCGGCACCGGGCCGTTCCTGCTGCCGGTGGCCCGGGCGCTGGCCGAGGGCGGGGCGACCATCCGCGCGGTGCTCGAGGCCAATCCGGGCCGCCGCATCGCCCGGCACTGGGCGGCGCGGCCGTGGCAGCTGCGGCACAGCGCCGACAAGGCCGTCGAGCTGGCGGAGTACCTGGCTTACGGTGTGCGGCACCGGATTCCGCTGTGTACCTCGCATGCCGTCATTGCCGTGGCGGGCGACGGCCGGGTGCAGGAGGCCACCGTCGCCCGGCTCGACGAGAACTGGATCCCCGTTCCCGGCAGCCAGCGCACCCTGGCGGTCGACGCGGTGGCGGTCTCGCACGGCTTCACCCCGCAGCACGAACTGGCGCTCGCCGCCGGAGCGGAATTGACCGAGGACGGCTTCGCCCGCGTCGATCGCACCCAGCGCACCACCGCCGAATATGTCTGGGCGGCAGGCGAAATCACCGGTATCGGCGGCGCACAGGTCGCTGCGGTCGAGGGCGCGGTGGCGGGAACGGCCGCGGCGGGGGCGGACCCGTTCGCCGATCGCTCGCTGCGCGCCGAACACCGCACCGCGCGACAGTTCGTCGCCCGGCTCGCCGCCGCGCATCCGATTCGCTCCGGAGCCCTCGACTGGTCCCGGCCCGATACGGTGATCTGCCGCTGCGAGGGCACGACCCGCGCCGATCTGACCGCCGCCTGGGACCGCGCCACGGGTGACGGCTATCGATCGGTCAAGCTGGCCACCAGGGCCGGATTGGGGCCGTGCCAGGGCCGCATGTGCGCGGCGGCGATCGCGGCGCTGCGCCCACGCCCCTGCACCGACGGGACCGACACCGACGGCCTGGCCGCGGCCACCCCCGCCCGCCGTCCGTTCGCGGCGCCGGTGCGGCTGCGCGAACTCGCCGAACTCGACAGCGAAGGGCCAGCGTAATGCGAAGCAGCCGAATCATTTCCGCGATCGACACGCACACCGAGGGCATGCCCACCCGGGTGGTCACCGGCGGTATCGGCACCGTGCCCGGTGACACCATGGCGGCGCGGCGGACGTATTTCCAGCGGCATCTGGACGGACTGCGCACGCTGCTGATGTACGAGCCGCGCGGGCACGCGGCCATGAGCGGCGCGATCCTGCAACCCGCCACCACCGCCGACGGCCACTACGGGGTGCTGTTCATCGAGGTCAGTGGGCTGCTGCCGATGTGCGGGCACGGCACCATCGGGGTGGCCACCGCGCTCGTCGAATCCGGGATGGTGCCCGTCGCCGAGCCGACCACCGAGATCCGCCTCGACACCCCCGCCGGGCGCGTCGTCGCCGAGGTCGCGGTGTCCGGCGGCCACGCGGACGCGGTCACCCTCCGCAATGTGCCCGCCTACTGCGACAGCGTGGACAACACCGTGGACGTGCCGGGGCTCGGGACCGTGCGCTACGACATGGCCTACGGCGGCAACTTCTACGCCATCGTCGGGCTCGACGGTCTCGGAATACCGTTCGACCGCGCGCACAAGGACCGGATCCTCGACGCGGGCCTGCGAATCATGGCCGCCGTCAACGACACTCGCCGCCCGACCCATCCCGGGGACGAGCGGATATCCGGCTGCAAGCACGTCCTGTTCCTCGACCCGGCCTCCGAACCCGCGCACACCCGGCACGCCATGGCCATCCATCCGGGCTGGTTCGACCGCTCACCCTGCGGCACCGGCACTTCCGCGCTGCTGGCCCGCCAGCACGCGCGGGGCTTGCTGTCCGACGGCGAGGTGCTGCGCAACGATTCGTTCCTGGGCACCACCTTTCACGCCCGCGCGCTCGAAACCACCACCGTGGGCGGCCATCCCGCGGTCGTGCCCGCGCTTACCGGCCGCGCCTGGGTCACCGGGATCGGCACCTATCTGCTCGACCCCACCGACCCCTTTCCGGAAGGTTTCCTGTTCTGATGGGCGAGCGCGCCACCCGGTCCACGCTGCGCGACCACGTCGGGGACGCGCTGCGCGCCGCGATCATCTCCGGCGAACTCGCGCCGGGAGCGCTCTATTCGGCTCCGGCGCTGGCCGAACGATTCGGCGTCTCCGCCACCCCCGTGCGCGAGGCGATGCTCGACCTGGTGCAGCAGGGTCTGGTGATCTCGGTGCCCAACAAGGGATTCCGCGTCACCGAACCCTCCGACGCCGACCTCGACGCCATTGCCGAGATCCGCCTGCTCCTGGAGCCACCGAGCGTGCGCGCCATCGTCGGCGCCGTCCCCGCCGCGGATTTCCCCGCCCTGCGCGCCCAGGCCGACCGGATCGTGCGCGCGGCCCGCCGCGGCAACCTCGTCGACTACGTCGACGCCGACCGCCGCTTCCACCTCATGCTCCTGGACTATCGCCGCAACCCCCGCCTGTCCCGCATAGTCGGCGACCTGCGCGCCCAGACCCGCCTACTCGGCCTGTCCGCCCTGGTGGCTCGCGGCGAGCTGGAAAACTCGGCCCGCGAACACCACACCATTCTCGACCTCCTCGAATCCCACCGGGCCGCGGAACTCGAACGCTTCCTCCGCGCCCACATCGGCCACACCCGCGGCATTTGGGCGGCGGGAAACGCCCCGGACGCCGAAATCCCCTGAGCCGGAACGCTGGTCAGGCCGCGGCGTGCCGAATGCGCTCGGCGAGAACGGTTGCCGCGTAGCGGCTTGCGATGATCTCGGTCAGCAGTGGATGAGACCCGATCGGTGCGGCGTGGACCAGGTCCGGGGCCGCGGTCGCCAGCCGATCGGTGAGCAGGCCCGGGGCGAGGAACCACGGGGCCACGATCACGCGCTCACACCCCCGGGCCCGAAGCCGGGAAACGGCCTCGGGGAGGGTGGGTTCGGTGGTGGCGAAGCAGACTTCGGTGCGCCAGGCGGTGCCGGTCGCCAGGAGGCGGCCGATGCGGTGGGTGCGGCGGTTGGCGGTGGGGGAGGAGGAACCGACCGCCGCCACGGCGATGCCGAGACGGTTGTCGGCCACGTCCGCGCCCGTTGCCAGGACGCGGTCGCGCAGGGCGGTGACGAGGCGGGGGTCCGGGCCGAGGACGTCGGCCTGGGTCACGTGCAGGCGCGGGTGGCGGGCGCGGGCGGCCGCGAGCAGGCCGGGGAGGTCGACGCGGGCGTGAAAGGCGCTGCCCAGCAACAACGGAACCACGACGGCCTCGGTATGGCCCGCGGCGGCAACGGCATCGATGACCTGCTCCACCGAGGGCGTGCTCAGGTCCAGGAACGCCAGCCGCACCGCGAGATCCGGCCGGACCCGTGCCAGCCCGGCCGCCACCGCGGATATCGTTGCCGCGGAACGCGGATCGCGACTGCCGTGCGCGACGGCGATCAGCGCCGGGCCCGCGACCGCCACCTCAACTCCCGGACTCGGTGCCGACCTCCACCGCGGTCAGCACATCGCCCACCAGCCCGGCGGCGAGGGTGTTCCCGCCCGCCGGATCGATGAGCAGGAAACTGCCGGTGTGCCGGTTGACCCGATAGTCGTCGGCCACGATCGGGTCGGCGACCCGCACCGAGATCCGGCCGATATCGTTGAGCGACAACGACTCCGGCTCCGGATCGGCGGCCAGCCGCTGCTCGTCGAACCGCTCCAGCAGCGCACCCACGATCGCCTGCGTGGTGCGCGTCCCGTGCTTGAGCAGCAGCCGCGCACCCGGCCGCAGCGGCCTGTCGCCGAGCCAGCAGACGGTGGCGTCGAACGCCTCGATCGGCTCCGGCGCATCGGCCGCCGCCGCGATGGTGTCGCCGCGCGAGACGTCCACATCGTCGGCGAGTAGCAGCGTCACACTGCGCCCGGGCTGGGCCGCGGGCAGCTCGCCGTCGGCGGTATCGATGCGCTCGACAGTGGTGCGGATACCGGACGGCAGCACCACCACCTCGTCGCCCTTCGACACCACGCCCGCCGCAACCTGTCCCGCGTACCCGCGGTAGTCGGGGTACTCGGCGGTGCGCGGCCGGATTACGTACTGCACCGGGAACCGTAGTCCCACCCGGTGGCGGCCGGAGCTGTCGGCGTCGACGGGTACCGACTCCAGATGCTCGATGAGCGAGGGCCCGTCGTAGTACGGGGTGTTCGCCGAGCGGGAGGCCACGTTGTCGCCGTGCAGCGCCGACACCGGGATCTCGGTGACATCCTCGGGTGTCCAGCCCAGTGTCGTTGTCAGCTCGGCGAATTCGGCCGAGATCTTGTCGAATACCCCGGCGGCGTCGTCGACCAGATCGATCTTGTTGACCGCCAGTACCAGTTTCGGGACCCCGAGCAGCGCCATCACCGCGGCGTGGCGGCGGGTCTGCTCGATGACGCCCTTGCGTGCGTCCACGAGCAGGATCACCAGCTGCGCGGTCGACGCGCCGGACACCGTGTTGCGGGTGTATTGCACGTGTCCCGGGGTATCGGCGAGCACGAACGAGCGTGCGGGGGTGGCGAAGTAGCGGTAGGCCACATCGATGGTGATGCCCTGTTCCCGCTCGGCGCGCAGGCCGTCCACGAGCAGCGACAGGTCCGGTGTGGCCAGCCCGCGGTCCACCGACGCGCGGGTGACGGCGTCGATCTGGTCGGCCAGCACCGATTTGGTGTCGTAGAGCAGGCGCCCGACCAGCGTGGACTTACCGTCGTCGACACTGCCGGCGGTGGCCAGTCGCAGTAGGTCGGCCATCAGAAATAACCTTCTCGTTTGCGGTCTTCCATCGCGGCTTCGGAGACTCGGTCGTCGCCGCGGGTGGCGCCGCGTTCGGTCAGCCGCGACGCGGCCACCTCGGCCAGGATGTCGGCGTTGGTGGCGGCGGTGGACAAGATTGCGCCCGTGGTGGATCCGTCGCCCACGGTGCGATACCGCACGGACTTGACGGTCAACTCCTCGCCGTCGCGCGGCCCGCCCCAGGAGCCGGGGGTCATCCACATGCCGTCGCGCTGATAGACCGGGCGCTGGTGTGCGTAGTAGATGGTCGCCAATTCCACGTTCTCGCGGGTGATGTAGCGCCAGATGTCGAGCTCGGTCCAGTTGCTGAGCGGGAACACCCGCACGTGTTCACCCGGTGCGTGCCGCCCGTTGTACAGGTTCCACAGCTCGGGTCGCTGCCGCTTGGGGTCCCAGCGCCCGAACCCGTCCCGCAGCGAGAAGATGCGTTCCTTGGCGCGTGAGCGTTCCTCGTCGCGGCGGCCGCCGCCGAAGACCGCGTCGAACCGGTGCTCGGTGATGGCGTCCAGCAGCGGCACCGTCTGCAGCGGATTGCGGATGCCGTCCGGCCGCTCGCTCAGCCGCCCGTCGGCCAGATACTCCTCGACGCTGGCGACATGCAGCCGCAGCCCGTACTTGTCGACCACCCGGTCCCGGAACCGCAGCACCTCCGCCAGATTGTGCCCGGTATCCACATGCAGCAGCGCGAACGGCAGCGGCGCGGGCCAGAACGCCTTCAGCGCCAGATGCAGCAGCACGGTCGAGTCCTTACCGCCGGAAAACAGGATCACCGGCCGCTCGAACTCGCCCGCGACCTCGCGGAAGATGTGAATGGACTCGCTCTCCAGCGCGGCGAGGGTATCGAATCCCCCGAGCGAGGCGAGCACATCGAATTCGGTATCGGTGGCAGTGGAATTCATGGCTGATGCAACCCGCATTCGGTCTTGGCGAGGCCGGCCCAGCGGCCGCTTCGCGGATCGGATCCCGGTTCCGGCTTCCGCGTGCACGGAGCGCAACCGATGGACGGATACCCCTCCTCCACCAGGGGATTGACGAGAATGCCGTGTTCGGCGATGTAGGCGGACATGTCCTCGTCGGACCAGGCCGCGATCGGGTTGATCTTCACCAGCCCGAAGCCCTCGTCGAAGGAGATCAGCGGCGCGTTGGCGCGGGTGGGCGCCTCCACCCGGCGGATGCCGGTGACCCACGCGTTGTAGGGCGCCAGCGACTTCCGCAGCGGCACCACCTTGCGCAACCGGCAGCACTCGTTGGGCTCGCGCGCGAAAAGATCCTTGCCGAGCAGCGAATCCTGTTCCGCCACGGTCTGTTCCGGCGTCACATTGACGACGTTCACGCCGTACACCAGCTCCACCGCGTCCCGGGTGCCGAGGGTCTCGGCGAAGTGGTAGCCGGTATCGAGGAACAGCACGTCGACACCCGGTCGCACCCGCGCCGCCAGCTGCACCAGCACCGCGTCCTGCATGTTCGAGGCGACGATGTAGCCGGAACCGAAGGTGTCCTCGGTCCACTGCAGCAGCTCGGTGGCCGAGGCGTGCGGGCCGAGTTGTGCCGCACCGTCTTCCGCGATCCGGCGTAGCTCGTCGCCGGACAGCTTCTCCAAAGTGGTTGCCATGGCTGATTTCTCCCGTTACCGAAGGTCGGCCTCGTCGGCGCGGACGGCCCACTGCGCGAACCGTTCGCCCGCGTCGCGGTTCTTCACGAAATTGCGCACCACGCGCTCGACGTAATCGCCGAGTTCGGTGCTGGTGACCTTGTGCTGACGCAGCTTGCGGCCGAACGCGCTGTCGAAGCCGAGGCTGCCACCCAAATGAACCTGGAAACCCTCCACATGATTCCCGTTGCCGTCGTCGACCAGCTGGCCCTTGAATCCGATGTCGGCGATCTGGGCGCGGGCGCAGGAGTTCGGGCAGCCGTTGATGTTGATGGTGATCGGCACGTCCAGCTGCGCGTTGATATCGGCCAGCCGCCGCTCCAGCTCCGGCGCGAGTTCCTGTGAGCGCCTGCGGGTCTCGACGAACGACAGCTTGCAGAACTCGATTCCGCTGCAGGCCACCAGATTCCGCCGCCAGATCGACGGCCGCGCCTGCAGGCCCAGCGGTTCCAGCTCCTCGATCAGCTGGTCCACCTTGTCGTCGGGCACGTCCAGCACGATCAGCTTCTGATACGGCGTGAATCGCACCCGGTCCGCGCCCGTCTTCGCCACCGCGTCGGCCACCTTGGTGAGGACGGTGCCCGACACGCGACCGGCGATGGGAGAGAAGCCGATCGCGTTGAGCCCGTTGCGCAGCCGCTGCACGCCGACATGGTCGATGATCTGCGTCGGCTGCTCCGGCGCCGGGCCGTCGACGAGCGTGCGCTTCAGGTACTCGTCCTCGAGCACCCGGCGGAATTTCTCGACGCCCCAATCCTTCACGAGGAACTTGAGCCGGGCCTTGGTCCGCAGCCGCCGGTAACCGTAGTCGCGGAAGATCGAGACGACCGCCTCCCACACATCGGGAACCTCCTCCAGCGGCACCCAGACGCCGAGCCGTTGCGCCAGCATGGGATTGGTGGACAGGCCGCCGCCGACCCACACGTCGAAGCCCGGTCCGTGCTCGGGATGCACCACGCCGACGAACGCGACGTCGTTGATCTCGTGCACCACGTCCTGCTGCCCGGAGATGGCGGTCTTGAACTTGCGCGGCAGATTCGAGTAGCGCTTGTCGCCGATGTAGCGGCGCACGATCTCGTCGATGGCCGGGGTGGCGTCGATCACCTCGGCCAGCGACTCACCGGCCAGCGGCGAACCCAGCACCACGCGCGGGCAATCCCCGCACGCCTCGGTGGTTTTCAGCCCGGCCTCTTCCAGCCGCCGCCAGATCTCCGGCACGTTCTCGATCTCGATCCAGTGGTACTGGACGTTCTCGCGGTCGGACAGATCGGCGGTGTCGCGGGCGAATTCGGTGGAGATGCCCGCGATCGCGCGCAGCTGCGCCAGATTCAGCGCACCGCTGTCGCAGCGCACCCGCATCATGAAGTAGCGGGCCTCGAGGAGGTCGATGTTCTCGTCGCCGGTCCAGGTGCCGTCGTAGCCCTGCTCGCGCTGGGTGTACAGGCCCCACCAGCGGAACCGGCCGCGCAGATCGGCCTTGTCGATGGCGTCGAAACCGGCCTTGGCGTAGATGTTTTCGATGCGCGCGCGAACGTTGAGCGGGTTGTCGTCCTTCTTGCTCTGCTCGTTGGGGTTCAGCGGCTCGCGGTACCCGAGGGCCCACTGGCCTTCCGACTTGCGGCGCACGGGTTTCCCGGTGCGCTGCCGCGGGGTCGGGGATGAGGTGGCGTCGGTACTCGACGTCATGGGTCGCTCCTGCGGATGGAATGAAGGGCCTTGCGGCAGGCGGAGGGGGCTGGACTCACGCCTCGGTACTCGGCGGCCGGAGAAATGCGGCATCGAAACGGCGACACCGAAACCGGATACGCGGCCGAGCTACCGGAGGCACCCCGGCAGACAGCGCGCACTGCAGACACGCTTGAAGTCGACGTGGCGCCGCGCCACCAATCGCACCCCAAGTCCGGTCATGCGGCTATTGTGCCATGTCAGCGGGGCCTTTCCGACCCCGGCCCCGCATTTTCCGTAAATCGGAGGGAAATTCCCTGGGCAACCGCCCAAATTTGTGAGATCCGCCATAGCGACCGCCGGGCGGGGTGTGAGCGGGGTAACCGGTCAGACTGGAGGGGTGACTTCGACCGTTCGTGCCGACTCCGTTTCCTCCGCCTCGGGAGCGGGGGATCAGCCTGTGCTGGGGGATTTCGGGGGTGGGCCGTTCGGTATCTATGTGCACGTGCCGTTCTGTGCGACGCGGTGTGGGTATTGCGACTTCAACACCTATACGGCCGGGGAGCTGGGGACCTCGGCATCGCCGCAGTCGTGGCTGGCGGCGCTGAAGGGTGAGTTGGCTACGGCCGCAGCGGTATTCGGGGGATTGCCGACGGCACAGCCGGAGGTGGGGACGGTGTTCGTGGGCGGCGGGACGCCGTCGCTGCTGGGGGGTGACGGGCTGGCGGAGGTGCTGGCGGCGATCCGGGAGAATTTCACCCTCGCGGCCGATGCGGAGGTGACCACCGAGTCGAATCCGGAATCCACCTCGCCGCGCTTCTTCGAGCGCCTGCGCGAGGGCGGTTTCACCCGGGTGTCGCTGGGCATGCAGTCCGCGGCCGAGCATGTGTTGCAGGTGCTCGACCGCACCCACACCCCGGGCCGGGCCGTCGCCGCCGCCCGCGAGGCGCGCGCCGCCGGTTTCGAGCATGTGAACCTGGATCTCATCTACGGCACGCCGGGCGAAACCGACGCCGATCTCGATGCCAGCCTGGATGCCGTGCTGGCCGCCGGGGTCGACCACGTGTCGGCGTACTCGCTCATCGTCGAGGACGGCACCGCGCTGGCCCGCCGGGTCCGCCGCGGCGAGTTGCCCGCGCCCGACGACGACGTGCTGGCCGCCCGCTACGAGCGCATCGACGCCCGCCTGACCGCCGCCGGACTCACCTGGTACGAGGTATCCAATTGGGCGGCAAGCGATTCCGCCGCGTGCAGGCACAACCTCGGCTACTGGGACGGCGGCGACTGGCTCGGCGCGGGCCCCGGCGCGCACAGCCACCTCGGCGGCGTGCGCTGGTGGAACGTCAAACACCCGGCCCGCTACGCCGATCGCGTCGCCCGCGGCGGCCTCCCCGCCGCCGGATGGGAGGCCCTCACCGCCGCCGAACAGCACACCGAGCGCGTCATGCTCGCCGTCCGCCTCCGCACCGGCCTCCCCCTCGCCGACCTCGACACCCCCGGCCGCGCCGCCGCCGCCCGCGTCATCGCCGACGGCCTCGCCACCGACGCCGCCGACCGCCTCGTCCTCACCGACCGCGGCCGCCTGCTCGCCGACGCCGTCGTCCGCGACCTACTCGGCTGATCGTGTCGAGCCGACCATCGGCCCTGCTGAACGGGTCGTCGGCCCCGCTCGCGGGGCACGTATGCGGGGGATGTGCGCGCATGCAATTAAACTGGAATTCGGATTGACAGGGATCCGCGTGATCGCGTCGTGCCGTCGGCCGGTCGCGCCCCCGAAGCGGACCGATGACGAACGAGGAGGTGGGGCCGATGTCGAGCACCGAGAAGCGACGCCTCGAGGTCCTGCGGGCGATCGTCGCGGACTACATCGCGACCAAGGAGCCGATCGGCTCGAAAACCCTTGTGGACCGGCACAACCTGGGCGTATCCAGCGCCACGGTGCGCAACGACATGGCGGTGCTCGAGGCGGAGGGCTACATCGCGCAGCCGCACACCAGCTCCGGCCGCATCCCCACCGACAAGGGCTACCGCCAGTTCGTCGACAACATCGCCGAGGTGAAGCCGCTGTCCCCGGCCGAGCGCCGGGCCATCCTCGACTTCCTGGAGAGCGGCGTCGACCTCGACGACGTGCTCCGGCGCGGGGTGCGGCTGCTGGCCCAGCTCACCCGCCAGGTCGCCATGGTGCAGTATCCGACCGTGTCGGCGTCGACCGTCCGGCACCTGGAGGTCGTGGCGCTCAACCCGGCCCGCCTGCTGCTGGTCGTGATCACCGACACCGGCCGCGTCGATCAGCGCCTGGTCGACCTGGGCGCGGTGGTCGACGACGACGATCTGGCCGCCCTGCGCGCCATGCTCGGCAAGGCCATGGACGGCAAGCGCCTCGCGGTGGCCTCGAGCGCGGTCGCCGCACTGCCCGAGAACGCACCGGCCCGGCTGCGCGATGTGCTGGTGCGGGTGTCGACCACGCTGGTGGAGACGCTGGTCGAGCATCCCGAGGAGCGGCTGGTGCTGGGCGGTACCGCCAACCTCACCCGCAATGCCGGCGATTTCGGCTTCCCGGGCTCGCTGCGCCAGGTTCTCGAGGCCCTCGAGGAACAGGTGATCGTGCTCAAACTGCTCGCCGCCGCGCAGCATCAGGGCATGGTGACCGTGCAGATCGGCGAGGAGACCCAGGTCGAGCAGATGCGTGGCACCTCGGTGATCTCCACCGGGTACGGTATGCCGGGTACCGTGCTCGGCGGGATGGGGGTGCTGGGACCGACCCGGATGGACTACCCGGGGACCATTGCTTCGGTCGCCGCGGTCGCCCGATACATCGGCGAAGTGCTCGCCGAGCGATGAGCGAGAAACCTTCGGAACAGGACTAGAGACACAAGTGGCACGGGACTACTACGGAATTCTCGGCGTCGGCCGCAACGCGACCGACCAGGAGATCAAGCGCGCTTACCGCAAGCTGGCGCGGGAGTTGCACCCCGACGTCAATCCGGACGCGACCGCGCAGGAGAAGTTCCGCGAGGTGTCGGCCGCCTACGAGGTCCTCAGCGACCCGGAGAAGCGGCGCATCGTGGACATGGGCGGCGATCCGCTCGAATCCGCCGGCGGGGGCGGCGGTTTCGCGGGCGCCGGGTTCGGCGGCCTGGGCGACGTGTTCGAGGCGTTCTTCGGCGGCATGGGCGCGACCACCTCGCGCAAGGCCCGCGGCCGGGTGCAGCCGGGCGCGGATTCGCTGCTGCGGACCAGGTTGTCGCTGGCCGAATGCGCGGTCGGGGTCACCAAGCATCTGACCGTCGACACCGCGGTGCTGTGCGACCTGTGCCAGGGTGCGGGCACCAACGGCAACTCCAAGCCGGTGCGCTGCGAGACCTGCGGCGGCGCGGGCGAGATCCAGACCGTGCAGCGGTCGTTCCTGGGCCAGGTGATGACCTCGCGCCCGTGCCCGACCTGCCGCGGCACCGGCGAAACGATTCCGGACCCCTGCCGCAAGTGCGGCGGCGACGGCCGGGTGCGGGCGCGCCGCGAGATCGCCGCGCCGATCCCGGCCGGTGTGGCCAACGGCATGCGGGTGCGGCTGGCCGCGCAGGGCGAGGTCGGTCCCGGCGGCGGCCCGGCCGGTGATCTGTATGTGGAGATCGTCGAGCAGCCGCACGACACCTTCGTCCGCGACGGCGACGACCTGCACTGCACGATCCGGGTGCCGGTGGTCGACGCCGCCCTGGGCGCGACGGTGGTGGTCGACACCATCCTCGACGGCCCGACCGAGCTGACCATCCCGCCGGGCACCCAGCCGGGCGAGGTGTCGGTGCTGCGCGCGCACGGCATGCCCAAGCTGCGTTCCAGCGCCCGCGGCGACCTCATCGCCCACCTGGACATCGTGGTGCCGACCAAGCTCGATTCCAAGCAGGCCGACCTGCTGCGCAAGTACAAGGCGATGCGCGGCGGCGAGCGCACCGAGGTGCTGTCGACCCAGTCCGAGCACAACAGCGGGCTGTTCGCGCGCCTGCGCGCGTCCTTCAGCGGGCGCTGACGGCCCGTGGCCGCCACGGTTTTCTATCTGGACGACATTCCGGAGCCCGGTGCGATCGCGGTGCTGGACGGCCCGGAGGGCCGCCACGCCGCGACCGTGCGCCGTATCCGCGTCGGCGAGCCGATCACCCTGTCCGACGGCGCCGGTCTGCTCGCCGAGTCGGAAGTGGTTGCCGCCCAGAAGGATCGGCTCGAGCTGAAGGTCCACGCCAAGGTCCTGCTCGCCCCGGTCACGCCCCCCGTGACCGTGGTGCAGGCACTGCCGAAGTCGGATCGCTCCGAACTGGCCGTCGAACTGATGACCGAGGCCGGCGCCGACGTGATCGTCCCCTGGCAGGCGGCCCGCTGCGTAGCGAACTGGGAAGCCAAGGCGCACAAGGCCGTCGACAAATGGCGCACCGCCGCCCGCCAGTCCCGCCGCGCCTACATCCCCGCCGTCACCGACCTACACCACACCCCCGACATCCTCGACCTGACCCGAAAGATCAAGGCCAACAACGGAATAGTGGCAGCCCTCCACGAATCCGGCACCACCCGCCTCACCGACCTCCCCCTCGCCACCGCCACCCACATCCTGCTGATCGTCGGCCCCGAGGGCGGCCTGGCCGACTCCGAACTATCCGCCCTGGCAGACGCGGGGGCGGAGGTAACCCTGCTGGGCCCCACGGTCCTGCGCACCTCCACCGCGGCAACGGTGGCGCTGGGCGCGCTGGGAGCATTGACCCCGCGCTGGTAGCGGTCGGGTGGTATCACTGTTGGTATCATGACTCGTATGGCCTGGACCATGCGACTGCCCGACGACGAGGAAGCCGCCCTCGACGTGCAAGCTCGCGCCGAAGGGCGCTCGAAGCACGACATCACGCGGGATGCTCTCCGTCTGTATCTCCTCCGCAACCGGACTTGGGACACCCCGCTGTTCGCCGATGACGAAGGACTCGATCTCGGTGGGCCGATCAGCAAGGACGATATCCGGGACATCATGCACCGGTCCGCATGATCGTCATCGCGGATACCTCCGGGGTCTTGGCTCTGCTGAACCTGTCGGATCCGGAGCACTTGGCGGTGCGTCGAGCCGCGAACATTGCGAGCACATTGGTGGTGAGCACTCTCGCGCTGACCGAGGTGCACCACGTCGCGACCGCGCGTGCGGGGCGTGATGCGGCCGACCGAGTGCTACTTCTGCTGGCCGATCGGATCGCGACTACTCGGATCGAGGTTGCGAATACCGATGCGGCTCAACTCAGGACCGCTATCGCGGTTCGTCGGCAATACGCCGATCTGAATCTGGATCTGGTCGATGCCGCCTGCGTGGCGCTTGCGGCCGAGTACGACTCGGACGCTGTTCTCACGCTCGACAGGCGAGATTTTCGAACGGTACGCCCCCTGACTCACTATCCCGCGTTCCGGTTGCTGCCAGACGATCTGGATTGAGTCCCGCCGGGCGGGACGTGAACCAGGGGGTCGGTAACAGTTTACGGCGTGTCGGGTGGGATGGCGGGGTCATACTGGGGGGATCATGGCTCAGAGCGGCGCTTATCTTTGTGACAATCCGGGGGATTCGGCCAGTCGGTACGGTCTCGGCTCGGGTGATCTGGGCATTCCGTATCAGCGGCCCGACGGGACCTGGGGGTATGTGTTCGGGGATTCGTTCACCGGGCAGGACAGTTCGGGGGTGTATATCGGGTCGCCGGTGATGCTGTACCAGAACGCATTCGATGCGTCGGGGAGTTTCGCCGGTCACTTTCACCGGGGCGCAGCCGGTGCCGTGTGCGCAGCTGTTCGCGTATCGGCATCAGGCCGACAACGGGTTCGGGTACGAGGTCAGCAGGATTCCCAACGATGCGATCACCCTGACCGTCGGCGGGAAGAGCCGGATCTTCATCCAGTACACCTCGGTGAATCAGTGGGTGCCGACCGGGAGCGCACACGACGGGTCGCTGATGGCGGGCGTCGCCTACTCCGACGACGGCGGCGCCACCTGGCGCGACTTCGACACGCACTGGCCCGGAGATGCGCAGGGCAGCAACGGAAGCCTGGAGATGTCGTGGTCGTTCGCGGGCGTCGACTCCGACGAGAATCTCTACGTGTTCGGCAAGGCATGGAACGGCAGCCACCACTACGCCGCCGACGGCGGGCGGATCCAGCTGGTCCGCTACCGGCCCGCCGACTTCTTCGACGGCACCTTCGGCACCCGCGAGCACTGGGCGTACCGGGGCGGCGCGTGGCAATGGGTTCCGGCCGCCCAGGCCCCGCCCTCGCCACTGTTCGCGCCCGGCAACAATATCGGCGAGTTCTCGGTCAAACGGGTCGGCGACACCTACGTCATGAGCTACTTCGACGTCACCGACTACAGCGTCCGCACCCGCACCGCCCCCCGCCCCGACGCGGTCTGGACCAACCCGAAAACCCAAGTGGTGGGCCGCGCTTACTGGCCGCCCAGCCACTGGTTCACAAGCTCCCTGTCGAACCTGTACGGCGGCTACATCCACCCGGGCAGCACCGACGCCTCGAACCTGACACTGATCATCAGCACGTGGGATGGGACCGTAGGGGACCGGCCCTATACCGCTACGCAATGGACCGGGTTGTCGGCCTGACGTCCTGCCGCATGATCCCGGCGTGCCGCACTCCCATGATTCCGGCGTGTCGACACCTTCATGATCCCGGCGTGCCGACACTTTCATGATCCCGGCGTGCCGATACTCCCATGATCCCGGCGTGCCGACACCTTCATGATCCCGGCGTGCTTTTGGCCGGGATCCCACCACGATTCCGGCCAAAAACACGCCGGAATCACAAGGTGGGTCGATTCGAAGTGGACCCCGCTCAGAGCAACTTCGCCCACTCGTCCAGCGTGCGCAGCGCGTCGGCCTCCTGTAGCTGCGGCAGGTGGAAGGTGATCCCCTCCACCCCCGCCTCCCGATACGCCTCGACCAGATCACGCTGCGGCGGAACGGCATTGGCGATCACCGGGACATCGGATCCGATCTGCGCGATCTGCTCGGCCACCAGCTCCGGCTTCACCACGCAGTTGGGCATCCAGCCGCCGAAGCGGTGCGCCCGCGCGATGGCCGCGGGGCTGTTGCCGCCCACGTAGACCGGCGGGTGCGGCCGCTGAATCGGCTTGGGCCAGGCGAAGATCGGATCGAAATCGACGTACGTGCCGTGATACTCGGCCTTTTCCTTGGTCCAGATCTCGATGACGGCGGCCATGCGCTCGTCCAGCAGCGCGCCGCGGGTGCGGGGATCGGTGCCGTGATTGCGCATCTCCTCGCGGTTCCAGCCCGCGCCGATGCCGAAGATCGCCCGCCCACCCGACAGGTAGTCCAGGCTGGCCACCTCCTTGGCGGTGTGGATGGGGTCGCGCTGCATGAGCAGGACCACGCTGGTGCCCAGCAGCAGCCGCTCGGTCACCGCCGCCGCGGCGGACAGCACCGCGAACGGGTCGAGGGTGCGGTAGTACTCGCGGGGCAGCTCGCCGCCCAGCGGATACGGCGACGAGCGATCGGCCGGGATGTGGCTGTGCTCGGCCAGGAAGAAGGAGGCGAAACCGCGCTCTTCCAGCGCGGTGGCAAGTTTGACGGGGTGAATGGACTCGTCGGTGGCGAAGGTCTGCACACCGATCTTGGTAGTACCAATCGTCATATCATCAGACTAATTCAGCGACCCGCGAGTCCGCTCGTCGCGATGCCCCGTACGAACGCCTGCTGCGCGAACGCGTACACCACGAGCATCGGCGCCAGCATCAGCAGGGCGGCGGCCATGAACACCGGCCAGTTCGCGGTGTACTGGCCCTCCATCCAGAACAGGCCCAGATTCAGGGTGGAGATGCTGTTGTGCTGAATCATGATCAGCGGCCACAGGAAGTCGTTCCACACCGTCACCCAGGTCAGCACCGCGAGCACCATGACCGCAGACCTGGTGTGCGGCAACAGGACTCGCCAATACGTCTGCCAGACGGAGCAGCCGTCGAGAATCGCCGCCTCCTCCAATTCGGCTGGGAGGGTGAGGAAGAACTGCCGCATCAGGTAGGTGCCGAACGCGCTGCCGAACAGTCCCGGCACGATCATCGCCCACGGGGTGTCCACCCAGCCGAAGGTGCGCATGAGGATGAACTGCGGAATCACGGTGACGGTGAGCGGCACCATGAGCGTGCCCAGGTACGCCAGGAACACCACGTCGCGACCCTTGAAAGGCAAGCGCGCGAACGCGTATCCCGCCAGCGAGCAGAAGAACACCTGCCCCGCGGTGACCAATCCGGCATACAGGATCGTGTTCAGGAACATGCGCCCGAACGGCACGAATTCGAACACCAGCCGATAGTTCGACCATTGGGGATGCGCCGGAAGCACGCCCGTGCCGGTGATCTCGCCCTGCTTCTTCAGCGAACCCGCCAGCGCCCACAGCACGGGCAGCAGCGTGCACCACGCCATGACCACCAGCGCGAGGTAGACCAGCAGTCCGCGCAGCGCGCGTCGGGCGATCACCCGCTCGTACAGGGGTGCGCGAGTCGCCACTCACACCTCCTCGGATCTCGCACGCCCCCACCGCAATTGCAGATAGGTCAGCGTGAGCAGGATCGCGAACACCACCCAGGCCAGGGCGCAGGCGTAGCCGAGATCGTCGAACTGGAAAGCGTTCTGGAACATCATGATTCCGAAGATGAAGGTGCCGGTCTCCGGCCCGCCGTTCGTCCCGGTCAGCACGTACGCCTGATCGAAGGCCTGGAACGAGTTGATGATCGAGATGACGAACACGAAGCCCAGCGCGGGCCGGATCAACGGCAGCGTGATGGACCGGAACCGCCGGAACCCGCCGGCCCCGTCGATGCGCGCGGCCTCGTGCAGATCCTCCGGCACGCCCTGCATGGCCGCCAGCAGCACCGCCGCGGCGAAAGGCACGCTCTTCCAGATGCTTACCAGGCACAGGGAGACCAGCGCCCACTTCGGGTCGATCAGCCACTGCACCGGGCCGAGGCCGAACCAGCCCAGCACCCGGTTGAACAGCCCGCCCTGGGTGTTGAACATGAAGCCCCACACGATGGCCATGGCGGCGGTGGACGCGACCAGCGGCATGAACATGACGCTGCGAAACACCGCGATTCCCTTGAGTTTCTCGTTCAGCGCCGCCGCCACCGCCAGGCTGATGACGACCGTCGGGACCAGCGTGCCGACGGTGAAGAGCACGGTATTGCGCAGCGCGATGTAGAACAGCGGATCCTGGGCGAACAACCGCCGATAGTTCGCCGCCCCGACGAATTTCGGCGGGCTGAACATATTCCAGTGATTGAAGCTGAGGTACAGCGAGAACAGCAGCGGGAAGATCAGGAACACCAGCACCGCAAGCAGATTCGGGGCGATGAACGTCCGCCCGGCGGCGGCCTTGCGCCGCACCAGCGCCGACCGTTGCCGACCTCGGCGGTGGTTCTCGGCGGGCGCGGCGGTGCTCATACCGACCCCCGCAGCAGGCGATTGAGCTCGTCGGCCGGGCCCTGCTTGAAGAAGGACGCCTGCGCGCCGCCGCGCAGCACGCGGTCGGAGTAGCGGATGAAGGCCGCGTCGACCTGCGGCCACATCGGGCTCACCGGAAGGTGATTGGAGTTTTCCGGCCCACCGGTGAGCACCTCGAGATTGCGAATTCTGGTGTGCGCCTTGGCAAAATCAGGAGAGTTACGCACCGACTTCAAC
Organism: Nocardia terpenica; assembly: GCF_013186535.1. Taxonomy (NCBI): domain Bacteria; kingdom Bacillati; phylum Actinomycetota; class Actinomycetes; order Mycobacteriales; family Nocardiaceae; genus Nocardia; species Nocardia terpenica. Next base: position 1,257,697 of record NZ_JABMCZ010000001.1, read on the forward strand.
GCCGGTACGAACAGGCCCGAGGCGGCGACGGCCTGCTGCCCCTCCGGGCCGGTCGCGAACTTGACGAACTCCCAGGCCAGATCCTTCTTCGGGCTCGCGGCCGCGATGGCGAGACCGGTGGTGCCGATATCGGATTTCGCGCCCTGCCCGTGCGGCCCGACCGGCAGCACGGTGACATCGAAATCCAGGTCGGGGGCGGCGACGAAGCCGCCGTACTGCCAGTGCCCGGTCAGCACCATCGCCGCCTTGCCCTGCGTGAACAGGTCCAGCGCCGACATGGAGGCCGAGATCGTCTGCAGGTCGGCCGACAGCGGCGCGACGCGGTGCTTCACCGACAGGTCGGCGTAGAACTGGAAGCCCTCGATGAATCGGTCGTCGTCGATATTGGTGTGCGTCGGGTCGATCGGCGGCGTGAACCACGGTGCGCCGTTGTTCATCCCGAAGATCGCCGCCGACCAGCGCGGCACCGGCCACGCGTCGGCGAACCCCCACTGCGTGGTGCTCCCGGCGGCATCCCGCTTGGTGAGAGCCGTTGCGGCGTCCAGGAATTCGGCGAAGGTCCAGGCATGCTCCCAGGATCCGGGCGGCGGCTTCAGGCCCGCCTCTTCGAACAGTTTCCTGTTGTAGTACAGGAAGATTCCCGCCCACTGCTCGGGCAGGACATACTGCCCACCCCGGAACTGGAAGGTCTCCAACAGATTCGGGGTGCTGTCGGCGTGCAGTCGCGCGGCGTAGGCCGGATCTTTGTCCAGCATCCTGTTGAGGTCGTACAGCACACCCAGTTCGGCGAACCGCGAATACGACTCCCACTGCATCAGTACGTCCGGGCACTTGCCCCCGGCGCAGTAGGTGAGGATCTGCTGCTGCGGGTCGGGCCCCGACATCTGCACCTGAATCTTGATCTCCGGGTGCAGCCGCCCGAACGCCTCGATGATCTGCATCCGCACCTTCGCCTCGTTCGGCGCGGCCTGGAAGAAGAATGTCAGTGCATTAGGATCGCTCCCACAGGCGCTGAGGCCCGGAAGCGCCAGCGACGCCCCCAGCGCGGCGGCGCCACCCAGCAGCGCACGCCGGTTCAACATCATCGTCCTCCGGAATACGTAGAGACGAGCCGTCTCTCACGGTAACCCACCGCCGGTCGTCCCACGGACGAATCCGGTGGACGATCATGACTGGTCATCCCTCGGAGCGCCGCCGAATATCCCGGGCGCGGGGCTGGTCAGCGGCAGCGGTCGCAATGCGTCGCTGTGCTGTTCGATCGTGCAGAATTCGAACGGCCCGTGCGGGTCGAGCAGCGCCGCCATCTGCGGGTCGGCATGATCGAGTAGCCACGTGCTCATTCCGAGCCTGCTGTCGCCCCGCAGGTACTCCCACGCCCGCCACAGCGCCTCGAGCCGAATGACCGCCTCCGCGTGCTTCCACCAGTCCCGGCACCAGGCCGTGCGCCCCGCCACGATGTCGCGCCGATACACGAGGCTGAGATAGTTCTCGACGAATTCGACAACCGAGTCATAGACCCGGTCCGAGGCCGCGGAGTCGTTCATACCGACTTCGACGCCGGGCGAGCACGAATGGTTCCGCACGGTCACCGCCGGATGACCCGGGTTACGAAGTCCTATGCACGTGGGTTGGAGATCCGAAGTCGGGCAGCCGACGCCTGCGTGTAGCGATCACTGACGACCGCGCCAACCCAGCCCGACCAAGGTCGGCCACCGGTCACCTTCGATCCGTGCTTCAAGGTCGGCGATGCACTGATAACGAAGGCCGGATTCGACCCGGCAACCCGTAAGCGAGACGATGGCATCCACGACAGCTACTCGTTCCACTCCGCGGCCGCCCGCCCGCTTCGCTGGCTCTCGCAACATGCTAGCGTCCGGACAGTGGTTGCTGTCCGGACGCAACCCTGCACACGGGGGATGTATGACCTTCAAAGCGGATCTGGAGATCCTCACCAAACTTGGTGCCACGCTGCACAATCTCGCGGAGGAGGTGGGGAACATCAAGGTGGAGAATGCGCCGGATCCCGGTGCCGCGGATCCGCTGCTCTCGGCCTGCGCCGCGGGGGCGATCACCAAGGAGCTGATCTTCGGGGGGCTGGTCGCCACCGCCAAGGAGCGGTTGAGTGAGACCGGGGACGTCATGGTCGACGTGGCCACCCAGTTCAAGAATCAGGACGACAACGCCGCCGATGCGCTTGTTGCCGCGTACAACAGCGCCACGGGTGCCTGGACCGTGGAGCCGACCAAATGAACGACTACGTCCCGGCGCCGACGCTGGACTGGGTTCGCAACTGCAACCCCCGGATTCTCGACCGGTACGCCGACGAGTGGGAGAAGATCGGCGCCGACCTGGAGCAGGTGTACCAGAAGTACGTGGACGCCGTGGTGAAGGTGGACGGCACCTATTGGGAGGGCAAGGCGGCGATCGCCGCACACGACCGAGCCACCGGTGACTACAAGACGATCCAGACACTGTCCGACAAGCTGACGGCGCTCGCGAATCAGCTGCGGCAGGGGCACGGAGCCATCAACGAGCCGCTTCAGCGTGCCCGGGGCTACCTGTCCGAGTGTGAGCACAACGGCTGGTCGGTGACGCCGATGCTGACGGTGATCGGCAGCGGTGAGGTGCAGAAGCTGGCCGACATGAACCGCGATCTGCACGAGGCCGCCCAATCGGCGTTGAATGCCGATATCGCGCTGCAGGATGCGTTGAACGGTGCGAAGAAGGATCTGGCGATCGCATTCACCTCGGCGGCCGCGCTCGGTGCGGATCAGGCCAAAGCCGATGGGCAGCACCTGGTTTCGGACCCCACCCATATGACCGAGGCGGAAATTCAGCGCCTGATCGACGCCGGTCGGCTGACACCGGAGCAGATCGCGGCCCTGCACAGCGGTGGCACGGCGACCATCCCCGCGGCGCAGATGGAGTACCTGAACCAGATCAGCCGGTCCCTGGATGGTAATAGCCCCCAGGAGATTCAGCAGATCATGGACAAGCTGCCGCCGGACGCGCAACGCGGACTTGCCAATTCGCTACAGCTGATCTCCACCAGCACCGTAACCGCCGGTGTGACAGGCGATCCGAAGATTCCGGAGCACGGCGGCGAGAACCTGCTGCCGAAGAAGATGCGCGAGTCGCTGGATCGAACGGATCTGACCAAGACCACCTGGAGCACGAGCGGCGGCCCCATCGCCAGCAAGTACATCGAGCTCAACGGGGTGGCCGACAACCAGGCGATCGCGAAGATCGCCGGTTCCGCCGACCCGAACCTGCGTGCCGGTAGCGAACTCGACAAGAAGGTCCTCGACGTCGGCGCGAAATACCTGCAGGCGCAGACGGAATGGGAGCAGACGCCGGACAACAAGCTCGTCGGCTTCACCGTCGACGGTCGCGGGGCGGACCCGGGCAGCAAGATCACCGACGATATGTTCAAGGCCGTCGGCGACGACAAGGCCGCCGTGCAACATTTGGTGGTCGGCAGCGACGGCAAGCCGAACGCGCAGTTCTTCCACGATGCGCTGACGCATCAGTGGAAGGATCACGGTGACGCCGTGTCCTCACTGTTCAAATTCAGCGATCAGAATGTGACGCCGATCGATTCCCAGCGCCAAGCCTCGATCATGAGTGCCTTCGGCCAGTTCGCCGCCGGTGACAACGCCCCGAGCCATATTGCGGGCGGGGACGACAAGTGGAAGCTGTACGACATTCCGGGTACCGATCACAAGAATGTGGGGCAGCTCAACCCGAATCTGGTTCGGGCGCTGTCGGTCGGCATGAGCCCGTATGTCAATGATCTGATCAATCCGGGCAACCCCTCGCTCGACGGCTTCAATGTCGGCGACGGCTCGGGCCGCAGCTGGACCGATCCCGGCGGCAACAATACGTTCACGGGCTCGAAGAATATTTTCGCGCTGATGGATACCGACAAGGCGGCGGGGGACAATCTCAATGCTCGTGCCCTGGAGGAGTCCTTCGAACGCCAGGCCCTGGTCGGGCACAATCCGAACGACCCGCAGGCCAGAAACTATCTGCTGAACGCCGGTCAGCTACAGGGGCTGGTCGATGCCGGGCTGCGGGACGAGATCAGTTCCGAGGTGACGGACAATAATCAGGTGGCGCAGGACGTCTACAATCGGAAGAAGCTGATCTACGACACGGTCAAGACCGCGATCGGCACCAGCGTTCCGATCGGGGACGGCGATGACAAGATCACACTGAAACTGCCCGGCAGCGACGGTGTTTCGAAGATGCTCGGCCTCGGTGGCGATCCACTCAAGGACGCGATCATCGGTCCCGCTCCAACTGCCGGGAACAATGATATCGGGCTGAATCCCCCGAATTTCGATCGCCAGGCGTACAACGTTCTGGCGAATGCGGATGTGCCGGAGAACCTTCGGCAACAGTATCCGCGGCTGTTCAATGCTGATGGCAGCCTGAGATCCTGGCCGGACATCAACTCGACTCCGTATAACGCTCGCGAGACGGGCGGCTCGAGCCCGAATGAAGACATCACTGCGCTCTTCAATCAGCTCGGCCGACCGAATGACGGACATCAGACGGCAATGAAGGACGGATACGACATCGTGACGGGTGATCACCGGCAGGGCGACGATCGGCCCACTCGAAAATGACTGTCAGGCATAGGTTGTCGGCGATCCTCCTTATCGCCGGTCTCGCAGTCTGCGGCTGTAGCGGCAAGTCCACGGCTCCGTCGCCACCGGCCTCCGAGCCTGAACCGGTTATTCCGTCCACGAACGTGTGGTCGGCCGATCCGGGTGTGGATCTGTTCTCGCGTGGCGCGGAGTTGGTCCGTGCCACGATGGAGGCCGGAGGCTATGCCGCCTATGTGGGTGCCGATCATTCCTATCCTGGCTACGCGCGTGGGGTCGCTGCTCTTACCGATGAGATTGAACGTTCGAAGACGCCCGACCTGGGTGTGAAGAAGCTGGTGTCGCCACAGCCCACCGATCCGGATCTGAAACTTCAGCCGCTGACGACGTATCTGCATATGACTGCATTCGACGCTACCGATACCAAGGTGAGTGCAATTGTCTGCGGCTACACGGTCTGGCCGGAGCAACTGCCGTACGAGGATGATCGCTATGTCGGTGGCGGTACGCGGATCGAGCTCGAAAATACGGTCGCTGACCCGGGGGCCGCAGGCATTGCGAACCGAGACCCCAACTATCAGGACCCGCGGGCACATCGCTCACCCCGGTGGGACGTTTTCGGTACCTGGAGGGTCACCACTATCAAGGGCCCGGTCGGTGCCGGGCAGTACGCGCCGGAGTGCCTGCCCTGGTACCAGCAGCAGTTTCCCACCTTCACCAAGGTGCCGGACCTCAGTGAGCTTCAGGCCCCACCCGGATACCAAGCTCCCCATCATCCCGTCGCCCCGCAGTTCCCGGAGTGGATCGGCCCTACCAAGACAGGGTGAATCACCCTGTGCTGGTTCGAGACCCACAAGGGTCCTGACGAGTGTTGATCTCCAGAACAACAGAGGCGGCCGGGTATCCGCGGGCAGATACAGGGGGAGGGCCGGGAGCATCGCATTCCCGACTACCTGCGCGGGCACGACGGTGTCATCGGATCTGGTGCGCAACGAAGATGATCCAGCTCGGTGAACACGCAGACCAGCTGGCAGTTCAGTCCCGATGAATTCCTCTGGGTGTGGGCGGCCGAGACGGAGGTCCAGATCATTCTGTGGGGACGGTATCCCCGGTCCGCGACCCGGTTGCGGACGTTGGCGGCCGCCGTCGGCGATCTCGGCGTCGTCCTCTTTTAAAAGCCCGGCCCCACAGCGGAATTCGATCGCGACATCAAGCTCGTGGTCACCCGGCGCCCGCCGGGGTCGCCCGGAGACTCGTCGGCTACACCCCGCGCGTCCGGGGCGAGGAACCGCCGAGTTCCTGGCTGCGCAACGACGACGGCCTGCGCCCGATGGAGTAGCGAATTCGCCTGCTGCTGCGGGCTCCTCGCGCCGCCGAGGGCTATATCCGCATCGCCCGCGAAGTCGCTCGCCGCGCCGGACCGGAATCGCGGTAGGCGTCAAGCGCAGCCCGCGCGCAGATCCTCGCAGCGGTACCGAGTTCCGTCGGCGCGGGTGATGTCCAGGCGCGAAAGATAATGGTAGGAGTACGCATTCGCGTCGCCGGACGGGTCGACCGCCGCGGTGGCGGAGTCGTTACGCCAGGGCGGATCGGTCAATTCGGCGTCGGCCGTGGGGCTGTGGCGCAGATACTTGTCGAACCACGCGGTGGTGTACCAGGTGGCCATATCGCGTCCCCGCAGTGACGAGGGGATCAGGCCCACGCTGTCCGCGAAGTCGATGTGGTTTCCGCCGCGCAGCACGATGGCGGCGGAATCGACACCCGCCTTCGAATAAGCCTGGGATGCATGGGATTTGCTCTCCGGGTCGGGGGCCTGCGCGTAGGGGACCGGGGCGAGGAGATAGTCGCCCGTCATGTGCAGGGCCGGTGTGGTGAGCGCGGGGGGCGGCTCGTTCGGTGAGCCGAAGCACCGGTCGGGGAACCCGTACAGGGCCGGGAGCTGCACGCCGAGGATATTGTTGACCGGAGCCGTTGCGAACGCGAGCATTTCGTCCTGCGGCGGTCCGGGCAGGCACAGGCTGTCGAGGGCGACGATAGCGCGGACCCGGTGATCGGCCTGGCCGTTCCAGCTGGCCGCCTGCGCGCCGTAGGAATGGCCCGCCAACCCGATCTCGCTGTCGTCCACCAGCTTCCACAGCGGGTTGTATCCGCGCGCCGTGCCCGCTGCCGCCCGGCGCTGCTGTTTGGCCGAATGATTCGTACCGGTGCTGCGACTCGGCCGCGGCAGATAGGGTCGATCCGGAGCCGACAGGAAGAAGTCGAGCGCGTCGATCTGGCCGTCGTAGAACGGTAATCCGTTGCCGCCCAAGCCGAGTCCGTCTCCGACGGGGCGGTTGGTGCCGTTGAGCAGGGCCCCGGTCAGGCTCTGCGGGCCGACGAAGCCGAGCAGCGGTGTGCCCGCGAAGGCGTCCTCGAGCTGGTCGGGGGCCTCGCCGAACTGATCCGACATCCCTTCGCCCTGCGGATCGTAGGTGAGCACCACGTATCCGGCGCGGGCCAGGGCCTGCGCCAGGAACCAGTACGCCTGTTCGAAGCCGACGATGGATCCGTTGGCGAACACCACTCCGGGCCGCCGCGCCGGACCATCCGCCGTGGCCCATACGGTGCCGGACAGGGTGGCCCCGGAGCGGGAGGTGAACAGCACCGGTTCCGCCAGTCCACCGGATGCCCGCCAGCGATCGATGCCGACCTCGGGATCGATCGGGCAGGTCAGTACGAGCGTGCACGAGTTCGGATTCGGTTGGCGCTCAGGGTCGGCCCGTAGCGCCTCGAGGCGGCGTCGCTGATAGTCGACGGTGGCCGCCGCGAGCCGCGCCGGATATCCGGTGCCGAGCTTGCCGACCAGGTCCTTCGTGGTCTCCGACCAGATCAGCAGGTTACGTGCCTCGGCGGCGGGATCCACCCACTGCCCGGGGGCGGCGACGCCCGGCGAGGCGAACAGCAGCAGCCACACCAGCGCGAGCACCGCACCGGCCGGTGCGGTTGCGGGCAGTCGTAATCCGCTGTGCCGCATGAGTGCGCCATCGATGTCCCGCATCCGATCCCCTGTCATTGGGCCTCGGATACTGAGAGTATTTACATTCCATCGTGCTCGCAACTGTCCGATTAGGGGTGCCGGAGGTGCCGCTGGGGCAGCGGTGAAGCTCCACTGCCCCAGCGATACCTGGCGGTCCGGACTTACCGTCACCGATGCATGGATTACAGGTATGGGCGCGTGATCATCTCGAGCCCGTGTCCGGCGGGGTCGAAGAAGTAGACGCCCCGGCCGCCGTGTCCGGTATTGATCTGTCCCGGCTTCTGGGAGTGCGGGTCGGCCCAATGGTCGATCCCGCGTTCCACCAGGCGCGCATACGCCCGGTCGAACTGGTCGTCGTCGACCAGGAATGCGTAGTGCTGCATGGGGAAATCGATCGGCGGCTCCGCGAACTGGAGCAGCACCCCGTCCTCGCAGAGCAGGTTGGTGAACACGCCCCACGAGGGCGCCTCCGCGAGTTCGAAGATGTCGCGGAAGAACGCGGCGGACTCGGTGCGGTCCTTGGCGGCAATGATCGTGTGGTTGAACCGTGCGGTCATGAATTCTCCTGTGGTGATTGATCTTTCGTGCTCGTGGTCAATCACGACGGAGGTGGGCCCCGCCCGGCCCCTACGGTGCTCAGGTGAGCACCGGGTCACCGATCTGTGTGTGGCTGTGCGCCGTCCCGGTCATCATCGGTGGCGAGTGTAGCCGATGGCTACAGGTCGAGGAAGCGGACGTCTTTGGCGTTGCGGGTGATGAAGCTGCGGCGGGCTTCGACGTCTTCGCCCATGAGGATGCTGAACAGTTCGTCGGCGGCGGCCGCGTCGTCGAGGGTGACCAGGCGCAGCAGGCGGGTCTCGGGGTCCATGGTGGTTTCCCAGAGTTCTTTGGGGTTCATTTCGCCGAGGCCTTTGTAGCGTTGTACGCCGTCGTCTTTGTTGATCTTCTTGCCGGCGGCTTGGCCCTGTTCGAGCAGGGCGTCGCGTTCGCGGTCGGAGTAGGCGAATTCGGGTTCGCTGCGCTGCCATTTGAGTTTGTAGAGCGGGGGGCAGGACAGGTAGACGTGGCCGTGTTCGACCAGGGGGCGCATGAACCGGAACAGCAGGGTCAAAAGCAGGGTGGTGATGTGTTGGCCGTCGACGTCGGCGTCGGCCATGAGGATGATCTTGTGGTAGCGGAGTTTGGCGATGTCGAATTCGTCGTGGATGCCGGTGCCGAAGGCGGTGATGATGGATTGGACCTCGTTGTTTTTGAGGACGCGGTCGATGCGGGCCTTCTCGACGTTGATGATTTTGCCGCGGATGGGGAGGATGGCCTGGTACATGGAGTCGCGGCCGGATTTGGCCGAGCCGCCGGCGGAGTCGCCCTCCACGATGTAGATCTCCGACAGCCGCGGATCCTTGGCACGGCAGTCGGCCAACTTGCCGGGGAGGCCGCCGAGGTCGTTGGAAGTCTTGCGGCGCACCAATTCCCGCGCCTTGCGCGCCGCGACGCGCGCTTGCGCCGACGAGGCGGCCTTCTGCACAATGATTTTGGCGTCGGCGGGGTTCGCCTCCAACCAGTGCATAAGATTCTCGTTGCAGGTGCGCTGTACGAAGGATCGCACATCGGTATTACCGAGTTTGGTTTTCGTCTGTCCCTCGAACTGAGGATCGGGCAGACTGACGCTGACGATCGCGGTGAGTCCCTCGCGGATGTCGTCGCCGGTGAGGTTGCCGTCCTTGTCCCTGAGCAGCTTCTTGTCTCTGGCGTACCTGTTGACCACCGAGGTCAGTGCCGCCCGGAACCCCTCCTCGTGGGTGCCGCCCTCGTGCGTATTGATCACATTGGCGAAGGTGTGCACGGACTCGGAGTACCCCGAGTTCCACTGCATCGCCACCTCCATCCGGTGCCGAGAGTCCTTGCCGGAGAACGCGATAACGGAATTGTGGATGGGCTGCTTCGACCGGTTGAGGTGCCCGACGAAATCGATCAGGCCGCCCGGGTAGTGATAGGTCAGGGACCTGCTTTCGTCGTCGAGCCCGTCGCGCTCGTCGGTGAGGACGATGGTGAGCCCCTTGTTGAGGAATGCCTGCTCCTGCAACCGGCGCGCCACGATCTCGAAATCGAAGGTCGTGGTTTCGAAGATCTCCGGATCCGGCCAGAACCGGGTCAGATTGCCGGTGCGCCGCGTCGGTTCTCCGCGCAGCAGTTTTTCCGGCTTCGCATAGACGTAGTTCTGTGTCCAGTGATACCCGTCCCGGTCGATCTCCAGCTCGATGCGAGCGGACAGCGCATTGACCACCGAGACGCCGACGCCGTGCAAACCGCCTGCCACGGCATAGGTTTCGGAGTCGAACTTGCCGCCCGCGTGCAGTTGGGTCATGACGACCTCGACCGTCGGGACCCCCAGGGCATGCATCTCCACCGGGATCGCCCGGCCGTCGTCGGCCACCTCGACGCCGCCGTCGGCCAGTAGCCGGACGGTGATGCGGGTGGCGTGACCGCCCATCGCCTCGTCGACGGAGTTGTCCACGACCTCCCAGATCAGGTGGTGCAGGCCGCGTTCGCCGGTGGAGCCGATGTACATGCCGGGGCGCTTGCGGACCGCGTCCAGGCCCTCGAGGACCGTGATGTTGGCGGCACCGTAGTCGCGAGCCATCGCTGCGGTGGTGTCGTTCGAACGGGAATCGTTGGCAGCCACCGCGCGGGGCCCTCCTCACGTGTTCGGCCGTCGACACCGGGCGCAGGCACACGGGGGTCCCCTCGACGCGTGCGTCCACGAATTGCGGAGTGCTCGAGACGGCGGGTTCCCCCGAGATTGCGCGCCGACCACCGGCGACCTCACCGATACCTTTCGATCTCCACTCTACCTGTGAAGCGATCTCTGGCGCGAGTTAGACACGCCTGATGGCTTCATGAAGCCATCAGAACCCAACAGCTCGAGTAGGGATACGTATGAGCGCGATCCGATGGACTCACATGGACGCTGGGCCGCAAACTCCCGAATTGCCGCGAGCCGGTTTCGCGGTGGCGACCACCACGGCCAGCGCACCGGCGAGCACCACCAGCACCCCCACATACCCCGCGAGACCGGCCCAGCCGTGCCAGGCATAGGCCAGCCCCGCCGCGCCGCCCACCAGCGAGCTACCCAGGTAGTAGGCGAACAGATACAGCGACGAGGCGGCCGCCCGGTTACCCTCGGCGGCGGCGCCGACCCAGGCGCTGGCCACCGCGTGCGCCCCGAAAAAGCCTGCGGTGCACAGCAGTACGCCCGCCAGAAGCACCGGCAGGTGGTCGGGGACGGTCAGCGCCAGCCCCGCGGCCATGGTGAGAATCGAGACACCCAGTACGCGGGCGCGGCCCAGTCGATCGGCCAGCCGCCCGGCGACGGTCGAGGAGGCCGTTCCCGCCAGATACATGACGAACACCAAACCCGCTGTGGCCTCGGACAATCCGAACGGCGCGCGGATCAGCCGATACCCCAGGAAGTTGTAGACCGACACGAACCCGCCCATCAGCACGAACGCCACCCCGAACAGCGGCAGCAGCGTGCGATGCCGCAGATGACCGGCGAGATCGGCTGCCAGCGAACGGATTCCGGTCGGCTGCGGGACGAACCGCCGCGACGGCGGCAGGCCGCGCACGAACCAGACCGTGCACAGCGCCGCCGCCACCGCCACGGCCGCGTCACCCCACCGCCACGACGCCACCTCCAGCGTGAACGCCGGAATCAGCCGCCCGGCCAGCCCGCCGATACTGGTCCCCGCGACATACACGCCCATCGCCGCACCGAGCCCCGCCGCCCCGATCTCCTCGGCCAGATACGCCATCGCGACCGCGGGCACCCCGGCCAGCGCCAGGCCCTGCACCGCCCGCCCGACCAGCAGCACCCCCAGCGACGGGCTGAACGGCAGCAGCAGCCCGATCACGCTGGCCGCCACCGCCGACGCGATCATCACCCGGGTCCGCCCGAACCGGCCCGACAGCACGCTCACCGGCACGATCGCCAGCGCCAGCAGGCCCGTGGTCAGCGACACCGCCAGCGCCGCGTGCGCCGGGGTCGCCGCGAACGCCGCCGACAGGCTCGGCAGCAGCGCCTGCGCGCTGTACATCGAGGCGAAGGTGGTCAGGCCCGCGGCGAACAGGGCGACGGTGATCCTGCGTTCGTGGGCCGAGACATCGGCGGGAGCGGCGGCTGAGGTGGTCATGACGCTCAGCATGGGCACGGGCGGTCTGAAAAAGGAAATGCATAATGATTGAGAAGTTGATGCAGTGATGACATTAGGAGAGCTGGCGTGCGGGAGGCCCGGCATGGCGAGTGACGATCTGCACTGGTTCATCACCCTCGCCGAGCTGGAGCGCGTGGGCGCGGCCGCCGGCCGGCTACACCTGACCCAGCCCACGCTCTCGCGCATGCTGGCGCGGCTGGAACGCAGGCTCGGCGTCGAGCTGTTCGACCGGCACGGAAAACGGCTGACGCTCAACGAGTTCGGCCGGGTCTTCTACGAGCATGCCCGGCGCGCGCAGGGCGAACTCGACGCCGCCGCAAGGGAACTGGCCGATCTGGCCAATCCGGCCAGGGGTGTGGTGCGGCTGTCGTTCCTGCACTCGTTCGGCGCGCGGGTGGTGCCGGAGCTGATCTCCGGATTCCGCCGCGGGTCCGGCCGCATCACCTTCACCCTGAGCCAGGACGCGGCCGCGGCGGTGACCACGCGTGTGCTCGACGGCAGCGCCGACCTCGGCCTGGTCTCCCCGAAACCCGCCGACGCCGGGCTCGGGTGGCGCACGCTGCTGCGGCAGCGGCTGGCCCTCGCCGTCCCGGCCGACCATCGGCTCGCCGGGCGTCGCCAGGTGCGGCTGGCCGAGGCCGCCGACGCCGAATTCATCGCTATGCCAACGGGTTTCGGCATGCGGCGGATCCTCGACGACCTCTGCGCCGCCGCCGACTTCCGGCCCCGGATCGATCTGGAGTCCAGCGATCTGGTGACGGTCGCGGGGCTGGTCGCGGCCGGGCTCGGGGTCGCGGTGCTGCCGATGGAGGAGCCGCCGGTGCGCGGTCCGGCGCCCGCGCCGGTGCTGATCCCGCTCACGGATCCGGGGGCCGCCCGCGCGGTCGGGCTGATCTGGTCGGCGGGGGCGGCGCCGTCGGAGGCGGTGCGCCGATTCCGCGAGTACGCGCTCGCCTGGGCGCAGCGCACCCCCTGAACCGGAACATGCCCGTGACCAGGTGGTAGCCGTCTATTCACTGGGCGATGTCGGTGCTGCGCGTTAAACTTTCCTTGCACGAAGCAGACGTTCGAGACCGGAAAGCAGGCCATAGCTCCTATTGCGAACACCAGGTGAATTCGGCGACCCGACAACTTCCACGGCCGGCATCGGGGGCGGCGGCAACGGTTCGGGCCCTGCCGCGCGAACCGTGCGTTCGAGCATTGAGCTGGCACCGGAATCCGTCTTCGGCTTCCTCGGCTCCGCCGACGCGAACCTCCGCGAGCTCGAGCAGTTGCTCGACGCCGATATCCATGTCCGTGGCAACTCCGTGACGCTGACCGGCAAGGCCGCCGATGTGGCGCTCGCCGAGCGGGTGGTCGAGCAGCTGGTGGCGCTCACCGGCCGCAACCGCATGGTGACGCCCGAGGCCGTGCGGCACACCGTGTCCATGCTCACCGAGGGCTCGTCCGACTCCCCGGCCGAGGTGCTGAGCCTGGACATTCTGTCCCGGCGCGGCAAGACCATTCGGCCCAAGACGCTGAACCAGAAGCGCTACGTCGACGCGATCGACAAGCACACCATCGTGTTCGGCGTCGGACCGGCCGGTACCGGCAAAACGTATCTGGGCATGGCCAAGGCGGTGCAGGCGCTGCAGACCAAGCAGGTCAACCGCATCATCCTGACCCGCCCCGCGGTCGAGGCCGGTGAGCGCCTGGGCTTCCTGCCCGGCACCCTCAACGAGAAGATCGACCCGTACCTACGCCCGCTCTACGACGCGCTGCACGACATGATGGACCCGGAGGCCATCCCGAAGCTCATGGCGGCCGGGGTGATCGAGGTCGCGCCGCTGGCCTACATGCGTGGCCGGAGTCTCAACGATTCGTTCATCATCCTGGACGAGGCGCAGAACACCACGCCCGAGCAGATGAAGATGTTCCTGACCCGGCTCGGGTTCGGCTCGAAGATGGTCGTCACCGGCGACATCACCCAGATCGACCTGCCGGGCGGGACCTCGGGGTTGCGCCTGGTCAGCGAGATCCTCACCGATATCGACGACATCCACTTCGCCGAACTCACCTCGAGCGACGTGGTCCGCCACCGCCTGGTCTCGGAAATCGTCGACGCCTACGACCGCTACGAGTCCGACACGCGCCCGGTCACCACGGCCCACTACCCGGGCAATCGCGCCCAGCGCCGAGCCGCCGGTCGCGCTCGCCGCTGACGGAGATCCTTGCCGCGCATCGCTCCGCGCTGCACGGCAAGGAAGACGGGGACCGCTATCGTGCGCCGGGCGGGGATCGCTGTTGTTCGTCGGGCCGGGATCCGCTGTTGTTCGTCGGGCGGGGATCCGCTGTTGTTCGTCGGGCGGGGATCCGCTGTTGTTCGTCGGGCGGGGATCCGCTGTTGTCCGTCGGGCCGGGACCCGCTGTTGCCCGCCGGGTGGGCACCTTACTGTTCCCCGCCGGGCAGCGCAGCGCGATGCACGGCGGGGATCCCCTAGTGACATAAGCTGACCCCCGTGAGTATCGAGATCGCCAACGAGTCGGGTATCGACGTATCCGAGGAAGAACTGGTCAGCGTTGCGCGGTTCGTCATCGGGCGGATGGATGTGCATCCGGCGGCCGAGTTGTCGATGGTGCTGGTGGATCTCGACACCATGGCGGATCTGCACATGCGGTGGATGGATCTGCCGGGGCCGACCGATGTCATGTCGTTTCCGATGGACGAGCTCGAGCCGGGCGGACGGCCGGACAGCGCCGAGCCGGGGCCGTCGATGCTCGGCGACATCGTGCTGTGTCCGGAATTCGCGGCGGGGCAGGCGGCCAAGGCCGGTCACTCCGTCGACCAGGAACTGGCCCTGCTGACCGTGCACGGCGTGCTCCACCTGCTCGGCTACGACCATGCCGAGCCGGAGGAGGAGAAGGAGATGTTCGGCCTGCAGAATCAGCTGCTGGCGGACTGGTACGAGAGCCTGCGCGAGGCGCAGCGCCGCGCGGAACTCGCCGAGCGCGACCGACGGCTGCTCGGCAAGACCGGATTCACCGCACCCGGTGATCCGTTGGATCCGGCGTGAATTCGCTGATTCAGCTGCTCCTGGCGATACTGCTGGTCCCGGTGGGCGGCGCGTTCGCGGCCATCGATGCGGCGCTGGTGACCGTGTCACCCGCCCGCGTCGAGGACATGGTCCGCGCCGACCGCGCCGGCGCCCGGCGACTGACCCACATCATGGCCGACCGGCCCCGCTACGTGAATCTCATGGTGCTGCTGCGCCTGGTCTGCGAGATCAGCGCGACCGTGCTGCTGGCCGCCGCGCTCGACGACGTGTTCAGCGCCGGGCTGGCGCTGCTGCTCACCGCGATCGTGATGGTGCTGGTCGACTACCTGGTGATCGGCGTCGGCCCGCGCACCCTCGGCCGCCAGCACGCCTATTCGATCACCCTCGCCGCCGCCCTGCCGCTGCAGGTGATCGGCACCCTGCTCGGCCCGGTGGGCCGCCTGCTGATCATGATCGGTAATGCGATCACCCCCGGTAGGGGTTTCCGCAACGGGCCGTTCGCCTCCGAGGTCGAGCTGCGCGAGGTCGTCGACATGGCCCAGCAGAGCGGCGTGGTCGACTCCGAGGAACGCCGGATGATCCAGTCCGTCTTCGAACTCGGCGACACCCCGGCGCGCGCGGTCATGGTGCCGCGCACCGAGATGGTGTGGATCGAAGCCGACAAGACCGCGGCGCAGGCGATGTCGCTGGCGGTGCGGTCCGGGCACTCGCGGATTCCGGTGGTCGGCGAGAACGTCGACGACATCCTCGGCGTCGTCTATCTGAAAGACCTTGTGCCGTACGCGGATCGGGGCAAGAAGGTGTGGGTGCGCGAGGTGATGCGCTCGGCGGTGTTCACACCCGACTCCAAACCGCTGGATCAACTGCTGGACGAGATGCAGCGCCGCCGCAATCATATGGCGCTGCTGGTCGACGAATACGGCGGCATCGCGGGCCTGGTCACCATCGAGGACGTGCTCGAGGAGATCGTGGGGGAGATCGTCGACGAGTACGACACCGACGAGATCACCCCGATCGAGGCGCTCGGAAGCGGCAAATACCGTGTGTCGGCGCGCCTTTCGCTGGAGGATCTGGGTGAGCTGTTCGATACGGAGATCGACGAGGAGGACGTCGATACCGTCGGCGGTCTGCTGGCGCACGCCCTGGGCCGCGTGCCGCTGCCCGGTTCCAAGGCCGCGATCCACGGCTTGCAGCTGCGCGGTGAGGGCGGCACCGACGCCCGCGGCCGCGTCCGGATCCACACCGTGGTGGTGAAGCGGGCGGCGGAGAAGCCGGAGCGCGACGGCGGGAGCACCGAGATCGAGGAAAAACCCGCCCGGACACCGGGCTACGAGGATGGAGATGGCCATGAGTGAATCCGATGTCACCGGTCTGGACGCGGAGGACAACAAGCTGCTGGTGCTCGCGCGCGGAGCGCTGGGCCGCACCGGCGGCCCGGAGGGCGCCGCCGTGCGCGACACCGACGGGCGCACCTATGCCGCGGGCGCGGTGACCCTGCAGAACCTGGCCCTGACCGCGCTGCAGGCGGCGGTGGCGGCCGCGATCTCCAGCGGCGCCGAGGGTTTCGAGGCGGCCGTGGTGCTGGGCGGGCAGCTGCGCGACGCGGGAGTCGGTGCGGTGCACGAGGTTTCGCCCGGGGCGCGGATCATCTTCGCCGATCGCAACGGCGCGGTCTACGACACGGTGGACCCCGAGCCGATCACCGGTTACGGAGCCGGGGTGAACGAATGACCGACGCCGAATTCCGTTCGGGTTTCATCTGTTTCGTCGGCCGACCCAATACCGGCAAGTCGACGCTCACCAATGCCATGGTGGGACAGAAGATCGCGATCACCTCGTCGCGGCCGCAGACCACCCGGCACACCATTCGCGGCATCGTGCACCGCGAGCACGCCCAGCTGATCCTCGTCGACACCCCCGGCCTGCACCGGCCGCGCACGCTGCTCGGGCAGCGGCTCAACGACCTGGTGCGCGACACCTACTCCGAGGTCGACCTCATCGCGATCTGCATTCCCGCGGACGAGAAGATCGGCCCCGGCGACCGCTGGATCGTGCAGCAGATCAGGCAGATGGCGCCGAAGACGACCGTCGTCGGCGTGGTCACCAAGATCGACAAGGTGGGCAAGCAGGCCGTCGCCGAACAGCTGCTGGCCGTATCGCAGTTACTCGGCCCCGAGGCCGAGGTGGTGCCGGTCTCCGCGGTCAAGGGCGAACAGGTGGAACTGCTGGTCGACCTGATCGCCTCGAAGATGCCGGAGGGCCCGGCCTTCTACCCGGACGGCGAGCTGACCGACGAGCCCGAGGAAACGCTCATGGCCGAGCTGATCCGCGAGGCCGCGCTCGAGGGCGTCCGCGACGAACTGCCGCACTCGCTGGCCGTGGTGATCGAGGAGGTGCTGCCCCGCGAGGAGCAGGAGGGCATGCTCGACGTGCACGCCATCCTCTACGTGGAGCGCCCGAGCCAGAAGGCGATCATCATCGGCAAGGGCGGCTCCCGCCTGAAAGAGGTCGGCACCGCCGCCCGCAAACAAATCGAGCACATCCTGGGGACCCGCATCTACCTGCACCTGCACGTGAAGGTCGCCAAGGACTGGCAGCGCGACCCCAAGCAGCTGGGGCGTTTGGGGTTCTGATTCCGGCCAAAAGCATGCCGGAATCACAGACTGGTGGCATGTCGGACTGGCGGGTGGTGGCGTGCCGGACTGACGGGGTGGTGGCGTGCCGGATTGGTGGGTGGTGGCATGTCGGACCGATGGGGGTGGTGGCGTGCCGGATTGGTGGGTGGTGGCATGTCGGACCGATGGGGGTGGTGGCGTGCCGGATTGGTGGGTGGTGGCATGTCGGACCGATGGGGGCGGTGGCGTGCCGGATTGGCGGGTGGTGGCAGGCTCGACTAACGGATTGGTGACATGTTCGACCGGGAGGGGCGTGGTTCGGTCGCGGGCGGGCTCGTGCTGGAGTACATTCGCGGCCTCGGCCTGTTGATCGGCGGGGCGGAATCCGCTGTGTTTTGCCGTCGACGCGTCGGCCGAGCAGCGGAAGGACGCAGTATGAGTATCGACACCGCTCGGCCGGAGCCTGCCGAAGTTCCCGAATCCGCTGCGGCGGAACAGATTCACCGGTCCGATGGGCGGGTCGAGCTCGGTGCGGGGGTGGTTCTCGACGATCCCACGCTGGCCAATGCGGATCTGCGGCCGGTGCCGATTGCCCGGCGGCGCTGGACCACCTACAACTTCATGGCGCTGTGGGTCGGGATGGCGCACAATGTGGCGTCCTGGACGTTGGCGTCCGGGTTGATCGCGGTCGGCATGAACTGGGTGCAGGCGGTGGGGACCATTGCGCTGGCCAATGTCGTTGTGCTGGCGCCGATGCTGCTCACCGGGCATGTGGGCACCAAGTACGGCATCCCGTTCCCGGTGTTCGCGCGCGCGAGTTTCGGTGTGCGCGGGGCGAATCTGCCCGCCATGATCAGGGCGGCGGTGGCGTGCGCCTGGTTCGGCATCCAGTCCTGGATCGGCGGCGAGGCCATTTTCGTGCTGGCCGGAAAGTTGTTGGGGGACAGTTGGTCCCATGCCGGGCAGATCGGCGGCTATCCGTGGACGCAGTGGCTGTCGTTCGCGCTGTTCTGGTTGCTCGAGGTGGCGATCATCGCGCGCGGCATGGAGGCGTTGCGCCGGTTCGAGAACTGGGCCGCGCCGCTGGTGATCGTCGGCGCGGTGGCCCTGCTGGCATGGATCGCGGTCAAGGCGGGCGGGTTCGGGCCGCTGGTGAGCGAGCCGTCGAAACTGGGCTGGGGCCACGGCTTCTGGACGGTGTTCTTCCCGTCGCTGATGGGCATGATCGGGTTCTGGTCCACGCTGTCGCTGAACATTCCCGACTTCACCCGCTTCGGCGGCAGCCAGCGCGCCCAGGTGCGCGGGCAGGCGCTCGGGCTGCCGACCACGATGACGCTGTTCGCGGTGCTGGCGGTGCTGGTGACCTCGGGCACCCAGGCGGTGTACGGGGCGCCGATCTGGGATCCGGTGCAGGTGGCGGCGAAGATGGACTCCGTGGCGGGCACCCTGTTCGCGCTGGTGATCGTGCTGGTGGCCACGCTGTCGGTGAATATCGCCGCCAATATCGTCAGTCCCGCCTACGACCTGTCCAATCTGGTGCCCAAGCTGATCGGCTTCCGCACCGGCGCGGTGATCACCTGCGTGCTCGGCGTGGTGATCATGCCGTGGCGGCTGATCGCCAACCCGCACACCTACATCTATACCTGGCTCAATACCGTCGGCGGGCTGCTCGGCACCGTCGCGGGCATCCTCGTCGCCGACTACTGGATCGCCCGCCGCACCCGGCTGACGGTCCCCGACCTGTACCGCCGCTCCGGCGCCTATTGGTATGCGGGAGGCTGGAATTGGCGCGCCGTGGTGGCCCTGGTGGCCGGTGGTGTGCTGGCCATCGGCGGCTCGTATTCGACGGTCAGCGACGGCGTGAAGCAGGGGCCGTTCCCGGCCGACGGCATCATTCCGGCGCTTCGCCCTTTGGCCGACTACGGTTGGGCCGTCGGGCTGGCCTCGGCACTGCTGATCTACCTGGCCCTCGGCCGAGTGTTCCCCCAGCGCCCCGCCGATCGGTGAGACTTGCCGGAATAAAGAGTGGGACTACCCGCCGGATCGTTCCCACCACGGCTCGGGCCGTTCCCGCTCCCAGTGTAGTTCCGATTCCAATTGGGCCGCAACGGAAACCAGGAGCGGCTCGGAATTGGCCGGGCCCATGAGTTGGGCGCCGACCGGGAGGCCGGTGGCGGTGAATCCGGCGGGGACGTTCACGCTGGGCCAGCCCAGGATGTTCCACGGCCAGGTGTAGGGGCAGGCGGCGGTGATCAGGGCGTCGGTGGCCGCGATGCCCAGGCCGTTCATGGCATCGACCGGCGGGGGCGGGGTGGCGGTCGTCGGCGCGAGGACGATGTCGTAGTCGCGGAAGAAGCCGCCGATCCGCCTGTGCAGCAGCGGTTCCGCGGCGCGCGCGGCGAACAGGGCGGGCCCGTCCAGCAGCAGGCCCAGCGCGGCATTGACCCGGGTGCGCGAATCGACCTGGGCGCCGGGCAGTTTGGCGAGCTCGGTGCGGATGCCCGCCATCGAGCGCGGCAGGAAGGTGGTGCCGATCAGCAGCCCGTAGTGCAGGTCGGCGACGGTGACCGCGTGGCCGAGCCGCCGCAGCGCCGCGGCCAGATCGTGCACCCGGGCGGCGATCTCGCGGTCCAGGGCGGTCCGGGTGGCGGTGAACGGAATGTTCAGCGACAGCGCGATGCGCAGCCGCCCGGGGTCGCGGCCGACCGCGTCGGACACCGTCGCGGCGGGCGGGGTGTGCCGATCGCCCGGATGCGGACCGGCGGCCACGTCGAGCAGCAGGGCCGCGTCGGCGACCGTGCGGGCCAGCGGGCCGTGCACGGTGAGGCCGTTGAACGCCTCCGGCAGCGGCCAGGTGGAGATGCGCCCGCGCTGCGGCTTGATGCCCACCAGATTCGTCCACGCGGCCGGGATGCGCACCGAGCCCGCGCCGTCGGAACCCAGTGCGGCGGGCACCAATCCGGCCGCCACCGCGGCCGCCGAACCGCCCGAGGAACCGCCGGGCGTGTGCCCGGCGCGCCAGGGATTGCGGGTGCAGCCGAAGGCCGCCGCGTCGGTGAACGGCCACTGGCCGATCTCGCAGGTGTTGGTCTTGCCGACGATCACCGCGCCCGCCGCGCGCAGCCGCCGCGCCGCCTCGGCGTCCTCGGTCTTCGGGGCGAAGTCGCCGCCGCAGCCGAAAGCCGTTGGCTCCCCGGCGAGATCGGTGTCGTCCTTGATCGCGATCGGCACGCCCAGCAGCGGCAGCCGCTCCCCGGCGGCCAGGCGGCGGTCGGCGTCGGCGGCCTCGGCGAGCGCCCGCTCGCGGCGCACGATCCGGAAGGCGTTGAGCGTGGGCTGCGCGGCCTCGATCCGGTCGAGCGCATCCGTGGTCGCGGCCACCGACGTGGTGGTGCCGGAAGCGAGCGCGGCCGCCACTTCGGCCAACCCGAGCTCGCGTATCGATGCCATCGCCATGTGATCTCCGTCTCCCTGCCGACTGTACCGAACGGTAACCTGGAAATGGTCGTGTGTCCAAGTCGGGTCCCGGGAGTCGATTTTCGGGACCTCAGCGGCGGTGGTCGCGCAATCGGCCTACCATCTGGGCGTGAGGTGGATGTCCCGGGCGTTCGGTTCGAAAGAGCTACCGCTGCACATGCGTTCGGATCTGGAATCGGAAGGGATCGTGGTGTTCGGTCCCGTGAGTGGCTCCGTCGCGCACCGCAGCTACCGGACGCCCCTGCACTACGCCTCCTCGAGCTGGGAGAACGTCGCCTTCGGCACTATCGCGATGAGCCGCCGCCGCCTGATCGTCTGGGGCAATCGCGTAGCGCTGGTGGATGTTCCGCTCGGCCACCCCTCGGTGACGATGGAACTCCAGGGCCGAGAGCGAATGCTGCTCGAGGCCGACAACTCCGGCATCGACCGCACCCGCACCGGCTGGACCACGCTGCTGTTACGCACCATCCACGCGCCGCGGGTGGCCCAGCTCTACAGCGAAAGCGGAACCGGGCGGCCCTGATTCGCGATTCAGGCGTGGGAGCCGAGAGTCGCGCCGGAGTGCAGAGCGTGGAATTCGGAGCTGCTGTGCGCACTGAACACCGTGACCTCGCCGTTGTGCGTGTGGAGCAGTTCGCGTAGTCGTTCGTGGTTGGTGTGTCGGGCGCCGGTCAGTGCCTCGACCTGTTTTTCGAACATCGCGGCGCCGATCGGGACGGGTGGGCGGGCCGGATCGACCTGGGCGGGATGGAAATACGAGTCGCCCGCGTGCAGGAGCCAGCCGTGGCCGGTGTCGACGGCGACGGCGGTGTGGCCGTAGCTGTGCCCGGCCAGCGGGATCAGCAGGATCGACGGCGGTAGGCCGGTGAGGTCGCGGACGGCGTCGAAGCCGAACCAGGGCTCGCCGTGTTCGCTGTAGCGCTCCCAGGCCGGGCCGTGCGCGAATTGCGCTGCCAGGTACCGGGATTGCTCGCGGCCGCCGTGCGCGCCGCGCAGCGAGTCGAGTTCGACGGCGTGCACATGCACTCGGGCGTGCGGGAATTCGGCCAGGCCGCCCGAGTGATCGCGATCGAGGTGGGTGAGCACGATGTCGCGCACGTCGGTGCGGCGGTAGCCGAGCGCCTCGATCCTGCGGGCGACGGTGTGGGTGAGGTCGAGCACCGGACGGGTGAGCCGCACGAAGCCGCGACCCAGCCACCGGTCCGGATCGTGCACCGCGTTCTCGCCGATTCCGGTGTCCACCAGGGCGAGTCCGGTGTCGTGCTCGATGAGCAGGCAGTGGCAGACCAGTTCGGCGCGGCGGAACACCCCGGCCCGGCCGTCGAACAAGCGCCCGCCGAACGGCCGCATGGTGCCGCCGTCGAGGTGGTGGATTCGCATCAGGAGAGCTCCTTGTCGAGCGTGGTACGCAGGTGATCGGCGACGGCGCGCAGGGGTGCGGCGTCGCGCCGGGTCTTGGCGAGCAACAGGGCGCCCTCGATCATGGCGAGGACGACGGTCGAAAGCTCCCGGGCGCGAACGGGTTCGAGGCCGCGGTCGGTGAGGAAGTCGGTGATCGCCGCCTCCCAGGAACCGAATCCGTCGACGCAGGCCCGCCGGATCGGCTCGCTGTCGCCCGCGGTGTCGAGCGCCACCGTGGCGATCGGGCAGCCGCGCCGGAAGTCCGATTCGGTGAGATCCCGTGCGAGAGCGTCGATTACGGCGTCCAGGTCGCGGGCGGCGAGCGCGGCCGCCAGCAGGTCCCGCAGCTGCTCGCCGGAGCGGGCGACGGCCTCGGCCGCGAGTTGTTCCTTCCCGCCGGGGAAGTGGAAGTAGAACGAGCCCTTGGGCGCCCCGCCCGCGCTGACCAACTGGTTCAGCCCGGTCGCGTGGTAGCCCTGGGTGTGGAAGAGGTCGGCGGCGGCGTCGATGAACCGCTGCCGGGAATTGGTGCGCGATGGCATGCGACGACCATAGCGACAACTATGACGACTGGTCTAGTGATTACCGACTCGGAATCGGCCGATGAGCGGGCAGGCGTGGCGGATCGAGCGTGTCGATGCGGCATGCGAGGATGTGGGGCGTGCGGTTGTATCGGGATCAGGCTGTCGTGCTGCGTCAGCACAAGCTGGGGGAGGCCGATCGCATCGTCACGCTGCTCACCCGCCAGCACGGCCTGGTGCGGGCGGTCGCGAAGGGGGTGCGGCGCACCCGATCCAGGTTCGGGGCGCGGCTGGAACCGTTCGCCTACGTGGATGTGCAGCTGTACCCGGGCCGCACTCTCGACACCATCACCCAGGTGCACACCGTGGAGGCGTTCGCCGCCGCCATCGTCGACGACTACGGCCGCTACACCACCGCCTGCGCGGTGCTCGAGACCGCCGAGCGGCTGGCCGGTGAGGAGCGCGCCCCCGCGCCCCGGCTGCACACCCTGACCGCCGGCGCGCTGCGGGCGATCGCCGCCCGGCAGCGCCCGCACGAGCTGATCCTGGACGCATTCCTGTTGCGCGCCATGGGTTTCGCGGGCTGGGCCCCGGCCCTGGACGACTGCGCGCGCTGCGCCACCCCGGGCCCGCACCGCGCCTTCCACGTGGCCGCCGGGGGAGCGGTGTGCGTGCACTGCCGCCCGCCCGGCTCCGCGACCCCCGCCCTGGGCGTCCTCGACCTCATGAGCGCGCTCTACCGCGGCGCGTGGACCGGCATCGACGCCGTTCCCGACGTCGTCCGCCGCCAGGCCAGCGGCCTCACCGCCGCGCACCTGCAGTGGCACCTGGAACGCCAGCTGCGCACCCTGCCCCTGATCGAACGCTCCCGCCCGCACGGCGTGAGCGCCGAACCGGCGCAGAGCCGGGTCGGGTGAGCCGGGCCGGGTGAGCGCCCGGGGAATGAAAGCATCGGCCGCGCCGTAGAAGAAGGCATGAAACTCGACACCGCCGCGCGCGATCTCATCGGCCCCGGCGCCGACGCCACCCTGGTCACGCTGAACCCCGACGGCAGCCCGCAGGTCTCGGTCGTGTGGGTGGCGCTGGAATCCACCCCGGACGGTGACGAACTGGTGGTCGGGCACCTCTCCGAGCACAAGAAGATCCGCAATGTGCGCCGCGACCCGCGGGTGGCGGTGACGATCCTCGCGCCGGAACTGGGCGAGACCATGCGCCCCTACCTCCTGCTCACCGGCACCGCCCGGGTCGTGGAAGGCGGTGCGCCGCAACTCCTCCGCGAGCTGGCCAAGACCCTGGCGACGCCGGGCGCGAAGTTCCCGCCCGCCGACGCCCCGGATGGCTACCTGACCCGCATCCGCATCGAAAAGGTCGGCGGCGTCGGCCCCTGGGCGCAGTAGACGGGCCATTGTGACGCCACCCTCGAGCATTCGTGGCGTCACAATTTTCCGGGCGTGCCGTCACCATTCCGGGCGTGGCGTCACCATTCCGGGCGTGCCGTCACCATTTCCGACGCGCTGTCACAATTTTCCCGGCGCGCTTTTGGCCGGGATCCTCCCCTACAGCCCCGCCCGGCTCGAGCGGAGAAGGCGGGCCAGGTGGGTGGTCACCAACCCCGCCGCCTGCTGCACGGCGTGGCCCAGGGCCGGGATGCGGTCGGGCTCGAAAACCGTTGCGGCCAGGGCGGCTACCACCTCTCCGGCGGGGCCGCGCACCGGGGCCGCGACGCAGGCGACGCCGTAGCGGCGGGTGTCGAGGTCGTAGGCCATGCCGCGGTCGCGGGCGGCGGCGGTGAGGCGGCGCCATTCCAGGGGTGAGAAGCCTTCCGGCGGTACGGGATTCGGGTGGGCCGCGGTGAGGATCTGTTCGGCTGCCGTCCCGGGCGGCAGCAGCGTGCCGGGGCGGAACGGATACGCCTCCTCGATCTCGCGGTTGACCGAGGCGATCAGCATGGTGTCGCCGCGATCGGTCAGCGAGAGGGTGAACCCGCCGCGGTCCGTCGCCGCCACCAGCTGCCGCATCGGATGCGCGACCGCGGTCCGCAGCAGCTGCGCGGGCTGCCAGGTCTGGCCGAGCCGGAACATGCGCGGGCCCAGGCGGTAGCGGCCCGCGCGCCGCTGCACCGCGCCCTCCTCGATGAGCTGCCCGAGCAGCCGGTAGGTGGTGGCCTTCGGCAGCCCGGACGACATCGACAATTCGGTCAGGCCCGCCTCCTCCTCGCGCACCAGGGCCTCCAGCAGGGCGAACGCCCCCTCCAATACGCCGCGGCCGACGGTCCGCTCCCGTGTCGCTTCGCTCACTTTGCCCTCCCGATCGGATCGTGCACACGAACCCGAGCCCCGTGCTTGTATCGGTGAGGGTCCTCGGAATGGAACGCCCGGGCACCCGCACGGGCGTAAAGAGACCGTTAAAGCAGGAAACCGGACGGTGTTTTTCAGGAGATTGTGTGGAGAACCGGTGCGAACCCGGTGGTCCCGGTCGTCTGCCCGGCGACGTGTTGCAGGATGGTGGGCGTGATCGGTAACCGCGCCTCCTCCACCACTACCACCCGCACCGTTCGCCCGCCGTCGCCGCATCCGTCGGGGGCCAGGCCGCCCGCGCTGCCCGCGGAGTTCGTGCCCAAGCACGTAGCACTGGTGATGGACGGCAACGGCCGCTGGGCGCAGGAGCGCGGGCTGCCGCGCACCGCGGGGCACGAGCGCGGCGAGGCGGTGCTGCTGGACACCGTCGAGGGCTGCATCGAGATCGGCGTGAAATGGCTGTCCGCGTATGCCTTTTCGACCGAGAACTGGCGGCGCAGCCCGGACGAGGTGCGCTTCCTCATGGGCTTCAATCGCGATGTGATCCGCCGCCGCCGCGACGAGATGCACGAGATGGGCGTGCGGGTGCGCTGGGCCGGGCGGCGACCGCGCCTGTGGCGCAGCGTGATCAAGGAACTGGAGATCGCCGAGGAGCTCACCAAGGACAATACGGTGATGACCCTCACCATGTGCGTCAACTACGGTGGTCGCGCCGAGATCGCCGACGCCGCACGGGAAATCGCGCGCCGCGTGGCCGCCGGTGACCTGGACCCGGAGAAGATCACCGAGGACACCTTCGCCCGCTTCCTGGACGAGCCGGATATGCCGGACGTGGATCTGTTCCTGCGCCCGTCCGGCGAGCTACGCAGCTCCAACTTCCTGATCTGGCAGTCCGCCTACGCCGAATTCGTCTACCAGCACACGCTGTTTCCCGATTTCGACCGCCGCAATCTGTGGGAGGCGTGCGTGGAGTACGCCAAGCGCGACCGTCGGTTCGGTGGGGTGAAGTGAGCACCGAGCAGAAGACCGCGGAGGAGTTGCAGGCCCGCGCCGGCGCCTGCCTGGCCCGCTACGACATCGCCGTCCGGGTCGAGAACGGCGGCCTGGGTTTCGAATACGACGGCGCGCTGTGCTCGCTGCGCGCGGTCACCCTGGCCCCGGGCCTGGACGTCCTCACCCTGACCTGCGTGCTGGCCTGGGATCGCCCGCGCAAGCCGCAGCTGCACAGGCGGGTCGCCGAGCGCAACAACGCGCTGCAGTTCGGGTCGCTCACCGTCATCGCGCACGGCGATCTCGCGGATGTGATCCTGCGCTACACCTTCCCGGCCGCGGGCCTGGACGACGAGGCGCTGGCCACCATGCTGCTGCTGGTCCTGTCCGGCGCGGGCCAGGCCCGCCGCGGCTTACTGCCCTGACCGCCTCCCCGCATTTCTGGCCATACCAGTCGGAGCCTCGGC
This sequence comes from Nocardia terpenica, assembly GCF_013186535.1. NCBI lineage: Bacteria > Bacillati > Actinomycetota > Actinomycetes > Mycobacteriales > Nocardiaceae > Nocardia > Nocardia terpenica. The sequence goes on from NZ_JABMCZ010000001.1 coordinate 1,284,337, forward strand.
AGTTGGTCACCGGTCCTGCGTGGGTGCCGCAGAAGGAAGACGGAATCGGCGGCCGGTGCTGGGAACCCGTCCAGGGCAGCACCGGCAGGTGCCCGAACGGGATAGGGGTAGGGGCGGTGCATTACTGCGCGAACATGACGAAAGACCCCACCGCCGGTGACACGAACAGCGCACACTCGAACATCGGAGACGAATTCCGAAGCAAGGCAACGCATTCCCTGTCGCCGACCGAAACCGACCGCCATGTCACAGCCTGCGCCAGCCCCCGGCCAGCACCCGGACCGGGCCACTGACGGCGACATCGTCGCCGACATTACGGCCACCCTGGAACGCATCGCCCGCGACCTGCGCGACACCGCCGCCCTGCACCAGATCACCCAACTCTGGAATCAGCGCCGGACCCCGCCTCGCACCGGCGCGGACCTCGCCGCCCGGGTCGGCGCAGACCTGGCAGCGATCCACCACATCCTCGCCGGCCTCGACTACCGCACCGCGCCCGGCATCGGCCAGTCCTGACACCCCCTGACGCCCGCAGCCCGCCGGAAAGCAGGGTCCTCAGCGACAGGCAACAGCTCACGTGGACGGATTCGGCATCACCGTGCGGGCGGCGAACGTCTCCAGTTCGGCCGCGGCGGCGCAGGCGCCCCCAGCGGAACGGAAGGACCGCTGCAGCTGCGCCGCGGCCTGACTGTAGTGCGGCTGGGTGAGTACGGCGTCCACCGCATCGCCCAGGTGTCGAGTGGTCGCTCGGTTGAACCGGACGCGGATGCCCGCACCGGCTCGTACCACCTGGCTGGCGACAATGGATTCGTCGTTGACGATGGGCGCCATGACGAGCGGGAGTCCGTGCCACAGGGATTCACAGACGGTGTTGTGCCCGGCGTGACAGATCACGGCGTCGGTTTTCGCCAAGAGCGGTACCTGCGGAACGCGCGGTCGGACAAGGATGTTCGGCCCCAGGGCGCCGAGTACGCCGCCTGGGTCGACGATGACCGCTTGGAGTCGTTCGGCTCGGGCGGCGATGGCCTCCGCGGCCGCGGTGAGAAATCGGTCCACCCCGGTGGTGCAGATCGTGCCCAGCGTGATCAGGACGGTCTGTCGCGCCGGGTCCAGCCAATCCCACGGAAAATCCGATTCGGATGGTCGCGCGGTGACCGACGGGCCCACGAACCGGATCTGTTCTCCGACCTCGACATCGGGTCCGACGAGTGCGTCGGTCGTGAACGCCAGCACCAAGTGCGGGGAGAACCGGGGGTCGGCATCCTCGGCGGTGGGGTCGCCGATTCGTTGGCGGAGGTCGCGGACCAGGTCGGTAAGCCAGGCTTGCACTTTCGGCAGTCCGGCCAGGGGATCGACGAGATCGGCCGGGGTGGTAGCGGAGGTCGCCCAGGGCAGGCCGAACCGTTGCGCGATCAATGCGCCCGCCACCGCGTGCTGGTCGACCACCAGAACGTCCGGTACGAAATCGGCGATCGCCGCGGACACGCCTGGAGCCATGGCGTCGGCCAGGGGTACGAGGACCTTCTCCCACAGCAGCTTCAGTCCGATCGCGGGCGAGCGGTATTCCAGTGGCTGAACGGGTGGTGTCTCGCTGTCCCAACCACAGGCCGGGTAAGCGATTGTCTCCCCTCCGGCCAGTTGTCGGATCATCTCCGGTGGGCCCGCCCACGCCACCTGATGGCCCTGCTCGGTCAGTGCGGCCGACACGCCGACGAGGGGGTTGATGTGGCCGACCAGTGGGGGTACTACGAACAGGTATCTGCTCACGTTCCGTCGCCTCCTCCTCGCGGTGTCTCCGTATGCGTGTGTTCCGAAATCCAGGTGACGATGAGGTCGTGCACTTGGGCGGGGGCGTCCAGCAGTACCGAGTGCTTCAGACCGGGCAGGACGGCGGACCGGCAGTTGGGGAGCAGCGACTCCACCCACGGAATCACGTCGGTGACCAACCCGTCGCTGCCGTAGATGAGCAGTACGGGACAGCGCACCGCGCGGATCTCGTCCTCGCCGACCAGGTGGCCGACGGGGACGTCGCGGACGACCGTTGTGGTACGCATCAGCTGCTCGGCGGCCTTTCCGATGCGGAGGAAGTGCGCATACTGGCTGGATCGCAACGGCCCCGTCCTACTCGCCTCGGCGACCCAGCGCGCCAGCAGGTTGTCCTCGCTGTCTTGGTTCGCTGCGACATACTGCAAGCTCTGCGCTGCGAAACTCGCCCACGCCTCGGTCGCGGGGCGTGACTCGATCATCGTGACGGTCGCTGTGCGATCCGGGCGGCGCACCGCGTAGTTGAAGGCCACCGTTCCGCCGTAGGAGTTGCCGACGAGGTGCACCGGGCGCCTGATGTCGAGCTGGTCGAGGAGTGCGTCGAGATCGGCGACGAAGGTGTCCAGCGTGTATCCGCTCGGGGGGCGCTCACTCTTTCCGTGTCCCCGCAAGTCGTACAGGATCACGTCGAACCCGGCGTCGGTGAACGGGAATCCGAGTGTGAAGTAGTAGCTTGCCATGTTGTCGAAGCAAATGCCGTGGATGCACACCACGATCGGCGCCTGGTCGGCCACCGCGGTGCCCCGCGCGGTCAACCGTCGCACGTGGTGATCGACTCCGTTCGCCCGGACCCGGCTCACCGGTCGGCTCCTTCGGCTGCGCGCAGACAGGTGGTCACGTGCTCGACCAGTTGGCCGACGGTGAGGTTGATGATCTGATCGAGTTCCATGTCCGCCACGAATTCGGCGAAGTTGACCGCGTGGCCGTACCGCGCGTCCAGGGACTCCCCCAACGCGACCATGTCGATGCTCTCGAATTCCAGATCCTCGCCGAACGCGGTGTCCATGCCGATCTCGAGGTCCTCCAGGTCGTAATCGTCCAGCACGTCCCGGATCATCGCGGCGATCTCGGCGCAGACCGCGGCCTCGTCCGCTCGCACCGGTACGTCCGAGTTGCCGATATTCATCGAGTCGCCTCCTCGTCCTGCGGTTCCGTCGCGGTCCACGCCACGACGTAGGTCCTGATCGGCAATGCGGGCGGGTTGCTCACCTGCGCGCAGCGCACCCGGTAGCGGCGGGGCCCGATTTCCACGGCGAGCTCGGACGGCTCGGCGGCGACCACGGCGAAGTCACGTGGTCGCCCTTGCAGGCCGGTGCCTTCCGCTTTCGCGACGGCTTCCTTGGCCGTCCAGAACCTGGTGAACCACAACGCTTCCGGTTCACCGGTTGCCGCGCATCGGGCGGAGAGCAGTGCGCGTTCGGCTGCGCCGAGGGCGATCTCGTGAGTGCCGCCCGCGCGTTCGGTGACTTCCTCGATGTCGATCCCCACGGCAGGACCACCGGTCCCGCTCGACGGCCGGGCGATCGCTACCGCGGCTTCCCTCCGATGCGCGATGGACACGGTCAGTTCCGGCAGTATTCGCCCGTGCAGGCCCGCCACCAGCGGTCGGCCGTCGGGGGCGTTGCTCACCTTGATCTCGGCGGGGAAGATCGGGTCGTCGCTGTCGGTCCAGAGCCATTGCCGTACCGCGTCCTTGGCCACGATGCGACCGAGCGCGAACTGCCGACGGGCGCCCGGCGGGCACCGCTCGTAGTCCTCCCGCTCGCCGCTGCTGAGGTGGTTACGGATAACGAGGTCGCGGGAGGCCAGGTCCTGCCAGCCTTCGAAAAGCAATGCCCAACCACCGGATTGGGGGTCCGACAGCAGGTGCCGCTCGGGAAAGCGTTCGGTCGGCGGGCCGGTGGAGAAACGGCGGTCCCGCCAGCCGGTGAGCTCGGCCCACACCCTCCCGTCGGCCACCAGTTGCAGGTCGGCCTCGACGTGGGAATCGGTGACCGAAGTGATCCGGACGAAGCAGTCGATCTTCGTGCCCGCCTCGGGATGTGGACCGAAGAATCGGATTCCGCCCAGCCGCACCGGAAGCACCACATTGTGTTCGGTCAAGCTGGTCATCACCCAGCAGCCGAGGATCTGACCGGCGTTGTCCAACAGGGCTCCTGGTGCGCCGGGCGTGGTGATCGTGCCGCGCATGTGTGCGTCGCCGGTCGCGATGAGCTCGCCGACCCCTTGGAACCGGGGTCCGTGAAACATCCAGCGTCCGGTGTACAGCTGTTCGGCGGTGAGCACCGGTGGGCGTTCGGCAGCGGGCTCGGGGTCCCAGGGTGGCGGCGGGGCGGCGGGGTACGACGGATCCAGCTCGATGACCGCCCGCGCGTAGGGGCCGAACGATACGGCGACTCGGCTGTCCGATTCGGGTGTCACGGTGACCGGTACGTCGGTTGGGGGTGCGGCGGTCACCCACCGGTGGAACAGGACATCGTGGACGGCGACGGCCTTCCGGCCGGGTGCGGCTTGTTCGGCGAAGTCCATCATGTGCTGGATCATGGTGGTGGCCGGTAGCACCGGAAAGCGGTCGGCGTCGTCCGGCCAGTCGCGGCGTTGCTGGATGAAACCGTGATCCAGCAGGTACGGCATCGTCTCCACCGACACCCGCAGCACGTCCCGAATCTCACCCGGTGGAGGCGTCGAGGATCGCTCACGGGCCGCGATGAGTGTGGCCGCAGTGTCGGCGGTGTTGTTCAGCAGCGAGTGAAGCTCCGCGGCCACCGGGTATCGATTCGCGAATTGCCGCAAGGTGGACAAGCCGGTGCCGGAGTTCGTATGGCCGGTGGGCCGTTCCACAAGCGGCAGTAGTTCCCGGCTCGTCCGATCGTCCAGCGAGACCAGTGCGGAGCCGAGCTCCAACCGCATCGGCGAACCGCGCTGAACTGCGCGATCCGCTGTGTGTCGGGTGAGCAGAACATCGGTGTCGGCTGTGCCGCCGTCCACCCACAGGGCGTTGGCGACTCGCCGCAGTTGGTCCAGCCCGCTGCGATGCGGCGAGGCGGCGGGGACGACGAGATGATCCTTACCGTGCAAGGTGTCGCCGATGAGCGAGCCGAGCTGTCCCGTGCCGACCTGGATGAACGCGCGGAAGCCTGCCGCATACATCGCCTCGATCAGCGGGCGGAACCGCACCGGTTCCAGGAGATGCCGGAAGAACAGCTCACGGATGTCGTCCGCGTCGGACGGGTAGGGGGACACGGTCGTCGCCGACCAGACCGGCACGCTGGGCGGCAGCGTCTCGAGGTGCCGCGCGATCCGCCTGACCGGGTCCAGGTAGGGCTCCAGCATCGGTGTGTGGAAACCGGATTGGAACGGCAGCACATGCCCGAGCACCTTGCGGGCACGAAACCACCGCACGAATTCTTCGACGATCGGCTTCGGGCCGCAGACCATCGACTGATTCGGTGCGTTGTCGTGGGACAGGACGATCTCCTGCCGGTCCTCGAGCGCCGCCAGCACCCGATCGGCCGGTGCGCCGATCACCGCGAACGCCAATCCGAGGCGCCGCACCGAGTCGGGGTCGAACGAGGTGACGAGTTCGTCCGCGGTGGCGCTGGTGCACATGCCGCTGGCCACCATCGCGGTCCATTCGCCGACGCTGTGCCCGGCCATCGCGTCCGGGGTGATCCTCATCCGTCGCAGGGCGGCGTTCAGCAACCGGCCGAGGCTCACGACGCCGACCGCGTGCCGACCGACATCGCCAACCAGAATCCCGCCATCGGGATTGGCCGGGTATCCCGGCACGGATAGTCCGAAATGCTCCGCGATATCGGCGGCCCGGGGGTCGAACTCCGCCTCGAGACCGGGAAAAACGAAGGCCAGCTTGCCCGCACCGCCGAGCAGGGGCTCCGGTGTGAACCAGACGTCGTTGCGGCCGCGCCAGGCACGGCCGTTCGCCACCACCCGTCTGGCCAGCGCCAGCCGTTTGGCGGTCGGATCGACGATGCCGAGCCTGCTGCCGCCCGTGGGACGACGGTGGTCGTCGGCACGACCGCGCGCGAGTATCGCCGAATCGTCGGCGTCGAGCAGTTCGGCAAGGCGCTGCGGACTGTCCGCGGACAGCCGCAGCACCCGCTCGGGTTCGGCAACCGGCGTAACGACCGCCGCGCCGACCGCACCGGTCGGCGCCTGTTCCAGGACGACGTGTGCGTTGATGCCGCCGAAACCGAAAGCGTTCACCCCGGCCCGGCGAATCCGCTGTCCGCCAATGCTTTCCCACGGTCGTGCGGAGTCGAGCGGCTGGAACCTGGTCCTCGCCAGGGCCGGGTGCGGGTCTTCGCAGTGCAGGGTCGGCAGGAGCACGCCGTGGTACACCGCGAGCGCGGCCTTGATCATGCCCGCCACGCCCGCGGCGGGCATGGCATGACCGATCATCGACTTCACCGAGCCGATCACCGGGCGTTCGCCGTGGGCGGGGCCGAATACCTGGCCCAGGGTGGCCAATTCGGCCGCGTCTCCGGCCGGTGTCGCGGTGCCGTGCGCCTCCAGCAGGCCGACCGAGCCCGGCTCGGCCGGATCCAAGCCCGCCGCGCGCCACGCCTGCCGCACCGCTCGCTGCTGACCCTGTGGGTCCGGGTTGAGCAGGCTGGCACTGCGGCCGTCGCTGGCCACCCCGACGCCCCTGATCACCGCGTAGATCCGGTCGGCGTCCCGCTCGGCATCGGACAGCCGTTTGAGTGCGACCACTCCGGTGCCCTCCCCCATCAGCAGACCGTCGGCGCCGCGATCGAACGGGCGAATACGCTCGCTCGGCGAGAGCGCCCGCAACTGGGCGAACACGCTCCACAGCGTCACGTCGTGGCAATGATGGACCCCGCCGGCCAGCACCAGATCGCAACGGCCGCTGACGAGTTCGCGCACCGCGTGATCGACCGCGACCAGCGAGGAGGCACAGGCCGCGTCCAGTGTGTACGCGGGCCCACGCAGATCCAGCCGGTTGGCGACCCGAGATGCGACGAAGTTGGGTACCACGCCTACGGCCGACCCTGGTTCCTCGGGTCCGAGCCTTTCGTGGAACGCCGCGCGCACCCGGTCCAGACGCTCGGGACTCAGCTCGGGAAACAACTCGCCGAGGGTGCGTACCAGCTGGGTGGTAGTGATAACCCGCTGCGCCAGCCGAGCCTGACCCGCGCTGAGATAACCACCGCGGCCGAGGATCACGCCGACCCGCTGCCGATCGCCCGGCAGCCGGTCCTGCCCGCCCGCGTCGGCGATGGCCGCGGCCGCCACCCGCAGGGCGATCAGCTGATCGGGTTCGATACCGGGCACCGCGTTCGGCATGATCCCGAACGGGAGCGCGTCGATCTCCGCGAACTCGTCGACGAATCCGCCGCGACGGCAGTAGATTCGGTCCGCTCGCCCCGGCCCTTCCGCGGCATCCGGCTCGTAGAAGACCGCGGAGTCCCATCGGTTGGCGGGCACGTCGGTGATCGCGTCCACCCCGTCCACCAGGTTCCGCCAGTAGGTTCCCAGCTCACCCGCGCCCGGCAGCATCACCGCCATCCCCACGATCGCGACCGGAGTGTTGCCCAGCATCGGAATTCACCACCCGGAGGCCGTGTAGACGACCGTATCGACAGCGGGCTCACCCCAGGCCAGCTCGCGCAGCAAGCCGAGGGCGCCTTCCTCCGGGTCGATCAACTCGATCCCTCGGCGGACGTACTCCCGGCCCAGTTCCGGGCTGACCATTCCGCCGTGCGGGCCGACCGGCGCCCAGGGTCCCCAGTGGACGGTCAGCGCCCGTCGGCCGGTGCGAGCCGCCCACCGCGACCCAAGGCTCTGTAGCGCGTCGTTGGCCGCTGCGTAATCGGCTTGGCCGCGGTTGCCGAGCACCGCCGCGATGCTGCCGAACAGCACCGCGAACCGCGGTCCGTTCGGCAGTCCCTGCACCGCGTCGAGCAGCTCTCTCGCACCGTCCACTTTGGTTCCGAAGACCCGCTGGAAGGATGCCAGGTCCTTGTCCGCGACCAGTTTGTCCTCGATCACGCCCGCGGCGTAGACCAGACCGTCCAGACGGCCGTGCTCGCTGTGGATGTCCTTCACGAGCCGATGCACGCCTTCGGCGTCGTGCACATCCAGCGAGTGGTACCGCACGTCGCTGCCCAATTCGCGCAGTTCTTCCAGGCTCGTCCCGATCTCGCGCTGGGCTGAGATCTCGCCGACCGTCCGTTCGATGTCGGCCGCCGACCGTCGGCCCTGCGCGATCAGCGCGGCGCGCAAGGCCGCGCGGTCGGTCGCCGCCGCGATGGCCGGATCCTCCGGGCCGACCGGCGCGGCGGTCCGCCCGACCAGCTCGAGCCGACAGCGGCTCGCCGCCGCGAGCGTGGCCGCGAACCGCGCGGTGATCCCGCGCGCTCCGCCGATCAGCAGGACCACCGATTCGCGATCGAGGCCCAGCGCGCTCGCCTCCGCCGTGCAATCACCCGCAGGACCGGCACCGGTGGCGCCGAGCGGGCCGAGACCCGCCTCGACGAGATCGAATCCGTGCCGGACGCCGTCGCAGCGCCGCACCACGGGGATTCGATCCTCGGCGAGCAGTTCGGCGAGCAGTTCCTCGGCCAGTGCGTCCGGCGCGCGCCGCGGGTCGACCTCGACGAGCCGCGCCGTCGTGTCCGGGTATTCCCGAGACAGCGCGCGAAACAGCCCGCGCAGCCCGGCCGTGCGGTCGTCCGGCTCGGCGGCGGCCGACCGCACGGCGACCAGCCACTCCGGATTACGCAGCAGAGCCGCTCGAAATACCGGGAACGATTCCGGCAGCACCGGCGTGTCCGTGTCCGAGAGTCCATCGAGGTACCACACACCGTCCACGTGGCCGTCCGGCTCGCCGATCCGGTGGGTCGCTTCCCGGGTGACGGTGTCGGCGCCGAGCGCTGCGAGCCTGGTCGCCAGGCTCTCGGCGAGGCCGTTTCCCGAGCCCAGCATCACGAACCGCTTGCCGTGCAGGGCTTTTCCGCGTGCGAGGTCGCCTGCGGGGAGCGGCACCTCCTTCAGCAGCAGCCGTTTGGGCACCGCGCCCGGCCGAACCGCCTGCTCGGCAGGCTTCTCCGCGATGGTGTCGGGCGAACCGTCGTCCCGGGCCGGGGTTGCTCGCGCATCGGCGTCGTCATCACGGCGGGCAAGCAGCCACTCGGTGATAGCCGAAGTGGTTCGCGCCTTGGACAGTTCCTCCAGTTCGGTGTCGTCGAGTTCGGTCACCCCGGCGGTGTCGGCCGGGATGATCCTCCCGACCAGCTCCCCGACGATCTCGGCCCGCTTTATCGAGTCGATGCTCAGGTCCGCCTCGAGATCAAGGTCTGATTCGATCATGTCGACCGGGTATCCGGTTCGCTCACTGATCAATTCCGCGACCGCAGACAGGATGTCGTCCGTGGACAGCGTGACCAACGCCTGTTTCGGCTCGACGGTTTCGTGCGGCGGCACCGGAGCTTGCTCGGCAGCCGCCGAAACGGCCTGGAGTTCCGCGGCGGCGCGCGGTGGTGGCGCTTCCCCGAAGTAGCTGAGCAGCACGTCCCGCTGGGCGGCGACCATTTCCTGGCTGGTCCGCAAGAACTGGGAGATCAGCGCCTCCCGGTCGTGGCCGAGGGCGCCGCCATTGTTCACGGTGGCACGTTGCTGTAACACAGTGTCCCCCAGCGCTATACGTTGCGGCGGCTCGAGCGCACCGGCCAGCGCCGCGCCGGAGACGGTCCGGACACGGTGCCCATTGACGATCCACCCAGGCCGTTGCGGTGAGGTGGCGTGATAAGCGTCGATCGCGTCCCGTCCCTGGAACAGCCATTCCGTGTCCACTCGAACTCCGGACGTGGCCAGCCGCGCCAATGCCCGCAGGAACCCCGTCAGGCCCCGTCCGCCCTCGCAGCTCACCGTCCGATGTGGACGGTCACCGAGAATGTCCGATACCAGTCCCGTGAGCACCGAACCGGGGCCGACCTCCACGAACACCCGTGCGCCCTCGGCGTACATCGCCTCGACCTGGTCCCCGAACCGCACGGGTGCGTCGATCTGGGCGGAGAGTTCGCTGCGCACCTGCTCGGGGTGTGTGGGGTATCCGGCCGCGGTGCGGTTGGACCAGACCGGCACCTCGGCTTCGCACACCGGTGTGTCCGCGAGTACGTCGGCGAAGCGCTCGCGGGCGCGCCCCAGCAGCGGACTGTGGAACGCGCAGGCGACTCGAATTCGCTTGGCGCGCAGCCCTGCCGCGTGCAGCCGCCGCACCGCCGTGTCCACCGCGGCGCTCGGGCCGGAGACCACGGTTTCCTTCGGCGAATTCTGGTTGGCCACCACAACCCGGTCGGCGAGATCGGCGGCGCGAAGGGCCTCGGCGACCTCCCGCGCACCGGCGGACACCGCGGCCATCGCACCGGGGTCGGCACCGGTCGAGGAGAGGATCGCTTCGGCGCGAGCGGCACTGAGCTCCAGCAGCGTATCCGGGGTGAACGCCCCGGCCGCGCACAGCGCTACCAGCTCGCCGTAGCTGTGCCCCGCCATCATGTCCGGCCGTACCCCCGCCGCGGTGAGCAGGTCGTGGGCGGCCATGCCGACGATGCCCAGCGCGGGCTGGGCGACCCTGGTGTCGGTGATCCGTTCCTGCTGTGCCTTGGCCGTGGCAAGGTCGAACGCGACCGGCGGATAGAGGGCGTCGGCCCAGCGGCGGCCACGTTGCAGGTAGTACTGGACCTCCGGAAAGGTCACCATCAACTCGGCGAGCATCCCCGGGCTCTGGCTGCCCTGTCCCGGGAACAGGAACGCAACCGCACCGTCCCGGTCCCATTCCGGGTCGGAGACAAAGACACCACCCGAGGGGTCATCTTCGCCGGTTATCGCGCGGCGCAGCAGGCCGCGCAACTGTTCCAGGTCGCTGGCCACCACCGCGATCCGCACCGGTTCGGCGCGGGAGTCGGAGCGACGCGATGCGGCCAGTGCCACATCACGCAATCGCCATGGCTCGTCGGCGTCGACCAGTTTCAGCAACCGCTCGACCTCGCGGGTAGCGGCCTGCCGGTCCGCGCCCCGGAAGGTGAACAACTCGGCGGGCCACTCGTCGAGGGCGTGCTTCGACGGCGCCCCGCCCTCATAGGCTCGCAGGACGACGTGAAAGTTGGTGCCGCCGAAGCCGAACGCGCTCACCCCGGCAACCCGCTGCGCGGGGGCGGCAGCCCACGGCCGCGCCGCGGCGTGGAACACGAATGGGCTGGACTCGGCGTCCCACCCCGAGTTCGGCCGCGTCACATGCAGCGTGGGCGGCAACACCCCGGAGCGCAACGCCAACGCGGTCTTGATCAGACCGGCCATGCCTGCCGCGCACTTCGTATGCCCGATCTGCGATTTCACCGAACCCAGCACGCAACCACCGGGATTCGCGCCCGCATCGGTGAACACGTCGGTCAGGACGGCCAACTCGGTGCGGTCACCCACCATCGTCCCCGTACCGTGCGCCTCGAGCAGTCCGACCTCGGCGGGCGAGATACCCGCATTGCGATACGCCCGTTCCAGCGCAAGCCGCTGCCCCTGCGGCCGCGGCGCGGTCAGGCCCATCGACCTGCCGTCGCTCGACCTGCCCACCCCCTTGATGACCGCGTAGATCCGGTCGCCATCGCGTTCGGCGTCGGCCAGCCGCTTGAGCACCACGCAGGCCACACCCTCGCCGAGGACGATGCCGTCCGCCGAATCATCGAAGGAGCGCGACCGGCCGGTGGGCGACAGGGCATGCACCGACGAGAAGAGCAGATAGTCACCGATCCCGTTATGCAGGTCGGCGCCGCCGCACAGCACCACGTCGCTGGTGCCGAGGGCCAATTCCCTACAGGCCGCGTCCACCGCCGCCAGCGAGGACGCGCATGCCGCGTCCACCGTGTAGTTGGCGCCGCCGAGACCGAGCCGATTCGCGATCCGCCCGGCGATGACGTTGGCCAGCATCCCGGGAAACGAGTCCTCGGTCAGCTTGGGCAGCTGGGCGTCCAGCGCGGCAGGCAGCTCACCGAGATAGCCCGGCAGGCAGGCACGCAGCGAAATCGTACTGGACAGGTCGCTACCGGACTCGGCGCCGAAGATCACGGACGTTCGTGACCGATCGAAAACCCGCTCGCCGTATCCGGCATCGACGAGTGATCGCCACGCTGCCTCCAAAGCCAGCAGCTGCACGGGCTCGATACTGCTCAACGCGGTCGGCGGGATGCCGTAGCGCAGCGCGTCGAACGGGATGTCCGGCAGGAACCCGCCCCATTTCGACGCGGACGTCCCGTCGGCGCCGTCCGGCGCGTAATAGATCGCCGGATCCCAGCGGTCGGGTGACACCTCGGTGATCGTGTCCACCCCGCCGACCACGGTGGCCCCGAAACTGGCCAGGTCCGGCGCTCCCGGGAACATGCAGGACATCCCGATCACCGCGATATCGAGCGGGGCGGGGGCCTGCGGCTCGCCGCCCCGCTCGCTGAACCGCGTCCGCAGGTCGGCCGCGCGCCGGACGAAGTACGCCGCTGCCGCCGTGCTCACCGACTCGTGTAGCGCGCGGATCGTGGTGACCTCGCCGCGCAGGGCGGCGACCTGACCGGCCATGAACAAGCCCTCGGCGACCTGACGGTCGCGGTCGACCCGGGCCAGCGTGTCGCCGACTCGTTCGATTCCCTTGCTGGCCAGCCGCAACCGGCCGAGGTTGAGGCTTTCGAGCGTCTCCCATACCTGCCGGTCGGTGGCGCCCTGCTCGCGCAGTTCGTCCTTGACGGCCAGGAAGGTGTCGGTAAACGGGCTGCGCACGCACCGGGTGGCGTGGCCGGGCGCGGTCTCCAGGAGCACGGTCTGCCGCGCGGTCACCACCTGGTCCTGGAACACCGGCTCGATAGCGCCACAGCTCACCGCTTGTTCGGTCAGCAAGTAAGCGGTGCCCATCAACACGCCGATGGCCACCCCGCGCGCTGCCAGTGGGGAGGCCAGCGCGGCCACCATGGCCGCGGACCGCGAGTCGTGGATTCCACCGGCAAACAACACCCGCAGCCCGTCGGCCGACTCGGAGGTTCCATCCAGGTACTTGATCAGGACGTCGATCTGCGCTTCCCACAGCGGAAAGCTGGCACGAGGTCCGACATGCCCGCCGCACTCGGCACCCTCGAAGACGAACTTGCGCGCGCCCGCATCCAGAAACTGTTTCAGCAAACCGGCGGACGGCACATGCAGGAACGCCTCGATGCCCACCTCCTCCAGGGCCGACGCCTGCGAGGGCCGCCCGCCCGCGACGATCGCACACGGCGGGCGGATGGCGCGAATGACCTCGAGCTGGGCAGCCCGGATCTCCTCCGGCGCAAAGCCGAGCACCCCCACCCCCCAGGGCCGCCCACCGAGCACGTCGCGGGTCTGCTCCAGCAGAGCAAGGGTCTGCTCTCGGTCGGCCAGCGCCAACGCGATGAACGGCAGCCCGCCCTCGGCGGCGACCTGTTCAGCGAACAGCGCTTGGTCGCTGACCCGGGTCATCGGCCCCTGCACGACGGGGAGTGAGGTGCCCAGTGCGCGGCTCATCGGGGAGTCCGGGACAAGCACCTCCGCGAGCGCATCGCCTCGCACCGCGTCGTGAATGGCCTCGGTCACCGCCCGTACCGCCGTCCCGGCATCACCCCACTGCTCGGCGAACCGTGCGGCGAGAAAGCCGTCCTGACCGATCGGCAGCAATTGAGCGCGTAGATCGCGGGCGCCCAGCCGACCCCGGACGTCGGGGCCCTCCGGATCCGGTACGGCATCGTGCCCGCGCCTGCGCAGCACCCGGAACCCGTCGACCACAGTGGTCTCGGAGCCATCCATGGTGCGGATCGCGGCGGCGACCTCCCCGGGCACGTTCGACTCGGCCAGCAACGCCAACTGGGTATCCAGCACGACACCGGCCGCACCGCCGACAACGGCCGCGGCCGCGGACCGGGGACCGATTCCGCCACACGCCCAAATCGGAACATCCACTGCCTCCGCCGACAACAACTGCTGGAGCAGAACGAATGTGGTCAGCTCACCGATTCGGCCACCGCATTCGCAGCCACGGGCGACCAATCCGTGCGCCCCGTCCCGCACCGCGCGCAATGCCTCCTCCGAACTGGTCACCTCGACCAGCACTCGGAAGCGGGAGCGGAGTTCGGCGGGCCGCCACCGAGCGTCCGCGTCCAGCACCACCGTGCTGATGTCCGCGCCCTCCCCGGCCAGCTCGACCGGATCGAGCGCACAGCTACCCCCCAGCCGCACCCCGAACGGCCCCGGAGGCCAACGTCCGGCCCTGGCCAGTTCCTGCCGGGCTCGCCGGTCCCCCGTACCCAGATCGAGCACCCCGAGACCCCCCGCTGCGCAGATCGCAGCGACGAGCCGTGCATTGGGCTCGCCGAACGGACTGATTCCGATCACGGCCTCGGCCGCAGAGGACAAAGCCGTCATAGAGGCTCCCCCGCCCGGCCCATCGGGCAGTGTCGGAACTCGTTGGGGCGTCGGTAATATTTCTCATGTTCGGCAGTCACGGTGGGAATCCTCATCTCAGCTATCGATGGTGGTGCCCGAAAAACAGCGTGTCGCACAGATTTCCGTACGATCGGATCGGCGAGTAGTCGGTTGCGACGGGGATGTCGCTCGACGGGTGAACGCCGCCTCGCCGCCCGACTCTCGGTCTGCTGCGAGGCGGCCATCGCAAACCCTCTCAACTCGAAGCCTCAACTCGGAGTCGCGTCGATCCGAGTGATAGGTCGGCCGTAAAGGAACTGTTAGCGAGTGTGACACGAATTCATTCCAACTGGAAGTATTAATCACGAATCGCGATTGACATATCGAGGGCATTCGAGGAAACAAGAGAATGGGCAATGATATAGGACTGCTTTTGGAGTCGTTTAACTTGCGATACCACGCATGCAATGCACGTGGCACTCGATCAGCGAATCGCCTTCCCGCGGCGAGCATCTCCGCGTAACCAGCACTATCGGTGGCGTATCGACCGGCGACAGTGCGGTGTGCGTGCGGGAGGGCACCGTCCCGCGGAATCTTCGGCTCAGCCGTCCGCGCGCCGGGGCAGGCAGAACATCAAGGCCCACATCACTGTCAAGGCGGCTGCGACCCACCACAGCACGCCGGTGAACGCGGCGCGGTTGAGCGTGCTCGTGGGTGAGTCGCCGGTGGCGGAGAAGAACACGAGGCCGGTCAGTGCGATACCGAGGGCGTAGCCCAGCTGGAGTGCGGTGTTGAACAGGCCAGAGGCCGAACCGGCGTGCTCGTGCGGAACCTTCGCGAGAGTCAGATCGGCGATCGGTCCGCCGATCATGCCGAGGCCGAACCCGAGTAGCAGAACGGGGGCCGTCATCGTGAGCAGCGTCGAATCGGCTCGCGCGCTGCTGATCTGGATCCCGTAGGCCGTGATCGCGGCGAGGGTGATCAGGGCTCCGGTCTGGGGCAGGCGACGCGCGAAGCGTCCGGCGGTCTTCGTCGTGGTGATCGCACCGGCCAGCTCGCCGAGAGCGAGCAGCACGAAGGCCAGACCTGCTGTCACCGGGCTCATGCCCAGGCCACGCTGCAAATACAGCGTCCAGGTCATGAAGAACAGTCCGCACAGCAGGCCCAGCATCAGCTGCGCGGAAAGACCACCAGCGAACTGTCTGCCGTTGAACAGCGACAGCACTACCAGCGGGGCATCGTCGGTGCGGCGCTGTTGGTGGCGCAGGAAGACGCCGAGCACAAGCAGACCACCGGCGACCATGGCCCAGCACCACAGCGGCCAGCCGTGGGCGTGGCCTTCGGTGAGCGGAAAGACGATCAGCACCATCGCGATCGCGGACAGCAGCATGCCGGCGAGGTCGAGTCGGTCGGCCTTCGCCGCGGTCGACTCGGTGATGAACTTGCGTCCGAGGATGATCACGGTGAGCCCGATGGGCACGTTGATCAGGAAGATCGGCCGCCAGGACAGTCCGAACAGGTCGGCCTCGGTGAGTAAGCCGCCCAGGATCGGACCCAAGACGTTGGCCATCGGCAGGACGGCTCCGTAGAGGCCGAAGGCCCTGCTGCGGTTTTCGCCGTCGAAGGTGACGTGGAGGGTGGCCAGAACCTGCGGGATCATCACGGCGGCGGCTCCGCCTTGGAGTACGCGGGCGGCGATCAGCATGCCGGGGTCGGCCGCGATGCCGCACAGCAGCGAGGCGAGGGTGAACCCGACGGTGCCGAGCAGGAAGGTCTTGCGGCGGCCGTAGATGTCGCCGAGCCTGCCGCCGGTGATCAGCCCGAGCGCGAAGGTCAGCGCGTAACCCGCGGTCAGCCACTGCAACCCCGCTGGTCCGGTGCCGAGTGACTGCTGGAGCGTAGGAAGAGCGGTGAGGACGACCGAATCGTCGAGGATGCTCATGAGTTCGCCGGTCAGAACGACCGCGAGGGCGATCTTCGAGGACACGTCGAGCGGGGTTCGAGCCGAAGGTTCGGGGGTTGGCTCGGGCTCGTTGTCGAGCGCGGAGGAATTCACGGTAGGACTCCCGGTTCAGGAATCGGGGAGCTCGCCGTCGACCACACCAGGACCGGACAACACGAAACCCAGGGCAGTCGGCAGAGCTGCACCCGGGAAATGACAGAAAACTGCAGGGGTGGTGACGCAACTCAGGCCAGCGCGACGTCCGCCCCCGGACACGTTCGGAAATCAGGACGTGGGGGAACACGGACGGCTACATGGCCTGGGATATAAGTCACCACCTCGAATCCACTACAGAAGGAAGCACGGGAACTCGACCACGATACGACACTGCCCGGGTCCCGCGCACACCAGATATCCGCGAGCATCCGAGCCTCGAACAGGTTCTGCACCACGCTCGAAGGGATCGGAATGAACCACCCTGCCACGTGGCGCTCATTTCGTGGCACGCATAACCCGTGTGCATGGCGGGCATGCGCGGTGGTCCTTCGGGGGCCGTCTTCATTATCGGCTTCATTGCCAGCCGGGTCAGGGGAGGATCCCGGTATCCGTCCGATTCGGGGGTGGTCCGGAGGTGCCGCGGACGACGAGTTTGGGTTGGACGGCAACGTCGCGGGCTGGGGTGTCGGGGTTTTCGAGGCGATCGGCGAGGGCGCGGACGGCGTGTTCGGCTTGTCGGGCGGGGTCCTGGTTGACGGTGGTGAGGTCGATGTGGATGAGCTGGGCGAGGGGGCTGTCGTCGTAGCCGACGATGGATATGTCGCGCGGTGGCCGCAGGCCGTCGCGCCGGAGCCCGTCGAGCAGCCCGACCGCGGTGCGGTCGTTGCTGGCGAAAACGGCTGTGGGTAGGGGAGTGTCGGCGGTGAGCAGGGTGGTCGCGGCGGCGAGGCCGGAGGCTTCGGTGTGGTCGCCGGGCAGGATGCGGATACGGTCGGCGAGTCCGTGGCGCTGCATGCCGGTGCGGTAGGCGCGGCGGCGAGCGGCGGAGCCGGAGCCGGAACCGCCGTCGATATGGGCGATGTCGGTGTGCCCGAGTTCGACGAGATAGTCGATCACCTGGCGCACGCCGTGGGCTTCGGCGGCATGGACGGCGCCGACGCCGGTACCCGGTGCGCTGCGGCTGATGGCCACGGTGGGCACTTGTCTTCCGACGGTGGCCAATTGCTCGCTGGTCAGTGTGGGCCCGAGCAGGATCAGGCCCTCGCAGCGATGGCCGAGCAGCGACTCGACGACCTGTCGTTCATTGCGGGTGGGTGCGGTGGCGGCCAGCAGGATGTCGTAGCCCAATTCCGCCGCGATCGGGTAGATTCCGTCGACCAGGTCGGCGTGGAACAGGTTGCGCATGGTGACCACGACCCCGATGACGCCGCTGTGGCTGCGGGCAAGCAGGCGAGCGGCGGTGTCGGGCCGGTACCCGAGTTCGTCTGCGGCGCGGAAGATCCGGTCGCGGGTTTGTGCACTGGCGCCCGGCCGATCGCGGAACGCCAGCGAGACCAGGGCGCGCGATACTCCGGCGTGCGCGGCGACATCCGCCATCGTCGGCTTGCCACGTCTGCGCGCGGTTCGCGAGTCGGTCACCGGTGGTCCTCTCCAGCCTTGACATCGTCTGTGATCGCCACCATAGTAACGGACTAGAGCGCGCTAGTAGAGCGCGATAGGTCCCACTTTCCAGGGAGTTCCAGTTATGACAACGACGTCACCGCCTCATATCCTCGGCAATCTGTGTCTGGGCTCGGCACCGGACTCGTGGGGTGTGTGGTTCGCCGACGACGAGGGTCAGATTCCGTACACGCGCTTCCTCGACGAGCTGGTGGTGGCCGGTTACACCTGGTTCGAGCTGGGACCCTACGGCTATCTGCCCACCGATCCGCGGCGGCTGGCCGAGGAGGTCGACGCCCGTGGGCTGCGGGTGTCGGGCGGCACCACGTTCGGCGCGCTGCATCGGCCGCGGGAGTGGGACGATACGGTGGCCGCCACCCGGCGGGTCGCGGAGCTGACCGCCGCGGCCGGTGCGCATCACCTGGTGTTCATTCCGCCGATGTACCGGGACGAGAAGACCGGCGCCTATACCGAATCGCCGGAGCTGACCTCCGAGCAGTGGGCCGGATTCGGCCGCCGCGCAAGCGAACTCGGCAAGATCCTGGTCGAGGAGTACGGCGTGCGGCTGGTGCTGCACCCGCACGCCGACAGCCACATCCAATCCCAGTCCGAGATCGAGCGCTACCTGAACGAGAGCGACGCGCGCTACGCGAATCTGTGCCTGGACACCGGGCACGTCGCCTACGGGGGCGGCGACGCGGTGGATCTGATCCGCCGGTACGGCGAGCGGATCGGCTACGTGCACATCAAACAGATGGATCCGACCGTGCTGGACGCCGTTGCGGCGGAGAATCTTTCATTCGGTGAGGCGGTCTCGCGCGGGGTGTGCGTGGAGCCACCGGCCGGTGTGCCCGATCCGGTGGCGGTGGTCGAGGCGCTGTCCGACCTGGATGCCGACCTGTTCGTGATCGTCGAGCAGGATCTGTACCCCTGTGCACCGGAGGTGCCGCTGCCGATCGCCAAGCGCACCCGCGAATTCCTCAATGCGCGTGGGGTGGACGTGCCGGGAAGCGTGGCATGAGCATGCGGGCCGGTGTCATCGGCGCCGGAGAGCGACGGCAACCATACCGGCGGCGCTTGCGCGTCCTGATGATCGTTGCGACCTTCGGGGGCTTGCTGTTCGGCTACGACACCGGCGTCATCAACGGTGCGCTCGCTCCGCTGAGCCGGGATCTGCATCTCGGACCGTTCACCGAAGGTGTGGTCACGAGCTCGCTGCTGTTCGGCGCGGCCGGTGGCGCGTTCTTCGGCGGTCGGCTGTCGGACCGGCACGGCCGCCGTCGTCTCATCCTGGTGCTGGCCGCGGTGTTCGTCATCGGCACCGTGGGCTCCAGCCTCGCCCCCGGTACGGGTGTGCTGGTGGCGTTTCGGTTCATCCTGGGCCTGGCCGTCGGCGGCGCATCGGTGACCGTTCCCACCTACCTGGCCGAATGCGCGCCCGCGGAACGCCGCGGACGGCTGGTCACCCAGAACGAGCTGATGATCGTGTCCGGGCAACTGCTCGCCTACACGATCAACGCGATCATCGGCAATGTCTGGGGTGAGCACGCCGGGATCTGGCGGTGGATGCTGGTAGTCGCCACGCTCCCGGCCGTGGCGCTGTGGCTGGGCATGCTCGCGATGCCGGAAAGCCCTCGCTGGCTCGCCGCGCACGACCGGTTCGCCGAGGCTCGCGCGGTGCTCGAGCAGATCCGGCCGGCCCCGCGCGCCGCCACCGAGCTCGCCGAGGTGCGTGAGCTTGCGATGGAGGACAAGCGATCTCGCACGGGCGGCTGGGCCGACCTGGCCACGCGATGGATTCGGCGGCTGGTGTTCATCGGAATCGGTATCGCGATCGTGCAGCAGATCACCGGCGTCAACTCGATCATGTACTACGGCTCGCGGATTCTCGCCGACTCCGGATTCTCCACCAACGGCGCGCTCGTCGCTCAGACCGCCAACGGCGTCATCTCCGTGCTGGCCACCATCGTCGGAATCTACCTGTTGGGCAAGAAGAATCGGCGTCCGCTGCTGCTGGCAGGGCAGGTCGGCACCACCACCGCGCTACTGCTGATCGGCGTCTTCTCGCTGGTGCTGCCGCCGGGTGCGGGCCGGGCCTCGGTAGTACTCGTGCTGACCGCGACCTTCCTGGTATTCCAGCAGGGGGCGATCTCCCCGGTCACGTGGTTGATGCTGTCGGAGATCTTTCCGCTCCGATTGCGCGGCTTCGGCTTCGGGCTCACCGCGCTGGTGCTGTGGCTGACGAACTTCGCCATCGGCCTGCTGCTCCCGGTACTGGTCGGCGCCATCCACATCTCCGGCACCTTCTTCCTGTTCGCCGCGCTCGGCGTCGGGGCGATCGTCTTCGTCGCCCGATACGTGCCCGAGACCCGGGGCAGATCGCTGGAGACCCTCGAGCACGAACTGCATGCCCGGCTGGCCTGAGCGGGTGCTACCCGGCGTGATCGCGTCGAATACGCCTCCACCGGCCGCATCACGGCCGAACCGCGGATGCCGCAGATACTCGTCGGCGACATCGACGATCAACAATTCCTCACCCTGGAGTCAGCGGACGTTCGGGAAGAACGGCGCTACCGGAAAACAGGGGACTGGCACGGCGGTCGATGGGGACAAGGCGTTGAGGACGTATCGCCAGGCGCGTTCGTTGTACATCAGCGCGACGTGCTCGGATCGGTCATCGGGGCAGTCGTTTTGCAGCAGGATGTTGGTTACCTCGGGACCGTGCAAAAACTGCTGGTCGTAAGGGGTGACTATCTCGTCGTTTCGGGTGACGATGGTCGTGTAGGTGACGCCGGGACGGGTGTCTCCTTGTCCGTAGACCTCCGCATTCAGCTCGGAACCGATCGCCTGCTGGGTCAAGGCGGGCCACGCCGCGCCGATCAGGTCGTAGATCCACCAGCCCACCGGTGGCACGAAGCTGCGCAGATACACCAGATTGCTCAGGGTGGTGCCGTGGTTGGCGGGCCCGAGGCCGATCATCTTGTCCACCTTCGCGTTTCCGCCGAGCACGTTGAGGTAGTACAGCGGCAGCACACCGCCGCCCTGCGACGCGCCGACCAGGTCTGCCTTGGTCGCGCCGGTCGCGGCGAGGACTCGATCGACGAACGATGCCAGGACCCGGCCCGATTTGCGGATGTCGTCGAGGGCCTGCAGCGGCAGTTCCGGCAGCCACCAGGTATTGCCGAAGTTGAACGTATAGACGCAGTAGCCGTTGTTCTTCAAATAGGGTGAGCCCGCCTGCCACGCGAGTGCCTGTGTGGTCGCGGTCGGGTTCACCAACACGACCGGATTCGGATGCGCCGCAGTCGGTTTGCAGTTCCAGTCATTGGCGCCGGGGGGTGGGTTCTCGGGAAACAGGCCCGGTAGAATCCCCGCGCCGAGATCGAACGGCACCGGCAGCGGTCCGGTCGCCGGATCCGCCTTGGCTGTCCCCTGGCCGAAGGCCGCTGCGGCACACACCGTCAGTGCCGCCACCGTCGGCAGAAATCCGGTCTTCCATCGCGCTGGCTTTCGCGCATCCATCCGAACTGTCCTATCTCGTGCAGTTGCTCAGGAACATAGATCTCGAATGTGGTGTCGCAGGTGGCGTGTGTCGACGTGTTCGCGTCGGCCTCGAAGCTCGATGTCCACGGTTGTGGACCTGCGGCAGTGGAAAATGAATATTCACCGGACAGCCTTGTGCGCTGTCGACTTGTCTTCCTCGGTGCGTGACCGACCGTTGCGGCAGTCCGGCTTCGGTGCGCCTTGCAGTCCGCCGCGATCGCCTGGCACCGCGCCAACCGCCCGAGTGCTCGCCTGATATGGAACAGCTAGGTTCCTGGCGACTCGTCCGGATAGCGCTGCCGATGTACTACTGACGCGCAGACTAATTCAGGCATTATCCGACCGCAATAGCTTTGTGCACATAGCTGCCCGGCGGAGATTCGGGTTGTGCGTATCGACAACGGAATCCCGCATGTCGCAATATCCACCCGACTGCCCGTGCGCGAGACCAAGCCGGAGAAATTGCCCTCGGGCGGGTTGCGGGGAATGGTCGAGGATTTCCTGCGCGACAATCCCGGGCAGGACTTCAGCTCGACCGCGCTCGAGCATCGGCTCGACGACATCCACCAATGCGACCTGTCCGGCGGGGGTCACCGGCCTGGTAGCCCTCGGTGGCCTTCGTCGCAACAAATCCGGTCGATGCATCGAGGTCGCCGCTCTGCAACGCATGAAATACAACGGTATCCACAATTTGGTGTTTCACGATGCCACCGCTGCTGCTCCATGAATGAAAGCCCGAGCTACACGAGTGGTTCGCCGCCGCTGGGGTGGACGACATGGCAGTGGGTTCCGGTCACCGTGCCCGTGCCGTCTCCGGCGTCCATCTTCAGGCAGGCCACCAGATACCTTCCTGTAAAGGCTTTGTCGGATCCTTCGGCCGGGCTTTCCACGTCGTCGCTGCGGATAGCCAGATTCTGACCCTTCTTCGTCGCACCTTTCCGGGGTGCCTCCCCCTTGACCACGCAGCCGGTGGCGACAGCGTTGTACACCTTGACCGTCTTGTCGCCGTCCGGTAGCGAGACCTTCTCTTTTTCGACATAGCGGACGGTGACAGCGTCGCATTGATAGCCGTTGAAGTCTTTAGCCGGCTCGGCCGCGACTACTGCGGCAAATGTTAGGGGCGCAAGGATTGCGCAGGCGAGAATGCCGAGAACTTTCGCAACTGTCACTGTGTCCCTCTTCGCGAGTGCTGAGCTAGGGCTGAACCAACGAACAGTCTTCGAGACAGTAGAGCGCCTGGATGGAAGCGGTCGACGAGAACACGCCACGCGAACGATTCGGTCACGACGCCGTCCCGGCGGCCAATGCGCGGTATGCCGCATCCCGCGCGGTGAAGCCTCAGGATTCTTGCCGGAGGGTGCCCCGGGCGTTGTCTTCGACCCATCTCCTCAGGTAGAGCGGGCTGGTGACGACGTTGGGGCGCCCGTCGGGTTGGTCGGGGCGCACGGTGACCATGAAGGGGAATCCTCCGGCCTCGACCGTCGCGCCACCGGTGATCGCGGCTGCGTTGCCAGCGAGAATCGCATCCGCGACTACCATGCTCACAACCAATGCCAGCAGCCTGGTACACAACACTCGCACAACACCCTCCTCGATCACGTGGTCCTAGTCTGTCCACGCGGCATTCGTTGCCGCGATGGTTCGTGCCTTGACTCTCTCGTTACGTGAGGCGGCACAGTGACAGACATGGAACCTGTAGAACACACTGTTGGCGTGGTCGCGCAGTCGACCGGCATATCGGTTAGGGCCTTGCATTACTACGACGAGATCGGTCTGCTCCAACCCGGCGGGCGCAGCGCGACCGGATACCGTCTCTACAGCGACAGCGACCTCGAGAGACTGCAGCGGATTCTGTTCTACCGTGAGCTCGATTTCGGCCTCGAAGACATCGCGTCCATGCTCAACGATTCCCGCCTCTCCGACGAGGATCACCTGCGGCGCCAACACGAACTGTTGAGCGACAGGATCTTCCGGCATCAAGCCATGGTCGCGCTGATCGACAAGGAGTTGAGCGCCCGTAAGGCGGGCATCACCCTCACCCCCGCGGAACGACTCGAGGTGTTCGGCGGCGACCGTCTCGTCGACGCTGCCGACGAAGCCGAACGACGCTGGGGCGGACTGCCGGAGTTCGCTCAGCGCCGGGACCGGACCACCCGATACACCAAGCAGGACTGGCTCGACCTGCGCGCCGAGCAACGCGAGATTCACCAATCCCTCGCCGACGCGATGCGGGCAGGCACCGCGGCCGAGGATCCGGCCGTCATGGATCTCGCCGAACGACACCGCCGTCACCTCGAACGCTGGTTCCACGACTGCGATTTCGACACGCATCGGCGATTGGCCGAGGAGTACCGCGCCAATCGCCGACTCGGCCTCAACTACGACGACATGGCTGCAGGGTTATCGCAGTACATACACGACGCGATCCTGGCGAACTGCCGACGCAGCAACTGCGTTTCCGAAGTGCCCGGAGGGTAAGTCGACACACCGCGGCAGTAGTCGTCGGAAAACGCACTCTTCTGCCGCATATCGCGCGTTGGTCAGTCGCCCGAATCGGCTGGCCCCGCCATCGCCGCTGCCTCATTCGGAGCCGACGGCTGAAAAGGTCGCAGGCTGCGGAAACACGTTGCCGCCGAGGGTGTCTCGCGACGAGGGGTTGCCGACAGACCCCGCGCGGGACCGACGACCGAGCGGGTCGGTGCTCCTACTGCATGACCGTCAGGGCGCCCGTGGCGCTGCCGCTGCGGATCTTCGAAACCTGCAGCTGCGATGTCGATGATCTCGGCAAGGAACACAGCCACCGCGTGCTGCGCGTGGTCGGCAAGGGCAGCAAGGTTGTGCCGATTCCCTTGCCGCCAGCCGTGGGACGCGGCATCGACCGCGCGATCAGCGACCGCGGACGCGGACCGATTCTGCTCAATTCTCGTGCGCGACGTCCAGATCGCCGCCCGCCACGCCGACCCCCGCACCACCATGCGCTATGACCGCGCCCGTACCAACCTCGACCACCACCCCAACTACATCCTCGCCGCCTATATGGCCTCGGGCACATGACAACTCAACGCGCGCACATGCCGATGACAGGTCGATACGTGATACGAGATGACCTGCGGCGTCCGGGTGAATCAGTAGTACTGGACCAGGCAGAACTCATGCTCCTCGGGATCGGCCATCACGACGACTACACCCTCGTCGTAGTCGTGTCGTTCGCCGGTGCACCTGCCGCCGAGAGCGATGACCTGAGCGATGCCCCGGTCGATGTCGTCGACTGCAACGTCGAGGTGTAGGCGAACC
This sequence comes from Nocardia terpenica, assembly GCF_013186535.1. Lineage (NCBI taxonomy): Bacteria > Bacillati > Actinomycetota > Actinomycetes > Mycobacteriales > Nocardiaceae > Nocardia > Nocardia terpenica. The sequence continues at coordinate 1,309,043 of NZ_JABMCZ010000001.1, forward strand.
TTGCCGTGCTTGGGCTCGGTCACGGGTTGGAAGACCAGGCGAGGCTGCGGATCGCCGGGATGGCCGAGGTAGACCCAGCCAGGGTTGGACGGCCCCTCCGGGCGGTCCAGTAGCGCACTCCAGAAGCCCGCCACCCGTTTCACGTCGACGCAGTCGATGGTCACTCCGACCCAGCGGTTGGTCATCTCGTCAGTGTTCCTCTGTTCTCTGTCATCGGGGGGCCTGGCACTCGGACGGGATCGGGCGCCGACCCGCGCGGCCGACCGAACGCAACATACTGCCGCCGACCGCGCACTTCAGTTGTGTTCGGAAGGTCGTCCGCCCCCGAAGGTGCGCTCATCCAGCGGATAGCGGCACCGTCATTGGTCGATCTTCTTGATTTTCGTAGGTTCCGAGGCATCGGATTCCCGGACACGAACCGTAGCCAGTGCGGCCGCATCCTCTGCTGCCGCAGCGTCATTGGCCAACTCGACGTCGGCCGGAGACTCCGCCGCGGCGTCGGCAGCGTCGGCGGCCGCCTGGGCTTCTGTTTCCGCTTTCCGGGCACGTGGGAGCACTTCTTTGAGGTAGTTCGCAAACTTGGTTGCGATTCCAGGGGTGTTGATCATCGCGGGGAGGACGCGGACGAAGCAGGCATAGGGCGGGACAGCGGCTCTGGCGGCATCGGCGTCGGCGCGGGCTGCGGAGGCGGGATCCTTCGCAGCGGCAGCCTTCTTCACCGCAGCATCGACAGCGTCGGTGGCGTCGCGCTTGATCTTGTCGCATTCCCCTTGGGGCGTGAGGAACCCGGTTACTACCCTGGTGCGGCCATGGGCGTAGTCGGCACGGGCACGAGCCTGAGCGATCAGAGCGTCGTCGACGGTCGCGGCATGGACGCCGATGCCCGCGGTCGGCAACGCCCCAGCAGGACTTGCCATGCCACCGACGGCCGCGTGCGCAGCCGCCACGGCAACGACCCCGATCGCTGCCCGCAGCGCATGCCTGTGACCTCCACCGAAACCCACACGATCTCCCTCCAAACGGCGAACAAACCCTCGGTCGCCAGGTATTCGATCCCGAACTCCGCCGGGATTGGTCGCCTTCCACAGCGATGGCCAGACCGAGCCCGCCGAATGGCAAAAAACATCGCGGCCCGCCTAGCCGGGCGCTGGACATCCCTCATGCCGCTTACCGGGGGGACGGCAAGACGAAACCCGTTGCGGCACAGAACGTCCGCACATGCCGATTTCACACCAATCGCAAGCTAGTTCGACGTGAGTACATGGAGTTACCCATGTACTCCCGAAATCAAGCATTGCTCTGGCAATACTCGTCTGCACCTCTCAGCAGACACGGCCGTCGCGGGCGCCGGCGCAACTCTGGCAGGTGCCGAAGACCTCCATGGTGTGGCTGATGTCGGTGAAACCGTGGTCGGAGGCCACGGATTCGGCCCACGCCTCCACGGTCGGGCCCTCCACCTCCACCGTGCGGCCGCAGTGGCGGCACACCAGGTGATGGTGATGGCCCTTCGAGCACTGGCGGTAAACCGACTCGCCGGTGTCGGTGCGTAGCACGTCCACCTTGCCCGCCTCGGCCAGCGACTGCAGCGTCCGGTAGACGGTGGTCAGGCCGATGCCCTCACCGCGGCGGCGCAGCTCGTCGTGCAACTCCTGGGCGGAGCGGAACTCCTCGATGTCACCGAGCAGCGCCGCGATGGCGCTGCGCTGGCGAGTACTGCGGACCCCGACGGTCTTCTCGGTAGTGCCCGTGTTGTCCGGCACGAATCACCCTTCCTCGGCATGTGCGACGGCGTCGACGACGATGCGTGCCAGATGATCGTCGACCAGTTCGTAGATGACCTCGCGGCCGGTGCGCTCCCCGCGCACCACGCCCGCCGACTTGAGAATGCGCAGATGCTGGCTGACCAGCGGCTGCGTGACACCCAGCGTGTCGACCAGTTCGTGGACGCAGCGCGGGGATTCGCGCAGCTGGAGCACGATGGCGATCCGGACCGGGGCCGCGAGCGCCCGCAGCAGCTCGCCCGCCCCGTCCAGAATGGCGCGCGGCGGCACGATCGGCGCGGTGGGCGCGCGGTAGGGATACGGATCGTGGGGGATCGGGGTGGGCGCCTCCACGGCGACGCGGCTGCGACGCGCGGGGACACCGCTGTCGGCGGTCATCGAACCAACTCCTTATTGGAAACCGATCCCATTTTGATATGCACAGGTGCGCATGTCAATTCTGGGTGGTCCGTGTCCCGCGAGTCTGCCGAAATCTTATTTCGGAGAGTCGTCCGCGTGGGGCATCCGGTCCTGCCGCGCGGGGCCGGGAACCGTGCCTATAGGCTGGATCGAATCGTTTTCGCAGCACACAGGGAGACCGTCAGTCGTGGCACCCAAGTCCAAGGTCGACACCGTCGCCAATCTCGCCAAGCGCCGGGGTCTGGTGTACCCCAGCGGCGAGATCTACGGAGGCACCCGGTCGGCGTGGGATTACGGTCCGCTGGGCGTCGAGCTCAAGGAGAACATCAAGCGCCAGTGGTGGCGGGCCATGGTCACCGGCCGCGACGACGTGGTGGGCCTGGACTCCTCGATCATCCTGCCGCGCCAGGTGTGGGTGGCCTCCGGCCACGTGAGCGTGTTCAACGATCCGCTGGTCGAATGCCTCAACTGCCACAAGCGCCACCGTCAGGACCACCTGCAGGAGGCGTACGCGGAGAAGAACAAGATCGACGATCCGGACAGCGTGGCGATGGAGCTCATCGGCTGCCCGGACTGCGGCACGGTCGGCAAGTGGACCGAGCCCCGCGACTTCAACATGATGCTCAAGACCTACCTCGGCCCGATCGAGTCCGAGGAGGGGCTGCACTACCTGCGGCCGGAGACCGCGCAGGGCATCTTCGTCAACTTCGCGAACGTGATGACCACCGCGCGCAAGAAGCCGCCGTTCGGTATCGCCCAGATCGGCAAGAGCTTCCGCAACGAGATCACCCCGGGCAACTTCATCTTCCGCACCCGCGAGTTCGAGCAGATGGAGATGGAGTTCTTCGTCAAGCCGGGCGAGGACGAGCGGTGGCACCAGTACTGGATCGACACCCGCCTGGCCTGGTACACCGACCTGGGCATCGATCCGGAGAACCTGCGGCTCTACGAGCACCCGAAGGAGAAGCTGTCGCACTACTCGACCCGCACGGTCGACATCGAGTACCGCTTCCACTTCCAGGGCGGCGAGTGGGGTGAGCTGGAGGGCGTCGCCAACCGCACCGACTTCGACCTGAAGACGCACTCCGAGCACTCGGGCACCGAGCTGAGCTTCTTCGATCAGAACTCGGGCGAGCGCTACACCCCGTACGTGATCGAGCCCGCGGCGGGTCTGACCCGCTCGCTCATGGCGTTCCTCATCGACGCCTACAGCGAGGACGAGGCGCCGAATGCCAAGGGCGTCATGGAGAAGCGCACGGTGCTGAAGCTGGACCGCCGCCTGGCCCCGGTGAAGGCGGCCGTGCTCCCGCTGTCGCGCAACGCCGATCTGTCGCCGAAGGCGAAGGACCTCGCCGCGCGGTTGCGCCGGAGCTGGAACGTGGAGTTCGACGACGCGGGCGCCATCGGCCGCCGCTACCGCCGCCAGGACGAGATCGGCACCCCGTTCTGCATTACCGTCGACTTCGACACCCTCGAGGACCAGGCCGTGACCGTGCGCGAGCGAGATTCCATGGCGCAGCAGCGAATCGCGCTGGACCAGGTGGAAGGTTATCTGGCGCAGCGGCTTATCGGGGCCTGAGGTCCCGACGAGCTCCCAGAAGTTCCCGGCATGCTTTTGGCTGGGAACATAGGGCCGACATGAGACAGATCTTCGAGCAAGCGGGCGTGCAAGGCTGGCTGCATGCCCGCTGCCTCGATTGCGGGGCCGAAATCGGTGACGGCGCGGACGAACCCGTGGTGCTGTCGTCGGTGGTGAAGGTGCTGCTGGTGCTGGAGCTGGGACGGCAGATCGCGGCGGGGCAGGTCGATCCCACGGATCGGGTGCGGGCGACGGCCGCCTACCGCCTCGGCGGGCCGGGGACCTCGGGATGCCGCGACGATGTGGAATACAGCCTGCGCGACGCCGCGTATCTCGCGCTGTCGCTGAGCGACAACACCGCCGCGGACCTGCTGTTCGAGCGGGTCGGACTGGACAATGTGCGTTCCCTGGCAAGGGAATTGGGCCTCACCCGCACCCGGATCGCCGGGGCCCTCCGCGATCTGCTGCTCTCGATGGCCGAGGACATCGGCGCACCGGACGCCACCGAATTCGCCCGCCGCTACCCGTCATTGGCGCCCGCCGACGTCTTCGCCCTACGCGCCCTGGATCCCCGGCGCACCACCGCGAGCACCCCGCGCGAAATGACCCGACTCCTGGACCTCATCGCCCGCGACGCGGCCGGACCGCCCGCCACCTGCGCCTGGCTGCGCGAGCTGATGAGCCTCCAACTCAACCAGCACCGCCTCGCCGCCGCCTTCCCCTCGAACGCACTGGTATGGGGCAAAACCGGCACCCTCCCCGGCCTCCGCAACGAGATCGGGGTCGTCGAATTCCCTGATGGTGCGCGATACGCCGTTGCCGTATTCACCAAGGCGCGTGTGTTGGATCACCGTCTGCCGCAAGCGGATCGGGCCATCGGCACGGCCGCTCGCACAGCGATCGAGGCCATCGATCACCGGCGCCCCAAGTAATCCGCCGCGCTTTCTACCTTTGATCCCGGTGTGCCTCTCACCTTTGACCCCGGTGTGCCTCTCACCTTTGACCCCGGTGTGCCTCTCACCTTTGACCCCGGTGTGCCTCTCACCTTTGACCCCGGTGTGCCTCTCACCTTTGACCCCGGTGTGCCTCCCACCCTTGATCCCGGTGTGCCTCCCACCCTTGATCCCGGCGTGCTTTTGGCCGGGATCTCTCGTAGATTCCGGCCAAAAGCACGCCGGAATCAAGGGAGTACATCGGAGTACATGGGAGTACGTGGGAGTACATGGGGATGGGGGGAGTCATGCCCGAATGTCGGGAATGCCAATGGTATTCACCGGCGGCCGATGAGTACATTCCACGGGCGCGCCTCGTCCTGAGCCGGGGCAAGCGTCGAAACACCGTCGGCGCGAAGCACTTCCACGATCAGCGTGCCGAAGCGGTGGGCGACGGGGTGCGGAGCGGTGGTGGGCCAGGCCAGGGACATGCGGCGGTGCAGGGGGTTGCCGGTCAGGGGGCGCCAGACGACGCGGGGTTCCTTCTGGGTCACCATGCCCTGGTCGAAGGCCACGCCGTGGCCCGAAAGGACCAGGCCCAGCACGAATTCCGGATTGCGGGCGTGGACCACGCGGGTGGGCCGGAAGCCGTGTTCCCAGCAGGTGCGCAGCGTCGCGTCGTACAGGTTCGGCGCGGTGGCCCGGGGGAACAGCACCAGGCCGTGGCCCGCCAGATCGGCCAGGGCGAGAGCGGATTTCGCGGCCAGCGGCGAATCCCGGTGCAGCACAATGCCGAGCGGGGTGTCCACGGCCGGGCCGAGCTCCAAACCGATGATGTCCACCGGATGCTGGAGCAGTCCGGCGTCGAGCTGGCGGTCGGCGAGCAGGCGCAGCTGTTCGGCCGTGGTCAACTCCTGTAGGTCCAGCCGCACCTGCGGGTGCTGCCGCTCGAAGGCGGTCAGGATGGCCGCGAGCACCCGCCCGGCCAGTTCCGGCGGCACACCCACGCGCAGGGCGTCGGTCTCGCCCCGATGTGCCTTGCCGACAAGGGTTTTCGCCCGATCCCAGCGGGCCAGCAGGTCGCGTGCCTCGGCGAGCAGGATCTGACCGGCCTCGGTGAGCTCGACGGTGCGGCCGCGATCGAACAGCCGCGCGCCGAGATCCCTCTCGAGTTCGCGGATGCGCTGGCTCAGCGGCGGCTGGGCCATGTTCAGCCGCTGGGCGGCGCGCCCGAAATGCAATTCCTCGGCCACGACGACGAAGTACCGGAGCTTACGCAGGGGGTCCACGCTGCTACGATATCGGCTTCGATATGGATCGCCGCAACGTTCGATCTTGGACAGCCCGGAGCCCGGCGTGGTGATGTGCCCGCATGACTCAGTTGAACAGGAGAGGGTTGCTGGGCGCGGGCACCGCGGTCGCGGCCGTGCTGGCGGCGGGGTGCACGAGCGAGGACCGCAAGTCCGCGGCGGCGGCCGGATCATCCGGTGTGGCGGTGCAGTGGTGGGGCAACAACGGCTGGCAGATCCGGGTCGGCGGGAAATCGGTGCTGATCGATCCGTGGCTCACCCGCTTCCGCACCGGCACCTACACCAAGGCGGGCGCCGATCCGCGGACGCCGCTGTCGGTCGACACCGCGCTGATCGATTCCCACCTGGATTCCGGTCGGCTGCGCGCGGACCACATCCTGGTCACCCACGGGCACTACGACCACCTCACCGACGTCCCGTACATCGCGCAGCGCACCGGGGCGACGGTGTTCGGCACCGAGACCCACCTGAACCTGCTGTCCGCGCTGGGCGCGCCCGAGGATCAGCTGGCGCTGGTGACCGGCGGCGAGGATTTCGCCTTCGACGGGTATTCGGTGCGCGTGCTGCGGTCGCTGCATTCGGCGATCGGCCCGCGCGCCCAGATCCCGTTCCCGGGAACGCGTCCCGGCTACGGCGGGCCGAAAATCCCTCGGCCGCAGGTGATCGGCGATCTGGTGGAGGGCGGCACGCTGTCCTATCAGGTCACCGGCGGCGCGGTGAGCGTGCTGAATCTGGGCGGCTCCAACTACATCGAATCGGAGCTGACCGGGCTGCGGCCGGACATGCTGCTGCTGCCGGTCGGCGGGGCGAGGGTACGCGAGTACGTGCCGCGCCTGCTGCGCACCCTCGGCAATCCCCGGTACGTGCTGCCCACCCACTGGGACGATTTCGACTACCCGCTGGGCGAACCGGCCCGCGATACCGGCGGGCTCGATACGCTGCACAAAGCGGTGACCGCGGCCAGTCCGGGCAGCAAGTTCGTGGTACTCGGCCACCTGGAGACCTGCACACCCTGATCCCGCGGAAATATCTCGGTGGGACGAACCGTTCCGGTTCCACGAAGTGACCCCGAACAGGAAGGCACAGTCATGGCGCAGGCGGTCGAGTTCGATCGATACGGTGATGTCGATGTCCTGAACGTCGTCGAGGTGCCCGAGCCCGCGCCCGGACCGGGGCAGGTGGCGGTGCGGGTGGTCGCGGCCGGTATCAATCCGGGCGAGACCAAGATTCGCGAGGGACTGCTGCACGACCGCTGGCCCGCGACCTTCCCGTCCGGTCAGGGCAGCGATTTCGCGGGGCGGGTCACCGCTCTCGGCGATGGGGTCGGCGGCGTCGCGGTGGGCGACGAGGTCCTCGGATTCACCGAGCAGCGGGCCAGCCACGCGACCCACGTCGTGGTCCCGGCCGAACAGGTGACGGCCAAACCTGCCGCGCTGTCCTGGGATGTGGCGGGATCGGTGTATGTCGCGGGCACAACGGCTTTCGCGGCCGCGCGCTCGGTGAGCCCCGCGGCGGGGGACACCGTGGTGGTGTCCGGGGCGGCGGGCGGGGTGGGCTCGCTGGTGGTGCAGTTGCTGCGCGCGAAGGACGTGACCGTCATCGGCATCGCGGGCCCGGGCAACCATGCCTGGCTGCGATCCAAGGGCGTGATCCCGGTCGAGTACGGGGACGGGCTCGCCGACCGGCTGCGCGCGGCCGCGCCGGACGGGATCGACGCCTTCATCGACACCTACGGCGACGGTTACGTGGCGCTGGCGATCGAACTCGGGGTGCAGCCCGAGCGTATCGACACCATCATCGACTTCGCGGCCGTGGAGAAGTACGGGGTGAAGTCCGAGGGCAATGCGTTCGCCAACACCATCGACGTGGTCGCCGAATTGGCCGGGCTCGCCGCCACGGGCGCGCTCGAGATTCCTATTGCCGCAACCTATCCGCTGGATCGGGTGCGCGACGCTTACCGCGAGTTGGAGCGCGGGCACACGCACGGCAAGATCGTGCTGCACCCCTGACGGCTGGGCGGGCATGACAACTGTCATGGCACAGTCGTGACGCTCGAACCAGGTCCGTGCGGGCGTCCGCCGCAACAGTGGAGCCATGACATCAGCCATGACCTCCGGCCCGGCGGGGCGGGTCGGCGCCGCGGCGGCCATCGAGATCCGCGGGCTCACCAAGTCGTTTCGTACCTCCGGCGGGACGGTCCGCGCCGTCGACGGGCTCGACCTGGTGGTCGCGCCGGGCGAGGTCGTCGCCTTCCTCGGACCCAACGGCGCCGGTAAGTCCACCACCATCGATATGCTGCTCGGCCTGCTGCGCCCCGATTCGGGCACGGTGCGGGTGTTCGGCGGCACCGCGGACGAGGCGATCGCCCGGGGGCGGCTGGCGGCGGTGCTGCAATCGGGCGGGCTGCTGCCCGACATCACGGTCCTCGAGACCGTGCGGATGGTGGCCAGCCTGCACGCGAATCCCCGTCCCGCGCAGGAGGTTCTGATCCGCGCGGGCATCGACGGCATCGCCGACCGGATGGTGGGCAAATGCTCCGGCGGCCAGCAGCAGCGGCTGCGCTTCGCGCTCGCTCTGCTGCCGAATCCGGACCTGCTGGTGCTCGACGAGCCGACCACCGGCATGGATGTGGAGGGGCGGCGCGATTTCTGGAACGCCATCCGCCGCGACGCGGGGGAGGGGCGCACCGTCGTATTCGCCACCCACTACCTCGACGAGGCCGACGCCTACGCCGACCGCGTCGTGCTGGTGCGCAACGGCGCGGTGGTCGCCGACGGCAGCGCCGCCGCCATCAAGAACCTCGCCGCCGGGCGCACCGTGAGCGCCACCCTGCCCGGGGCCGACCGGCCCCAGCTGCTCGCCATTCCCGGCGTCGACAGCGTGGAGCAGCGCGGCGATCGAATCCTGGTGCACGCCAAGGACTCCGACGCCGTCGCCCGCTACCTGCTGACCGCCACCCCGGCCATCGATCTCGAGATCGCCGGGCACAACCTCGAGGACGCCTTCCTCGCCCTCACCGGAGACCGCTGACATGACCCTGCTCTCTGTCCCCCGCACACCCGTGCGCGCCCTCGGTGGATTCAGCCTCGAATTCCTGAGACTGGAGGTGCGGCGCATGCTGCGCAACCGGCGCACCGGCATCTTCGCCCTGATCATGCCCGCAATACTGTTCGTCGCCTTCGCGGCCCAATCCTCGTACCGCACAACGCCGTACGGTTCGGGCAACCTCACGTCCTTCTTCATGGTCTCGATCGCGCTGTACGGGGCGATGCTGTCCACCGCCGCCGGTGGCGCCGCGGTGTCGGTCGAGCGCGCGGCGGGCTGGAGTCGCCAATTGCGGCTGACCCCGCTGCGGCCCATCGCCTACATCGCCACCAAGGTGATCGTCGCCCTGCTGCTCGGATTGGTTTCCGTCGCAGTGGTTTTCGTGCTCGGCGTGGTATTCGGTGCGAAGCTGAGCCTGCTCGCGTGGGTGAGCTGCTTTCTGATCGTGTGGTTGGGTTCGCTGGTCTTCGCCGCATTCGGGCTGTTCGTCGGCTACCTGCTGCCCGCGGAGAACGCCATGCAGCTGGTCAGCCTGGCCATGGTGCTCATGTCGTTCGGCGGCGGGCTGTTCGTCAAGCTGAGCGGGTGGGCCGCGACGGCCTCGAAGGTGATACCGACCAGCGGGGTCGCCACGCTGGCCCGGGCGCCGTTCGGGGATATCGACGCCGGGTCGATCGCGGTGGCGGTGGTCAATGTGCTGGTGTGGGGTGCGGTGTTCGCCGGGGGTGCGGCGGTGATGTTCCGGCGCGATACCGCGCGGTGAGCCTGCTACCGCACCCTCGGACGGCCGGGGGTGCGGTAGCGTCCGGCGGTGTGGTGAGGAGTGCTCGGGTGGATGTGAAGACACTGATCAGGAGGGTGCAGCCGCGGTTCTCGCGGGCGCTCGATCGCGCCGCGATCGTGGAACCGTCGGAGATGGGGCCATGGCAGCGGGCGTGGTTCGGTGTGTTCCTCGCTGTGGTCTGGGCGGCGGTTCTGATCAGTCCGATTCACGAGAAATTCCGGCACGATGTGCTCGCGGGTGCCCTGGCGGCCACGGTTATGGCGATTCTCGCCGTGTTGATCATCGTGGCCCTGACCTGGTTCCGCCGGTTCGGCCCGGATAATTTCGGCCCGGACAATCCGGCCGAGCAGGGACCGATCGATCCCCGGGTCTGGATATTGATCGCGGGCATGGTGGTGTGCAGCCTGGCGCTGGTGGTCCTGCTGGGTGGAGTCGGCGTGGCGACCATCCTGTGGGTGGCGTCGGTGGGGGTGTTCGTTCTGCCGAGCCGCGAATCCGGATACATGGTGGTCGTCACCGTGGGGATCATCGCGATCGTGGCGCTGCTACAGCACTTGAACGGCGGGGAGTTGTTCATATGTATCGTCCCGATCTTCATGTGGATCGGCCGTGAGGTCGGGACCCGCGGCCAGCGGTTGCGCGAGCTCGCCCGCGCCCAGCGCTCCGAGCTCGCCGTCGTCGAGGAACGCAACCGCGTCGCCCGCGATGTGCACGACATCCTCGGCCACTCGCTCACCATCATCACCGTGAAAACCGAACTGGCGCAGCGCCTTATGGACATCGACCCGGCCCGCGCCCGGACCGAGATGGCCGATGTGGAACGCCTCGCGCGCGAGGCCCTGGCCGGGGTGCGCGATACCGTCGGCGGCCTGCGCGAGATGTCGCTGTCCCGCGAACTCGCCAATGCGCGAACGGCATTGCACGCGGCCGGAGTCGAGGCCGAGATACCCGCCGACCCCGGCCTACCCTCCGAACGCGGCGTGGTGCTCGGCTGGGTGCTGCGCGAGGCGGTTACGAATGTGGTGCGGCACAGCGCCGCCCGGCACTGTACCGTGCTGGTGAGCGAGTCCGGCATCGAAATCAGCGACGACGGTATCGGATTGGGCGCGGACACCGAATTCGGTTCCGGCCTGAGCGGATTGCGCGAACGCGTGCGGGCCGCGGGCGGGGCACTGACGGTCGGCCGGGCGGCCGACGGCGGGTTGCGCATCGCCGCAACCTTTCCCGAGACGAGGAGGCTATCGTGATCCGCCTGCTGCTGGCCGACGATCAGGCGCTGGTGCGCGGCGCGCTGGCGGCCCTGCTGGGCCTGGAGTCGGATCTCGAGGTGGTGGCCGAGGTCGGGCGCGGCGACGAGGTGCTGACCGCGGTCGAGCGCACCTCGCCCGACGTGGCGCTGCTGGACGTGGAAATGCCCGGCCTGGACGGGATCTCGGTCGCCGAACAGCTGCATGCCGCGCACCCGGGCCTGCGCATCCTGATGGTGACCACCTTCGGCCGCCCCGGCTACCTGCGCCGCGCCATCGACGCCGGGGCCGACGGCTTCGTCGTGAAGGACACGCCCGCAAGGGAATTGGCCGACGCAGTGCGCCGGGTACACATGGGCCTGCGAGTGGTGGACCCGGCCCTGGCCGCCGAAACCCTCACCGCCGGAACCTCACCGCTCACCGCCCGCGAACGCGAGGTACTCGCCGCGGCCGCCGACGGCGCGACCGCCGCCGCCATCGCCGCCCGCCTCCACCTGTCCGAGGGGACGGTCCGCAACCATCTGTCCTCTGCGATCGGAAAGACGGGAACTCGGACGCGCGCCGAGGCCGTGCGGACCGCGGAACGCCTCGGGTGGTTGTGATCCCGGCCAAAAGCATGCCGGGATCATGTAATCGCATGCCGGGATCATGTAATCGCATGCCGGAGACGTGTTCGCATGCCGGGGATGATGTGGTCGCGTGCCGGGTACGTGGTTGCATGTCGGGGATGACGTGATCGCATGTCGGGATATGTGATTGCGTGCCGGGATGACTGCGGGTCATCGGGTGATGCTGTGGGGGATCAGAATGATGCGGTGGGTCGGTGGTGTCGTCGGTCGGCGTCGGCGTAGGTTTCGGATCGTGCATTTGACTCAAATCCGGCTGATCGTTTCCGATTTCCCTCGCACCTTCGAGTTCTACCGTGATGTCATCGGATTGCGGCCGCAGGTCGATAATCCCGGGCCGCCGTATGTGGCCTTCAAGCCGGAGTTCGGTAGTGGGTTGTGCCTGCACGATCGGGATGATCTGAACAAGGCTGTGGGTGGGGCACTGCGGGTCGGGGAGGGCCGCAGCGATACCGCCCTCGTCGCGCTGCGGGTCGACGATCTCGAGCGGTACCTCACCGAACTGCGCTCTCGTGGCGCGGAGATTCTCGCCGAGCCCGTTACGTTCGGCGATCGCATTCTGTGCGCCTACCTCCGCGACCCCGAGGGCAATCTCGTGGAGATCCAGCAGTGGCTCACCACCCGATCCGGCGAGCCGATCCCTCCTGCCAGCTGACCACCGCACGACCCGGCGCGCGAAGACGCGAACTTTGTCGGAGTCCATGGCTACGATCGGAGGGGTGATCACGATGGACTCCCCTTATACGGGCCATGTTTCGCCGGGTGCCAATCCGCAGCAGCGGGATGTCCCGGGCGCGCGCATCGTGAAGATGTCGGTGGGCGGCATGGACAACAACTGTTACCTGGTGCAGGACACCGGAACCGGCGCGGCGCTGCTGATCGACGCGGCCAACGAGCCGGACCGCATCCTCGAGCTGCTGGGGCAGGAGGTGCCGGACGGGGTGCACCTCGTCGTCACCACGCATCAACACCCCGACCACTGGCAGGGGCTGGCGAAGGTGGCGGCCGAGACCGGCGCCCCCACGGCCGCGCACCCGCTCGACGCCGAACCACTGCCGGTGCCGCCCGCCCGCCTGCTCGCCGACGGCGAGACCATCCGGCTCGGCGACCGCACCCTCGAGGTCATCCACCTGCGCGGCCACACCCCCGGCTCGGTGGCCCTCGCCCTCACCGACGGCGGCGGCCGCACCCACCTGTTCACCGGCGACTCGCTGTTCCCCGGCGGCGTCGGCCGCACCACCACGCCCGAGGATTTCGACTCCCTCTACGGCGACGTCACCGGCAAACTGTTCGACCGCTTCGGCGACGACACCGCCGTCTACCCCGGCCACGGCGACGACACCACCCTCGGCGCCGAGCGCCCGCACCTGGGGGAGTGGCGACGTCGCGGTTGGTGAACGGCGGTAAGCGGCCGAGCACGCACCGCAACCTCGGCGTGATCGAGCACTGGCAGACTCTGGGACATGTCGTCGGCTCCCGCACGCCCCGCCTTCGCCGCCTCGCCCCCGCCGGGCTCGCGCACCCGCGGCTCGGCCCTCGGGCGCTGGATGTGGCGGATCGTGGTGGGCACGCTGCTGATGGCGGTGGTCCTGGTCGGCGGCACCGCACTGCGGGTGTGGCAGGTGGCGCGCATCAACGACTACTCCCACGCCGACGCGATCGTGGTGCTGGGCGCGGCGCAGTACGACGGCACCCCGTCCTCGGTCTTCGAGGCACGGCTCGGCCAGGCGGCCAACCTGTACGCGAAAGGCGTTGCGCCGCTGGTGGTCACGGTCGGCGGCAAGCGGGTCGGCGACAACTACACCGAGGCCGCCTCGGGCAAGAACTACCTCAGGAACCGGGGCGTGCCCGCGGATCGGATCCTCGCGGTGGAGACCGGCTCGGACACCCTGCAGAGCATCGAGGCCGTGACGACCGCCCTGCGCGCCCGCGACCTGTCCTCGGTGGTGCTGGTCAGCGACCCGTGGCATTCGCTGCGCACCCGGACCATGGCCCGCGACGAGGGCCTGCGCGCGTGGACCGCCCCGACCCGCACCGGCCCCGCCGTCTACACCCGGGAGTCGCAGTTCCACGGCATCGCCCGCGAAACCGGTGCGCTGCTGTGGTATCAGCTCACCCATTTCTCCGCCGACTTCAAATACACCGCGGAGCAGTGACCGGATAGGAGCAGCACAGCCATGAGCGGCGCGGAGGACGCCTACACCGACCACGACCGCGAACGCGTGGTGCCCGAATCCGCGAAAACCGCCGGTCTGCACTGGTCCTCGACCCCGGAGCGGCGCAGCGACTTCGCCCGCGACCGCGCCCGGGTGCTGCATTCGGCGGCCCTGCGCCGCCTCGCCGACAAGACCCAGGTGATGGGCCCGCGCGACGGCGACACCCCGCGCACCCGGCTCACCCACTCGCTCGAGGTCGCCCAGATCGGCCGCAGCATCGCCGAGGGCCTGGGCTGCGATCCGGACCTGGTGGATCTGGCCGGGCTCGCCCACGACATCGGCCATCCGCCCTACGGCCACAACGGCGAACAGGCCCTGAACCGATTCGCCGACGCCTACGGCGGTTTCGAGGGCAACGCCCAGAACCTGCGCATCCTCACGCGCCTGGAACCGAAGGTCTTCGACGCGCACGGAGAAAGCTTCGGGCTCAACCTGACTCGCGCCGCACTGGACGCCACCGTCAAATACCCCTGGGGCAGAACGGCAAACGCCAGAAAATTCGGCGCCTACGGCGTGGACACCGCCCGGCTGGACTGGGTCCGCCGCGACGCACCCGAGCGGCGGCAGTGCCTGGAATCACAGATCATGGACTGGTCCGACGACGTGGCCTACTCGGTGCACGACGTCGAGGACGGCGTGATCGCGGGCCGCATCGACCTGCGCGCCCTCGCCGACCCCGCCGAGCAGGCCGCCCTCGCCGCGCTCGGCGCGGCGCAGCACCCCACGCTGACCACCGACGAGCTGATCGCCGCCGCGCAGCGCCTGTCCGAACTGCCGGTGATCACCGAGGCCGCGGGCTACGACGGCACGCTGCGTGCCTCGGTCGCGCTCAAGCGACTCACCAGCGATCTGGTCGGCCGGTTCGCCACCGCGGCGGTGGAGGCCACCCGCGAGGCGTCCGGCGGGCACCGGCTGTCCCGCTACGCCGCCGATCTCGAGGTGCCGCCCATCGTGGCCGCCGAGGTCGCGATGCTCAAGACCGTCGCGCTGCGCTACGTGATGTCCGACTCCGAACACAAATTGCGGCAGGACGATCAGCGCGAACGGATCCTGCGCGTCGCCGATCATCTGCTCGCCACCGCGCCGTCCGGACTGGACCCGGTGCTGCTGCCCTGGTGGGAGGCCGCCGACGACGACACCGCGCGGGTGCGGGTGGTGGTCGATCAGATCGCTTCCTACACCGAGAGCAGGCTCGAACGCGTGGCCGCCGATATCACCCCGCGCGGTAGACTCGCTCACCGTGGCCGGACGACTCCCTGATCGCGATATCGCGGCAATTCGAGAACGCGTGCGCATCGAGGACATCGTCGGCGAGTACGTGTCGCTCAAGCGGGCCGGCGCCGATTCGATGAAGGGCCTGTGCCCCTTCCACGACGAGAAGTCGCCCTCGTTCCATGTGCGCCCCAACCACAACCACTTTCACTGCTTCGGCTGCGGCGAGAGCGGCGACGTGTTCGCGTTCCTGCAGAAGATCGATCACATCGGCTTCGTCGAGGCCGTGGAGCAGATGGCCGACCGCATCGGCTACAAGATCAACTATGAGGGCGGCGGCACCTCGGTGCAGCGCGACCGCGGCACCCGCGCCCGCCTGGTGGCCGCCAACGCCGCCGCGCAGGAGTTCTACGCCGCGCAGCTGAACGAGTCCGAGGCCGAGGCCGCGCGCAAGTACCTCACCGACCGCAACTTCGACGGCAATGCCGCCCGGCTGTTCGGCTGCGGCTTCGCCCCCGGCGGCTGGGACACCCTGACGAAACACCTGCTGCGCAAGGGATTCGACATCAAGGAGCTGGAGGCGGCCGGGTTGTCCAAGCCCGGTCGGCACGGCCCGATCGATCGCTTCCACCGCCGATTGCTGTGGCCCATCCGCAATCTCGGCGGCGACATCATCGGCTTCGGCGCGCGCCGGTTGTTCGACGACGACCAGATGACCGCCAAGTACGTCAATACGTCGGAAACGGTGCTGTACAAGAAGTCTCAGGTGCTGTTCGGGCTCGACCTGGCCAAGCGCGAGATCGCCAAGGGGCACCAGGCCGTGGTGGTCGAGGGCTACACCGACGTGATGGCCATGCACCTGGCGGGCGTGAAGACGGCCGTCGCGTCCTGCGGCACCGCCTTCGGCGACGAGCACCTGGCGGTGTTGCGCCGATTGCTGATGGACGACAACTTCTGGCGCGGCGAGATCATCTACACCTTCGACGGCGACGAGGCCGGGCGGGCGGCGGCGCTGAAGGCGTTCGGCGGCGACCAGAAGCTGGCCGGGCAGACCTACATCGCGGTCGCCCCCGACGGCCAGGACCCGTGCGAGCTGCGCCAGCGCTCCGGCGACGGCGCGGTGCGGGATCTGGTGGCGCGCCGGGTTCCGCTGTACGAGTTCGTGATTCGCGGCACCGTCGAGAAGTACTACGACGATCCGGTCACCAAGGACATGAGCGTCGACAAGCAGGTGCAGGCGCTGCGCGAGGCCGTGCCGGTGGTGGCGCAGATCAAGGACTTCGCGCTGCGCAAGGCGTACGCGACGAAACTGGCCGGTTGGGTCGGCTGGGAGGACATCCAGCAGGTGGTCCGGCGCGTGGGCGACGAGGCCCGCCGCGGCCCCCGCAAGGGCGGCGCCCCGGCGCGCGAGTCCGCTCCTGCCGCAACGGTGTCGGAGAGTCCGGCGGCGCTGCCGCATCCGGGCGATCCGGTGCTGCTGCCGCAGCGGCAGGTGCTGGCGGCGGCGCTGCAGTATCCGGCGATCGCGGGCCCGGTGTTCGACGCGCTGGACCCGGAGGCGTTCACCCATCCCGCCTATCTCGCGGTGCGGGCGGCGATCGCCGAGGCGGGCGGCACGGCGGCCGGGCTCGGCGGCGCGGAGTGGGTGACCCGGGTCAGCGACCACACCGACGATCTCACCCTGCGGGCCCTGGTGTCGGAGCTGGCGGCCGAGCCGCTGCCGCTGAAGTCGATGGACGACATCCAGCGCTTCGTCACCGGCGTGCTGGCCCGCACCCAGGAGGCGTGGGTGGGCCGTCAGGTCGCGGAGCTGAAATCCAAACTGCAGCGGGTGTCCTCGACGGAGCAGCCGGATGCGTACATGGCGCTGTTCGGTGATCTGGTGGCGTTGGAGCAGTATCGCAAGAGCCTGCTCGCGCAGGCCATGGGCAATTCCGGCGACTTCGCCCTGAGTTAGCGGCGCAGCTGGTCCTGGGGGACCAGCACGGTGGTGCGCTCGTCGAGCGGTTCCATCGGCTCCAGTCTGGGCTGGGTGCTGAGCCGGTCGGACAGCTTCTGCCGCCCGACCAGGACGAGCTTGCGGGTGATCGGGCTGGCGGTGATGGCGCGCGTGGTCTTGCTGATCTGCTCGTAGCGCGCTCGCCCGGCCTTCGCGCCGAGCACGTAACCGGCTGCGACACCGATGATCAACCGCAGCATATTCCAGGCTCCTCCCAGTCCACTGTCCGCGCGCTACATCATGCCAGAGGGCTCCGACAGGGTGCACAGTGCACGGAGCGGCGCTCCGGGATTCATCAGTTTGCCGGTGGACGCGGCGGGTCCCGGTACTGTGTGCTGAATCACGGAGTCCGTCGGAGGTCGATTTCGTCTGGAGGGCAAGGTGTTTCACGGTAGAAGTCGGATGGTCGCCGGTGCGGTGACCGCCCTGACGGTGGCGCTGGCGGCCACCGTGCCCGCGGGTGAGGCGTCGGCGATCCCGCTGGTGGGCGCGGCGCCGACCGCGCCGGAGGGGATCGGCCTGCCCGCCGGATACGTGCCGCCGCCGCCCACCTACGGCGTGGGCCTGGACCTGGGGCAGGTCATTCCGCTGTCCGACGGCACCCAGCTCACCGCGACCGTGCGCTATCCGACCGATCCGTCGACCGGGCAGCGCGCCGCCGGGCCGTTCCCGGTGATCGTCGACTACACCACCTATATCGGGCTCAGCGGCGTGCTGACCGCCGCGGTCACCGGTGCGGTGCGCGGGGCGCTGGACGCGCTGCACGTGCGACTGCCGGACAATGTGCAGGATCTGGATCGCATTGTCGGCCAGGCCACCAGCGCGCAGGACGCCCTGGTGCGGCGCGGCTACCTCGAGGTGGTGGTGGACGTGCGCGGCACCGGATCGTCGACGGGCGCTTGGAATCCGGCCTCGCCGACCGACGGCGCCGACGGCATGCAGGTGGTGGACTGGGCCGCGAAACTGCCGAATTCCAGTGGGAAGGTCGGCATGTTCGGCTACTCGTTCCCCGGCGTCTCGGCCATGCTGACCGCGGGGCACAGCCGCCCGAACTCGCCGCTGCAGGCGATGATGATGTTCACCGTCCCCAACGACGTGTTCAAGCACGCGGTGAGCCACGACGGCATGTTCAGCCCGGTGCTGCTGACCGTGCTCATCCCCGCCATCCAGGCGATGAGTGCCGTTGCGCCGCTGCTGAATCTGCCGCTCACCCCGCAGGTGGCGGTGCAGGCGCTGATCGACCACGTGCGCGCGGCGCTGGCCTCGCCCGACACACCGCTGGCCAAGCTGGTCGACGGCTTCGGCAACGGCACCTACGGGCACAAGGACGCGTGGTGGTCGGACCGCGATTTCGAGCCGATCCTGCACAATTTCGTGGACAACGACATTCCGACCTATTTCGTCGACGGCATCTGGGATCTGTACCAGGACGGCGCCTTTCAGAACTACGCGCAGCTGCAGAACCTGGCGGCGGGACGGCCGCAGTTCGCGCCGATGGACCCCGGGCAGCGCACCGATCCGAGATTCCAACTGCTGCAAGGGCCCTGGTATCACGTCGGCATGGGTGCGGGGCCGTACGCGCGCATGGATACCGACCCGATCACCATCGCCTGGTTCGACCACTGGCTCAAGGGCGTCGACAACGGGATCGATCGCACCTCGCGGACGCTGCACCTGATCGATCAGACGGGTGCGGGCGCCAACACCACCGCCTACCCGTTCGCCGAGGCGCGCCCGACCACCCTGCGGCTCGGGGCCGGAACCCTCGGCGCCGCCAGCACCGGCGCACCCGACCGGCTGGCCTACTCACCCGTCGAAAACCCGTGCAACCGGGACAATTTCGAGCAGTGGACCGCGGGCGCCCTGCAAATGGCCCTGAACCTGTTGAACGTGAACGATCCGTGCGCGGCCGCCGAGATCGTCGGCCCGCCCTCCGGCATCGCCTATCTCGGCGATCCGGTCTCCGAGCCGACTCTCGTTGCGGGCCCGGCGAATCTGCACACCTACCTGTCGTCCACCACCGACGACGCCGCCCTGCAGGTCCACCTCGACGACGTGGCCTCCGACGGCGGCGCCGCCGAAATCACCGGCGGCGCACAGCTGGCCACGCTCCGCACCCTCGACGATGCCAAGACCTGGCGCACCGCCGACGGCACGGTCTACTCCGCGGAACACCGGCTCTCCTCGGCCGACATCACCGCGTTGCGGCCCGGCGACGTGGTCCCCGTCGACATCCGTTTGCGCCCAACCTATTACCGGCTGGAGGCCGGACACCGGCTGCGGGTCCGCGTGACCACCGGAAACTTCCCGACCACCATGGCCCCGCTCCCGGAGATCCCCAAGCTGATCGGATCGACCGTGCAGATCGTCCACGACCCGCAGCACCCGAGCAGCCTCACCGTGCCGCTGGCCCCGGCAACGGCATTGCACCCGTAGGCCGTTCAGCTCAACGCGGCCCGAACATGCTCGGGCACGGGGATCGGCCGGTAGTCGTCGTGATCGATGCAGACGAAGGTCAATTCGGCCCGGCACACCGCCCGATCCCCGACATCCAACCGCACCCCCACATCGAAAGACGTTCGCCCCCACCGAATCACCTCCGGCGAAACTTCGATCTCCTCCCCGTGCCGTGCGGGCGAGACCCACTCGATCCCCGCCTTCTTCACCGCGTAATCGAACCCCTCCGTGTAGTTCTCCCCCAACACCCCCCGCAACCACACATCCATGGCGTCATCCACGAACGCCAAATAGTTCGCATTGAACACCACCCCCTGCATATCGCAGTCGCCATACCGAACCCGCACCCGATGCGTAAACCCCACACCCCGATCCTACGAACCACCCACCCCATCCGTCCCCGAGGTGATTCTCCTCACCCTCCCCCGCCCACCCTCCCACTCTCCCCGCCCCCAGCCCCACCCCCAACTCCGACATTCCCCCAGGTAGACCCCCGATTTGGGACTCCCCCCAACGATAGGCTAAAGTTTCTCCTCGGCCCGCCCAGAACGGACGAGCCGGAGCAATCCCCTATAGCTCAATTGGCAGAGCAGCCGACTGTTAATCGGCAGGTTCCTGGTTCGAGTCCAGGTGGGGGAGCGTAGAAAGACGCCTATGACCAGTGGTCATAGGCGTTTTTCATAATCAAGTACAACTTGAGGTGCCGACAAAGGTGCCGACAAAGCGTAGACGAGAGATTTTGCAGCAGTTGATTTTTCGTCTGCCCTGCCGCTGACGGGCAGTTTTCAGGGCGTTTTTCGCCTCTGACCTGCAAAGATCCCAATGAAGTGAATTGGGACACAAACCAACTGGTATGTCCTGACGGTGGTGGCTGAAAGTAACCG
Source organism: Nocardia terpenica (assembly GCF_013186535.1). Classification (NCBI taxonomy): domain Bacteria; kingdom Bacillati; phylum Actinomycetota; class Actinomycetes; order Mycobacteriales; family Nocardiaceae; genus Nocardia; species Nocardia terpenica. Next base: position 1,329,514 of record NZ_JABMCZ010000001.1, read on the forward strand.
ATCCTCAGCGATCTCCCTCAAGGCTTGAGTGAGCCGCGGACCTCCCTGTCCGGCTTCAGCGGTGCGTCGTCCTGCCACGGTAGGTACATGCCCAGGGCTGCGGCAGCGGCGAACAGCAGAGCCGACCAGGTCACGGCCTCCCATGGCAGCGAGCTCGCAAAGTCGACAAGAGCGCCATCGGCCGGCACGTTGTCGCCGACGCGGCGGATTGCGCCGATCGCCCAAAGCAATGACGCCGTCGCCAGTATCAGCAGGCTCCAACGTGCTGCCTTGGGTATCCCCTTGTCCACGCCGGCTGCCAGGCTTGCCATGAACAGGAATAGGCCCGCGAATGCCGCGATGATGGCGGTGGTCATGAGCAGGAACTCTGCCTGTGACTCACCCTGGTGATGGACCGCGATGCTGATGTAGGCACCGATGAGCCCGCCTGCGACCACCGCGGCGGTATGGGTGAGCCATAAGCGATTCGTGAACGACCACGCACGTGCACCGAGATAGATCATCGCGACAGAGATAATGACCGCGCAGGTGTAGGAGAGCAGGTCGACGGCCGTCGCGCCGATGGCCTCCCGCTCCCATTCGAAGTTGTAGCTCACCGTGGTTTGCATCAGCGCACTGAGCGCCAGGAGCATGATGGTCATCGCGCGGCTGGCGACATCGCGCCACCGCGGAAGCCGTATGAGCGCCACGATCAGGCACACGATGGCCGTGGTGACGTGCAGGACGTTGGCGATGATCGTCATGACAGCAATCTCCGGGCGGGATTGGCGCGCTTCCCTTTTCGCGGCGCGTCCTCGGTGGTGTCGATGCCTGGCTGGGCCGGTACAAGCAGGCGGTGCGAAAGCTCTTCTATCAGTTGCCCATTCGTGGCCGACCGCAACGCATCGCTGACGGTGGGTCGGTCGCCTACGATCGGCAGCCGGAACGCTTCGGCCGGCGCCAGTCCGGCCTGGATCAAACCTTCGGCGGGGTTGACCCCGAACGCTAGGCAGAAGTCAATGACCGTCTGCGCCACAGCGGGTTTGCCGCTGTCGAACAGGTGCCGATCAATCCGGCTGGCGTTGACGTTCATGTGCTGTGAGATAGCGAGAGCGCTCAACCCTCCTGAGATTTGCCTCAGCCATTCCTGAAATCCGCCAGCCATGGCGTGATCGTACCTGCGGGCTCGAGGGGCTCATGGGACGTGTAGCTCTGCTGATGGTGGATGTGTCCCCGCTCACGTCTCCGCATATCTGCGGAGGCTGGTTTGCAAAAGTGAGATAACGAATGGTTTGCTTCCCTGGTGGCAGCGTCTGGTTATGACCAGCGTGGCCGCGCGCGGTCGGGCAGACTTGCGTTCGAACGTATATTCGAATTGGTTGGCTGTTCGCTGCTTTGTGCCAGAAAGGATGTGCCCATGTCTGCCGACGTCGTTGATCCGGGTGAACCCAGTAGACCGGCGGCACTGCCCGACTATTCGGCGGGGAGCTACATGCGCGAACTGCGGGACGCCCGCGGGCTCCCGCGCGCACAGGTCGCCAAGTGGCTGCGGATGCAGCCGAACTCCCTGGGTGGGATCGAGAACGGGTACCGCGTGCCGACCCCTGAGAGCGTCGACCAGTTCGCCCGCGCGATGTCGCTGAGCCCCGCCGAAGAACGGTATCTGCGCAAGCTAGCGGCCGTGAGCAAGCCCAAGGCCAAGTTACCGCCCAGGCCGAAGGCCAGTTCCCCATCGCCCGACTACAGCAACGTCATCAGCGTGGACATGCAGGCAGGGCTCGACAAGCTGGTTCCGCATGCAGCCGCGTGGGTTGACCCGCAATGGCGTGTCTTGGCCTCCAATGAGGCGTATCGGCTCGCATACCCTGGCCTCGAAGGGATGGGCAATGTGCTGCGGTGGTTCTTCCGTCATCCCGAATCCCGCGCCACGATGCTGGACTGGGAGGCGGAAGCCGCCCTGACTGTGGCCTGGTTCCGCGCTCTCGTCGGCGAACATGGAAACCCTGCGTGGGCGCTGGAACTACTCCGCGAACTCGGGGATTCGGTGGACTTCGCGCGAATGTGGCGGGCTGGAACCGTGACGTTCAGCCGCAAGACCCCGCACATGCACCTGTGGGACTCCAGGGTTGGCCAGCCGTACACGCTGCTGGTGCAGATCACCCGGGGGCCGAGTGACCTGCCGCCGATGCAGCACTTCCTTGGTATCCGCATGCCATACCAGGGCGGCGACGCGCTTCTCAGGCGCGCCGGCCGCCTCCACTGAGGATTAGGCCGCGACGCGGTGCCTCGCCGACGCCGTGCTGAACAGGGATAGGAACTCCGACAGCGCGGCGTTGGTGGCCTTGGGATGGGTCCAGTTCGCCGCATGGCCAGCGCCTGCGACTGTGGTCACCAGGCCGCGGGCGCCGACGAGGCCCGACGCCATTTCCGCGGACTTCTGGGCGGTGCTGGTCGGATCGTTCTCACCACGCAGAACCAATGCGGGGCAGGCGATTTCATGGAGGCGGTCGAGCGCTGAATCGCGGTCGATGAGGTTGTCGGCAGCCTCGCGGATCCGCAGGCGGTCCGAGGCGGCCCACTTGTTGATCCACGGGGTCTGCTGAGCTTCGGTGCCTCCGATGAGGTGCGGTGCCAGCTGGAGTGCCAATGGCATCAGCGGGACCTCAAGGTCGCACCACCCGCTGAACAGGAAGGCGTAGTCGCCTTTCTCTGCGGGGGTTGAGGCGTCGGCCGTGGTGTCGAGCAGGATGAGCGATTGCACCCTGTCAGGTGCGGTCAGGGCCACGCGCAGAGCGGTGTACCCGCCCTGGGACATGCCAGCGATCACTGCGGTGTCGACGCCAGCGTGATCCATGACTGCGAGGCAGTCCCCGGCGAGGTCCCAATAGGTGAAGGGCTGTCCGGCGGGCGCTTCAGTCTGCCCATGGCCCCGTGCGTCCCACCGGATGATCCGGTACCCCTCGTCGATCAACGGCAGCTGAGGGTCGAACTGGCTGCTGTCCATGAAGAACCCGTGAGCGAACACCACGGGGATGCCGTCGCCGCCGGTGTCGGTGTAGTGGATCCGGACGTCGGCATTGCTTGCATACATGGTTGTGTGCTTCCTTCGAGAACTGGATTGGTTCGTTCTCGCCATTGCGGCGATGAATTTATGACCCATTCGCAACTCGCACAGTTACTGCGAGCGACTCGCACCATTGGTGCGACTTTCTCCCCGTTGGGTGTTTGTCGCACTACATGCAACGCGATTCGATGCCACTTCGTCCAATTCGGAAGCAATTCAATTCCGAATTGATTCAGCCTGGCAGGAGTGCCTGTCCGGCACCACCACCAGGAGCTGCATAGTCGGCCAAACCCGCTGTTCAGCTGGCATAAACTGTGGCAGTGGCACGGCTCACTGAAACGCCGTCGGGGTCGGATTCGATCGCGCGGAACCGCCGTCGCATCGTCTCGCCGGTGCCACCGTTTACGAAGGTAAAGTAATTCAAAAGTGAATTACGGAAGGGCTTGGCGGAATTACCCGTGATCGTGTTCCATTAGCTCACCGCGCACTGTCGGGGGCGCGAGGGAGAACCGTTGCGAGAGAGGAAAGCTCTAATGCCGAGCAGTGACCGTGTCGCCACCTGTGAGAGCGAAAGCGTGATGCTGACTCAGTGTCAGCGCGTGGTGCAGGTGGCCGCGTTCGCGCTCGAGGGCTCGGGGTTCGTGGTGTTCACCTTCTCCGACGGCACCTCCGACGACATCACCGCGGAGCAGGCACTAGAGATCGGGCGGCTCGGCGCGCTCAGTCTCCGTATGGCCGAAGAGGAACCGGCCGATGGCGAGTTAGCCAGCGGTGACCTGCCCGAAGGTGGCGCAGCTGCCTAGCTGGCTCTGAAAAGCATTGTGGGCTCGATCCTTCGAAAGGATCGAGCCCACGCGTGGTTCAGGTAGCGACTACTTCGCCGCGCCGATCAGCCGGACTGCTTCCGCCTCGATGACTCGACGACGCTGCGCGACCAGTCGCTTCGTGATGATCTCGAGTGCAACCCAGTCGGCCGACTCCAGGATGTCCATGCCGGCGACTTCCAACGACTTCGTCTTGCCAGGAAGCTTGCCGATGCCACCCAGGCGGGCGTAGACCGTCTCCGGCTCGATGTTCAGCGCCTCCGCCAGCTTGGTGATGGTGCTCGCGCCGGGCATGCTCGTGTTGTTCTTGCCGGTGACGATGCGGTGCACCGTGCTGGGGCCAAGGCCGGAAGCCTCGGCCAGCTGCTTGATGCTGGGGTCTCCGGTACGGGGGCTGACGAGGCCGGCGGCCTTCATCTCTGACGCCCACGGCTCGGGGGCGAGTTCTCCGCGTGCCATGCCTTCCGGCCTCCTTTCGTGGCGTACACGTCGAACCCACTGTAACGCACCAAAGTTCATGAACTTTGGTTTATGGAACGCCTTCAGACTCCAGCTTTCATCCAGCATCCAGATTCTGCATTGGACATATCCGTTCCAAGCGTTCTATGGTACGTGGGACGCATGAAGGAAAAACCACTGGTACTAGTCGGTCAATGCGGATCTCCCACCGTCCCGCATGCGTTCCAAACCTCCAATACGAGTGCGCATCAGTGCACATGTTGACGTGACATCAGGAATGCTGGCGAAATCAGAGTGACATCCCATACATCCCCTCCAGTGAACGGATGCGCGGTCCCCATGGGCCGCTTCCGCTCCGGATCACCCGAATGGCACGCCGCGCGCGCCGCCGGCCTCGGCGGCAGTGAGATCGCCGCGGTCCTGGGCTTGAGCCCGTGGGAGTCCTACTGGAGTCTGTGGCACCGCAAACAGAACCTGTTGCCCCCGGTCCGCGAGAACGAGCTGATGGTCATGGGCAGCCTGTTCGAGCCGGTCATCTACGAGCACTACCGCGACAACCTGCTCCCGCCCGGCCACACCATGACCACCGGCGAGACCTTCCGGCACAGTGCCTACCCGTGGATGATCGCCAACCCGGACGGTCTCATCTGGGATGAGCAGGGCAATCTCGTCGATGGCCTCGAAATCAAATGTGCCTACCGCGACGACAAGTGGGGCGCGGAAGGTACCGACGAGATCCCTATCTACTACAAGACGCAGGTCTGCTGGTACTGCATTGTGATGGGCCTGCGCGGCATGAACATCCGCGTGGTGTTCGGCGTCGGCGACTGGCGCACCTACCGCTACGAGCCCTCCGAGCAGGACATCCTCACCGTCGCCACTGCCGGCCAGGAGTTCATGACCCGGCTCGAGGCTGGCATCCTGCCCAACCTCGACACCCACCTCGCGACCTACGAAGCGCTCAAGACGCTGCACCCGGACATCGACGGATCCACCGTGCAAGTCACTGCGGATCTGGCCGATCGCTGGTGGGCCGCTCAAGACGCGCTGGCTGCTGCTGAGGACGCGCTGCAAGGGGTCCGCAACGAGCTGACGCACACCATGGGCGACGCCTGGCGCGCTCAATGCGGTGAACAGACCCTCGCCTGGCGACAAGCACGCGGCGGCGGCACCCCCTTCGTGAAGTCCGCCCCCAATCCCCGCTTCGCGGACATTCGAAACGCCCTGAAGAAAGGCTGATAGTGGAACTGCTCGACACCCTCCCGCCCAGAACCACCGTGGGTGGCCGCCCGCCGGCGCATGCCGATAAGGCGGAACTGTTGCGCGCCAACCCTTTGCGCTGGGCCAAGATCATGACCTGCCACAGCGCGACCGTGGCAGCCTCTCAGGCCAACAACATCCGCCGCGGCAAGTTGAGGGCCTTCACACCCTCCGGCACCTTCGAAGCCGCCGCGCGCGACTGCGACGTCTACGCCCGGTACATTCCCGAAAACCAGGTCGGAGCTGATGCTGCATGAGTTCCATTGCCGCTGCGGCCGAGTCCGCCGAGGTCACCCCGGCCTCGATCATCAACAAGTACCGCGACGACATCGCCACCGTGCTGCCACCGAAGCTGCGCGAACGTATCGACCGCTGGATCCGCCTGGCGATCGGCGCAGTCAACTCCAACCCTGAGCTGATCAGCCGCGTCCGCGCCGACCAAGGCGCGTCGATGATGCAGGCGCTCATGAAGTGCGCCGCTCTTGGTCACGAACCCGGCTCCGGCCTCTTCCATCTCGTGCCCAAGGGATCTCGCATCGAAGGCTGGGAGGATTACAAGGGCATTCTTCAGCGCATCGACCGCTCCGGCGTCTACGCCCGGACCGTGATCGGCGTCGTCTACGCAAACGACGAATACAGCTACGACCAGAACGTCGACGAGCGCCCACGCCACGTCCGCGCCACCGGAGACCGCGGCGAGCCCATCTCGTCCTACGCCTATGCGGTCTACCCCAGCGGCGCGATCACCACGGTCGCCGAGGCCACGCCCGAACAGATCGCCTCGTCCAAGTCCAAGGCCCGTGGCGCCGACAACGCCGCCTCCCCATGGAGAGCACCGGGCGCGCCGATGCACCGCAAGGTCGCGGTCCGGCTGCTGGAAAAGCACGTCGCCACGTCCGCCGAGGATCGCCGCGAACCCATCTCCCGCAGCGCCGCGAACGATGTCGTGATCGACGCGACCGCCGACTACTACCAGGAGCCGTGATGCCGAAGACGTCCTACAACGTCGAAGAGGCCGCCGCCGAGTTCGGTTTGAAGCCGCGCGATCTCTACGACGCCATGAAGGCATACGAGCTGGCCTATCACCCGGTGGGCCGCAAGAAGATCATCCTGCACGACGAAATGGTGCGGTGGCTGAGATCCCATCAGCCCGGCAAGCCCAAAGCCGCGGCCTGACAACCCTTCTCGCCCCGACAGGGGATCGGCAGCCCAAGTCCCGAGGGCCGCCGATCCTCTGGTTCGCCACGCCCTGAAACGGATCCATGAACACCGATCTCCTCCCCGCCGAAACCGCCCGCGACCACATCAAATCCCTGATCGAAGGCGGCAGCAACCAATCCCGCATCGCCCGCTGCGCCGAGGTCTCCCGCATCACTGTCGTGCACATCCTCCACGGCTACGTCGTCAACGTCACCCGCGACACCCACGAAGCCATCATGCGAGTCCGTGCCGAAGACGAAAGCCACGGAGTCCCTGCGGGCCACGTCGACGCCGTCGGAAGCCGCCGCCGCGCCCGCGCTCTTGTCGCCGACGGCCACACCAGCGCCCACATCGCGATGCGGGCGCAGGTATCGCTGCGCACCCTGTGGGCCATCCTCGACGCCGAACTTGCCCACGTACCAACCGACATCGCGCACCGGCTTGAACGCGCCTTCGCCGTCATGCAGATGACCCCAGGCAAGAGCGCCAGCGCCCGGAGTTACGCCGCCGCCCGCCGCTGGAACCTGTCCTGGGAATGGGACGAGGAGGATATCGACGTCCGCAACGCCCGGCCCTTCCCCTCAAGCCTCGCCCGCCGCCAGGACATCGTCGACGCCATCAAGGCAGAGACAGAAAACGGCACCCGCTTCCGCCCGGTCGTCATCGCCTCCACTCGCCGCTCCCGTCTTCGGAGCGCCGCGTGAATCTCACAATTCCCGACGACTTCCCCGATGGCCCCCGCTACGCCAACCTCACTGTGGGCGAACAGTATTCGCTCTTGCGCGGCTGGATGTACTGCGCCCGTTACGACACCTTTCTCGTGCCCTCGAGCGTGTGGTTCGCCTTCACCGCTGGCGCCACCCACACCATGCTGGAGCGCGCCGGCCTGATCGAAACCAGCACCGCGCCAGCGGGAGTGATCTGCCCCGGTGGTGGCCGTGCCCGCCGCGCATCGGCGCGCACAAAGACCTTGGCCAAAGCCGACACTCGATTCGACGAGTGGTGGGCAGTATGGCCGCGCAAGCAAGCCAAACGTGACGCGCAGAGAGCATTCAGCAAGGCGCTGAACCTGATCGGCTTCGACGAGCTGATGGCTGCGACCCAAGCCTTCGCCAGCGACCCCAACCGCGAAGACCGCTACACCCCCTACCCCGCCACGTGGCTCAACGGCGAACGGTGGGCCGACGCACCGCTGCCTGCCGACCCCGCCCGCACCCGGTTCGACGCCAGCTCCCGAATCAACACGACCGTCGAGCTGGGCCGCCAACTCGCCGCCGATATCGCCCGCACCACCTCCAGACCAGAAATGCGAGCCCTACCGTGAACCCCCGCCATGTCGAAGCTGCCACAACCGCATACGCGGCTGCGGAAGCGCTCGATCCGCAGATGCCGCCCGCCGACGCGGTTCGGCTACGCGCGTGGGCCGACCTTTTCGCTGACGACGACATCGGCCCCAGCGAGGCCCTGGCCGCGGTGAAGAGCTATTACCGCCAGCCCCAACGTTTCCCGATCAAGCCCGGCGACATCATCGACCGGGTCACCAAGATGCCCATCACCAGCAGCCCCGAGCGCATCGCCGCGTTCATCGACCGCTGGTCCGAGCATCCGTACTCCGATGCGATCCAGCGCTTGACCGGCATGCACTGGAACCCGCCGTTCCCGCCTCCGCCCGCGATCGACCGCCATGACCCGATCGCGCTGCGCGAGTACCACCGCGCGGAGTTCCGGGCGTGGATCGGCAAGAACCGCAACGAGCTGGAACGCCGCGCCCTTGCTCATGGTGAGCAGCTGGAGCTGGGCGCATGATCGCCTACGAACGCGTCCTGGACGCCTTCCGCGACCAGGGCCTGGTCGTCATCGAGCGTGGCGGCAACACGGCCAACGCCCAAGCTCCCGGCCATTCGCCGGCAGATCGGTCGGTGTCCATCCGCGGCATCGAGGGCCAGGTTCTCATTAACAGCCACAGCGACGACACCGATACGGTGCTCGACCAGCTGGGCCTGACGCTGGCGGACCTGTTCGACAACCCGAAAGGCTCGGAGTACCGATACGACGACGGCCGCGTGGTCCACCGGTCGCCCACTAAGCGGTTCATCCAGTCCGGAAACACGCAGGGCAGCAGCCTGTTTCGAGCGAGCCGCCTCGCATCCGCCACCGTGATCTACCTCGTCGAGGGCGAGAAGGACGTCCTGGCCATCGAATCTCTCGGCGGCGTGGCGACCTGCAACGCCGGCGGCGCGGGCAAGCTGCACCTGTTCGACCTCACCCCGCTCTACGGCAAGACCGTGATCGTGGTGCGCGATATGGACCCGGTCGGCGAGAAGCACGCGCGCCAGGCCCTGGAGTTGCTCGACGGCCACGCCGACGTACAGCTGGTGTGCCCGGCCGCAGGCAAGGACTCTTCCGACCACATCATGGCCGGCCACGGCTTGGACGAGTTCGTCGCCGCCACCGCGCCGATGCCCGAAGGCGTCACCAAACTGTCTGACGCTGCGGCGGATTGGTGGGACTGGCAGCAGGCTCCACCTTCGGAGATCCGAATCTTCCCGTCCCCATGGGCTGCACTCAACGACAACATCGCGGGCGGATTCCACCCCAAGCGGTGCTACGTCATCGCTGGCCGTCCTGGCGGCGGAAAGACCATCGGCCTGCTCAACATCGGACAGCACCTCGGTGAGAGCGGGTTCCCGTCGCTGTTCTTCTCCATGGAAATGCCCATGCTGGAGATGGTGTCGCGCGTGATGTCGGCCGGCGCGGAAGCCAACTACGGCCGCATCACCCGCCGCCAGCTCGATCAGTGGGACCTACGCAAGCTCGAGCTGTACCGCGACGGCGGCCGGGTCGAAGAAACCCAGCTCTACCTGATGGATCGCTCCACGCTCACGATCGAGGACATGCGCGCCATCGCGCGGCAGATGAAGCAATCCGTCGGCCTGGACGCCGTGCTCATCGACTACATCGGCCTGGTCACCGCCTCCAAAGGCAAACGCGAACGCCGAGAAGCGTTGGGCCACGTCATGAAAGAGGCCGTGAAGATGGCCAAGGAACTCGACATCGCCGTGTTCATCGCCTCCCAGCTCAACCGCGGCCCCGAACAGTCCTCCCGGCCGCCGGTCCTGTCGGACCTGCGCGAAACCGGCGACATCGAACAGGACTGCGACGCAGCGTTTCTGCTGCACCACCCGCTGATGGACGGCCACCCCACCGGCGAGATCGAAATCATCATCGGCAAAAACCGCACCGGCCCAACAGGAGTCGTCGTCACGCTCCCGTGGCGACCGAACTACGCCAAGATCGGAGTCTGAGCATCTTGCTCATCGAAAAGAAGCCCACCGCCCTACGACACCGCGTCAACGCGGCACTCGAGGTCACCACTCTGGGCATACAGCAGATGCTCGGCCTCACCGACCCCATCGTCGTCGACCTGGAGGCGATCCTCGAAACCTTCGACTGGGGCGCGCCAGAGACCTTCGAAGGCCGCCCGGACTGGGACACCTACTTCCTTGAGATCGCCCGCACCGTCGCCATCCGATCCACCTGTGTGCGCGCCAAAGTCGGCGCGGTCGTAGCCACCGACAACCGGCTGCGCGGGGCTGGCTACAACGAAAGCCCGCCGGGCAAACCCGGCTGTGAATCCTGCCCACGCCGCGAATCAGGCTGCGCCCCAGGCAGTTCGTACGACACCGGCCCCGGCACTTGCCACGCGGTCCACGCCGAAGCCAACGCCCTGCTCGATGCGAACCGCTTCGACCTGCTCGGCGCCACTCTCTACATCACCCGCGAACCCTGCCCCGGCTGCCTGAAGCTCATCGAAGCCGCCGGGATCGTTCGCATCGTTCACCCCTGAAAGGAAGTGCCAGGTGGCCCTCACCTCAACACCCAGAGCCCAATTCGACGTGACCGGGAACGAGCACGCCCTGATCATTTCCGAGCAGCATGCGACGCACGTTTTCAACGTCAGCAACGTCGAGATCCGCACCATTTCCGAGTTCTCGGATCAGCCGACGAGCGTGGAAGTCGTGTTCCGCGCCTCGCGCTTTGACACCCACTCTCGCGGAGTCGTGGCATGAGCGAGGACATCCGCGAACTTCCCCTGAGCTACGTCCTCAACGATGTCGACGCTGGCGCCGCGCATGCCTGGGATTACGAGCTGCGCTGGTTGTGGACCCACGATCGGCACAAAACGCTCGCGATGGTTCAAAGTGTCGCCAAGAGCGGGATCCGCGAGCCTATCTGGATCCGGAGGCCAGCTGGTCCGGATGCGGATAGTCGCCCAAGCATGCTCGGCGGCAACCACGCAGTGGCGGCAGCGGTCGCCCTGCAACTGCCTACCGTTCCGGTGCGTTTTCTGGAAAGCGACGCTGCGTGAGCCAAGGGCAGAAGCCGCGGTGGCCAGAGTTCTACCCGCGCATGAAGTACCGGGCACGAAAACGCGACCAGCGGCGCGTCCGGATCCGGTTCTGGAACGAGCGCTTCGAGCCGCTGTGGCCGCAGCCAACGCTGAGCGCGGCCGTGTTGCTCACCGTCGTGGCATCTCACGAACTGCGTGCCCGCTGGAGCGGAACAGCGACCCAATCGGAATACGAACTGAGATAAGGAGATTCAGCTGTGATCGACGTGCTGATCATGGGCGGCACCTGGAACCCGGGTGGCGACCCGGTCACCGAAGCGTTCGCCCAGCGGCTCGACCCGGAACTGTTCAACTACCAGTACGTGCCGTACCCGGCTACCTACGGCGGATTGGACCTGCCCTACACCTACAGCGTCGAGCAAGGACGCCAGGCGCTGGTAAACGCGATCCATGCAGCACCGAATCCGGTCCTGCTGGCAGGGTATTCGCAAGGAGCGGGGATCGCGGGCGACGTCGCGGCCACCATCAGGCGCGAACCGTTCAGCGGCCTTGAGGTGGTCGGCGTAGCCCTGATCGCGGATCCGCTGAGGCCGCCCGGCTGGGGTTCGGTAGGGATCAATGGCTATGGAATCGCTGGGCAGCGCCCGATTTCGAACATGCCAGCCTGGTGGGCCGTGGCCGACCGCGATCCGATCACCGCGCTGCCGGAGGGTTCGGCGCTGCGTTCCCTGGCGGACTTCACCGGCTACTGGGGCATGAGCAGCGTCGAGAGCTGCGCGCGGTGGGGTCAGTCGATCATCGACACCGCGGCCCAGCAGCGCTATCAGCGGTGGTGGTCTCCGGGGAACTGGCGCGAAACAGCCGATGTCATCGGCCAAGCCAATGCCTATCTGTTCGAAGGCCGCCACACCGGGGCCTACATCGCCGAAGGTCACTGCGAACGCCTGGCCGAGCAGGTGAACCGATACGCCGAGGTGCAAGCGTCCCAAAGAAGCAACTGAGGAACGCAATGAAATCTCAAATATGCTGGTAAAGGCCAACATTGATATACACCCCATATCCCATGGAACTTGGGATATGGGGTAACGTGGCGCTCGTATAGACCTGAGAGGAGCCGCCGCCGTGGCAGCTGGAGATACGCAAATCACTGTCGTCGGGCGCCTGACAGCCGACCCCGAACTGCGGTTCACGCCAGCCGGCGCGGCGGTCGCAAACTTCACCATCGCGTCCAACCCGCGCGTGTTCGACCGGAACGCGAACGAATGGAAGGACGGCGAGGCGCTTTTCATGCGCTGCTACATCTGGCGCGACGCCGCGGAGAATGTCGCCGAGAGCCTCCAGCGCGGGTACGCCGTCGTCGCGCACGGCGTCCTCAAGCAGCGGTCCTACGACACCAAAGAGGGCGACAAGCGCACCGTTGTAGAGCTGGAAGTGTCCTCGATCGGGCCCGACCTGGCCAAGAACCAGCGCGCGCAGGTCACCAAGACTCAGCCCGGCACCGGCACAAGCGGCAAGCAGGACACCTGGGCCAACCCCTCCGGCGGCACCGACACAGCCCCGCCCTTCTGATCCACCTCGCCAAGTAGCGAGCCGTCAACATCACCGCCCGAGTTCGTTTGTCCTTTCATGCCTCGGGAGTTCGGAATTGAAAGTGCGCCCATGACCTTCAACCTCTATGAGAGAGGCGCAACTGCGGCGAGCCCACCCCACCGTCCCAGGGGTGAAAACGGCTGCTGGAGAACGGATCTGGCCATGATTCTCGATCAGGCAATAGCCGTCGACGGGAACACCCAGGCCGCGATCGTTCGCCTGCGCCAAGCCCTCGACACCGGAGCCCTCGACCTCCGATAAAAGCGAGCACAACTCCATATGGCTTCTCACGACCGGGACTGGATGGTCCGCGCGCAATGCCGCGACACCACCGACTACAGCGTCTACGACTCCGACAACCGCGGAGGCGGCCAGGCCGAACAGGCGCAACGCGCCTGCGGTGGATGCCCCGTCCGTGCCGAATGTGCGAGCTACGCACTCAAATTCGCCGACAGTATCGGCGGACTCGTGTGGGCCGGCGTCCCCGTTCCAGAATCGCCGACCACCATCTACTACCACCGCGCACTCGATCGGCTGCGCGCTATCGCAGGCCAGGCCGCATGAGCCTGGGCATCGCCTTCGATGAGGCCGTCAACCCTGCCGCGACCCGCCACGTAATCATCCTTCCCGGCGACCCGCACCCCAAAGGCCGACCGCGGTTCAGCCGAGGTCGCGCCTACACCGCAGATGCCGACCGCGATGCCGAAGCGCGCACCGCTCTGCTTCTCGCGCAGCAGGTTTCGCAACCCCTGGCCGGAAACGTCGCGCTGACGTGTGTGTTCTATCGGCGCACCCGCCGCCGCGTGGACGTGGACAACCTGATCAAACACGTCATGGATTCCGCCAACGGGGTCCTGTGGCGCGACGACTCCCAGTGCACCTCGCTGCGGGGCGTGATCGAACTCGACCGCGAAAACCCGCACACGCTCGTCCTCATTGGCCCCCACGAATCCAGTCTGGTCAGAACATGATCCTCACCCTCACCCGCACCGTGTACCGGATCCTCGGCATCCCTGTCGCCTCGGTGACCCGCCAGGAATGCACCACCGAATCCGACGGCGGCGGCGAAACGTCCGAGGACGACAGCGATTCCACGCCAATGCCGCAGCCGGAACTCACCCAGCATGGCTACGCCTATTCGTGCAGCGAATGCGGCGAACTGCTGCTGGAAGGTCTCGCCGAACCACTTATCGGCGCGGACTACATCGAACTTGCTCTGCACCACGACTGCCAGGAGAACGCTCATGTCGAATCGTGAAAACCGTACTCCGGAAGAGGAACTCGGCGACGCCATCCGCCGCTGGGTTGCCGCCACGTCCGGCGGCGCGCTCGCCACGGACTTCATCATGTTCTCCGCCGCGCACGACCCCGCACGCTCCGGGACCGGCTACTTCCTTGCCATGTCCGAGGGCATGCCGTATCACACCGCGATCGGCCTGACCCAGCACCTAGCCGAGGTCGTCGAAGACAACTTCGCCAACGAGTGACCATGTACGGCCTGCCCAACATCATCGCGCTCCAGGCCGCTGCTGAACGCGCCAACGCGCACATCCCGTACGGCACCGACCTTCCAGAGTTCTCCACCGCAGCCGAAGAGCTTCTGCCCCACGTGTTCCGAGCGATCGACTACCTGTTGTCCGAAGCCGGGCAGTCAGCCGTCGGTGACGTCCGCGCCCACCTCACGGCGCTGATGCGCGCCGGGCACACCCAGGCCAGCATTTGCAAAGCATCCGGGGTGTCCACGGCAACAATCAGCCGGATCATTAATGGCGCCACTGCGAGGCCATCCGCCGAGGTGGCCGAAAAGCTCCTGTCGATTCCCGTGGAAGCACCAACCGCGCGGCCCGTCGACACCGAGCTGCTCGCCAAACTCGAACGAGGCGAGAAGGTTCCGGTGCCGTTCGGGCAGAAGGACCGCTACGCCGAGCTGCTCGCCGCGGCCGGCGCGGACACCCAGCACATCGTGCACACCATGCGCATGTCCTACGCCCGCGCGATCAAGGCCCAGAAGGCGGCAGCATGAAAACCGAACTAACCGCGTGGCAGCTGACCAGCGAACACGCTGGCATGATCCTGTCCTGGCGCAAGAAATCTCGGCTACGCACCGGCACTATCGCGCGCGTCACCCGCCGCGGCAGCGACGAAAACTGCTACGTACACATCGAACTCCGCAACCCCACCGAACTCGCGGTGCTCGCAGGCGGCGAGCTGGTGCACGTGCACCCTTAGTCCTCAGTCTTCGAGGTCTAGGACGGAAATCGAGTATTCGAGCTCGCCGAGGTTGAAGAGTTCGCCCACGCCCATCTGGTCGACCCTCTGGTGAAGGCGTGTCTTCGCACCGGCATCCGTCCGGTGCACTGAGGTGTAACCCTCGTAGCTCTCGCCTTCTCCGTATTCGACGGACATGACGTAGACCTTCTGGGTGCGGTCGTCGAGTATCTGCTGGCGGCGCAGCGCCGCGAGCCGGTCGAGCCAGCCGACAATGTCGGCCGGCGACGGTACGCGCTGGATTGACGCCTTATCGGGAAACAGCAAGCCGGTGTCTGGGATCTTCGCGAAGGCTGAGGCGATCGCGAACATGTCCCGTTGGGTGAAGACGGGCTCGTCGTACAGCGGATTGTCGGTCAAGTTCAGTCCTTGTCGTCGCGGTTGGCCCGATTGTCGAAGAGCATGCCATCGCGGTCTGACATCTCGGCCGCTTGGCGCTGAAGCGCCGCGATGATTTCGGGGTGAAGGTCGGGAAGCCGCCGCGGGAGAAGAACAGTTCCTTTGTCTAGATCGACGTCGCGCCACCGCACATGCTGAATGGCGTCCGCGGCCTCGGCCAAGGGCAGGTTCAGCTGGTCCATGGCCGCGAGGGTCAATTCGGTTCGTACTTCCGCCCTGGCTTTGTCCAGTTCATCTGGCATGTGTGCCCCTGCCCTGCGTGTTCGTGAACGACGGAACCTCGGCCAATATGACCGGGGTTCCGTCGTCTGCCTGTGGTCAGTCTTTCAGCCTTAGAACCCGAACACGGCCTTGAGTAGCGAATCGACCATGGTCATCTCGCTGGCCGTAGCCTGGCCCGCCAGTTCCCCCTTTCGCGATTGGCCAGAGGGACGCGGCATCCTTCGGTCAGCGGACGAACGTGTTGCGGACCTCGCGTAGGGCATGGTTGAGGTCGCTGATCACCGCCAGCAGTAGTTGCTCACCGGTCGCAATGTCGCGCCGCCACGGCAGGTAGCGCGGTTCGTTGATGCGGTCGAAGCTGTCGTAATAGACACGAGCCAGCCGGGTTTCGGAGTTGCAGGACTCCACGAACAACTCGATGCCGCGGATCTCGCCGCACTCGTCGTAGTCGGTGTCATAGGTGACATCCGCGCGTTCGGCGAGGCCGGTCACGCTGAACATGACACCGCCGGGGGATTCCTCGACTTCGGCGGTGGCTCGGATGAGGCTGAACAGTGCGTCAGTCCAACCCGCCGCCCAATCGCCGTCGACCGGCACCTCTGTCCGAGCTGCGGCAGCGGCGAACAGCTTCTCATCGACACGCAGCTCGAGAGTGGGGTCGGGGCTGGACATTTTCTTGCGCCAGAATGCAAGTCGGCCCATGTGCTCGAACAGGTGGCCTGGCTCGAAACCGTTCTCAGCGTAGTCGCGTTGCTCGTCGTCCCAGTTGTATTCGAGTAGGGCGTCAAGGGATTCGAGGATAGAGGTGGGTACGAACATGGCTGTCTCCTGTGTGGATGTCAGAGGCCGAAAACCGCGGCGAGGCATTTGAATTCGTCGGCGAGCATTTGGAGAACCCCGCGCAGGACCGAGGGGTAGGTCCGGTCTGCGGTGGTAGACCAGGCTTCGTCGAGGAAGGGAATGTCGTCGCGGCTGGAGCACTCGACGGTGACGATGACGACGCCCTCGATCGACTTGAGGCGAAGGCTGATGCCCTCGATGTGGCCCATGCGGTCGGCTAGCAACTCGTAGGCCAAGGTGATGCCCTGGGCGACAACATCTTTGATTGCAGGAACGGTGCTGTCAGCGGTGAGGAGTTCGGGGTAGATAAGAAGGCCGTTGTCGTGGAGGCCGCGGTTGATGGCGTCGACGATGTCGCCGATGATCTCGCACCAGGAGTTGTGCCAGCACCAGCCGTCGATCTGGTCGGTGCCGCCGCGGATGACCCAGTCCTCGGACCATTCGTATGACGTGAAGGCTTCGGCCGCGGTCGATTCGTCGAGCTTGAGGATCAGGGGCATGAGGACTCCGTTCGGTTGGGGATGGGTTGTCACGCAGGGGCGGACCACGCGGCCGGCGGTTGGATGCCGATTGCGAGCTGGTCGAGGAGATTGGCTTTCAGATCGCGGATCCGGTCGCCGAGTTCTTCGCACGATCGGATGCTTTCGGAGTCGTCGCCGTCCGCGTCCGCGGCGTTGAGGGCTTCGACGGTGGCCTCGAGGCGCACGATGTCGGCCCACTGGGCATCAGGGTCGAGGAGCTGTCCTCCGGTGCGGGCCGAGTTTGGCTTGGCAACGATCTCCGGCACGGGCATCCGTTTGGGCCGCCGGCCTCCGCCAAGCAGCCACACGGTGAGCTTGGCTTCGGCGAGGTCGCGTTGCTCCCGAAGTTCCTGCATGCGATCGGAGAAGCGCTCCTCGTCCTTGTAGGTCTCCTCCCCACGGTCTATAAGGGCACCGTATGCGTTCGACAGCTCCTCCATTTGGAATGCTAGATGCTCCAGCTCGCACCAGGCAGAGTCCGGGTTATATCCGTCCCAGCTGCTCGTTGTGACGTCGTAGTGCATAGTGTCCTCTTTCTGTCATACGTCCCATGCACACTATGGTGTATGGGATATGGAACGGTATCGGGGCGGTCTCGTCCCGTCGACCGGATGGAAAGTGAGGGCTCGGCCGCATGTGGTTAGTGATCGCGATTGCGCTGGTGATCACCTGCTTGTTGGAGATCGCCTACCTGGCGGCGTCCCTGAAATGGGCTGACCGACTGTGGCGGTGGTCGCGCTGCTCTGAGGGATTCACGGTCATGCTCGCCCTGGTATGGGCGGTTCAGCTGGTAGCCGAGGGGCTGAGTCGGTGAACTCGGCACCGATCGAAGAGCGAGTCACCAGCCGCACCGGCGGGCAGAAGGGCCGCAAGCTTGCACGCTTCGGACTCATCCCCGCCGGCCCGCTCCGCGAGCTCGCCGAACTCTATGGCCGCGGCGCGGCCAAGTACTCAGATGACAACTGGCGCAAGGGGTATGACTGGTCGCTCTCGTTCGACGCGATGATGCGTCACGCCTGGGCGTTCTGGGACGGCGAAGACATCGACGAAGAGACCGGTGCCAAACACATCATGTGCGCGGTGTGGCATGGAATCACGTTGGCCGCCTTCATGGTTCTGCACCGCAGCTTCGATGATCGGCCCACCACACGGCCGGCGAAGGGGGAGGAAATCGAGTGCCCGTTCTGACCGACGGCCCATGGACCCAGCGAATCCTTGGCGGATTCGATCTCGAAACCACCGGCCCAGAACCGGAAACCGCGCGGATCGTGACCGCATGCCTGGCGTACTTCCACGAAGGAAAGCTGAGCAAGCGGACTTGGCTGCTGGATCCAGGCTGCGAGATTCCGCAGGGCGCAACCGAAGTGCACGGTATCTCCACCGAGCAGGCCCGCGCCGAGGGCATGGACTACACGGCCGGCCTCGCTGAAATCACCAACGCCCTGAACTGGCTGTGGGACCAAGGCGCGGTGGTCGCGATCTACAACGGCGCCTACGACTGCACCGTCATGGCTGCCGAGTCCGCCCGTACAGGCGCGCGGGTGTGGCGGCCGGGACCGGTCGTAGATCCGTACGTGATTGACAAGTACTGGGATCCGGACCGCCGCGAGAAGCGCACCCTCCGCATGGTGGCCGCACACTACGGCGTGGCCCTGGAGAACGCGCACAACGCCGACGACGACAGCATGGCCGCCATGCGCCTTGCCTGGGTTCTGGCCCGCACCTACCCCGAGGTCGGAGCGCTCACCGTGCCGCAGCTGATGGACGCCCAAGCCCTGTGGCATCGGCACAACTCCGACAGCTACCGCAACTGGGCGATCACCAAAGCCGCGAACCTGCGCGCCCGCATCGAAGAACTTGCTCAACGGGCTGCTGAGCTGGAACGACGGGCCGCCAACCCCGATAGCGGCTGGCCGCTGCGGCAGGGTGTTCAAACCTCGTGACAAGTCGCAAACGGGCAGTAACCTCAGATGCGAGCGTCGCTCACCCTGCCGGTGGCGGGGACAACTGAATAACAACTGAATATGGCCGGTGACGATCTGAAGTCCCGCCACCCGTCTCGAGCCTCGCGGAAACCGCGCCGAGCCGGGGCCCGCTTCCCCGGGCGCACGCCTGGTCCTTTTCGTGCGCTCGGGGATGCTGGTATCTACGGCCTTCCCAGCAGGTCCACGTCCCCAGCCCCTTCCATATCGCGAACGAAGATGTCGGCGTTCGCTTGATCGGCGTAACGCTGAGCAGCGCGATGATCTCCCCGGCTGATAGCCTTCCGCGCCTTCTTCACGGCCTCGTCGATTCGCTCGTCCAGCTCCTTTCGTGCGTGCTTGCGGCCCGCTTCGTGGATGAGGTCGATCTCCCGCTGCTGACGCCGCGAGATCGCCGCCCGAATTCCTGCTCCCATGCATCTCCTATCTTTCGGTGACTCCGATTGGTCCCTGCGGCTGCACGAGGCTGCGTGACCCGCGCCGACTAGTTGCCCACGGGTTGCTTGAGTCATATTTGATCGCTCAACCTGCGACAATGCGCTAAACGTGTGGTTGCGCACAGCCCCCAACGCTGGTTGGTCAATCGACCAGTCGCGATGGTAGAAATGGCAACCACTCGCAGCCGCGCCTGGAGTGAAGACATCGCCGCACAGCCGGTGCGGACCCACGGCATAACACAACGAGGTGCACCCCCATGCCCAGGACGACGCTCCCGCAGTTCGTTCGGTCGAGACGCGAAACCTTGAGGTACACGCAGGCCCAGCTCGCAGAACTGGCAGGACTGTCGAAATCGGCAATCGAGAAGATCGAGGCCGGCAAGCTCGTCCCCGGCCTTGAATCCCTCGGCACCCTCTTCGACGCATTGCTGATCCCATACATCTACCGCGAGCGCATCATCGCCGCTCTCTTCCCCGGGATGCTGGACCGCATCCTTGGGCCAGCCGGGGGTGTGCCGACCGCCGCCGACATGGCCGACCTTGCGGACCTGCCCTATCCGGCCGCTTACCTCGCGCTGCCCGAAGGCTATGTCTTCGGCACAAACCAGCACTGGGACAACACCTTCCCCGGGTTGCAGGCCAAGGCGAGTATGGTCGAATGGCTCTTCACCGAGCCCTACGCGAAGGTCGTGCTGCTGGATTGGGAGCGAATCGCCCACACCTTCACCTACGGACTGCGCATGATGGGGCCGCTGGCCATGTCGCCCACGCGAATCGCAGACATCACCCAGCGCTGCGAATCCCACCCGCGTTGGGCACACATGTGGATCACCGACCCGGTCGAACCCTTAGCCCAGCAGCCGATTCTGCGGCTCGCCTCCCCGTTCGATTGGAGCATCAGCCAGCGCGAAGTCAGGATTGACAAGCCGCACCTGCCGCACCGGCCCTGGGTTACCTACCGTCTGACGCCGGTTCGGGATCAGGCCGCGGCAGCGTAACCCGGGGCAGAAACGAAACGAGGCCAGCGATTACTCGCCAGCCTCGTCCGTGCGTTCCAGCTCGGCCAAGCCTTCCTTGAGATCGGTGCCGATGAACGGGTGGTCATTCGTGGCCATGAACAACCATGTGCCCCCGGTCAGTTCGATCACTACGCCCGCGACCCTCCTACCGGAGTTCCACGCCAGACTCGTGCCTTCCTCGGCCGTCGGCTCCAATCTCAAACCCATCGCTGCACCCTTCATCTACTTCTTCCACCTTCGCTCAGGCGATCAACACGCCGAATTCCATAACCTCGGCCTTCTCGTGCATGGGCCGATATCCCCGCAGCGCATAGCAACTGGGGCAGGCGAACACCGGCCCGTCGATCGACTTCACCATCGGGCCGCGGCCGACTTTGCAGAACCGGCACAGGCCGCCGCCGGCCACATGCTCGAACCGATCGACCGGACCGAAATGGAAGTCGCCATGCAGCATCAGCGCGCCGGTTACCCGTGCATGTGGATGACGGGTTGCCAGCGCCGACAGCGATTCCTCGTACGGACCCCACAGGGCGCGCACTCGCTGGAACTCGGAGCATCCTGAATCATGCGCGCCGGTCGCGGTGCTGGGATTCGCGCACACCAGCACCGCCCACCGATACTCCAGCTTCATCGGCCCATTCTCGAGCGTGAATCTGCTGGGGCGCAACCACTCCGCGATCAGGCAGCCGTCGCTAGCTTGTGGCCCTGGAGGCGGTGGTGGATCAGCCACACGAGATCGGCAACCACATCGGCCGGCACTCCCTTCACCGAGAGTTTGAAGGTGTCGTCGTAGCTGAACTCAGCCCCGATGTGTTTCGAGTTCATCGCGTCGTGGGGTTCGTCGCGCCGCCAGTTGCTGTGGTTGGTGTAGGTCCAGCCCTCGGTGATATCGGCTAGCTCCTGCATCTGCGCGGCGCGATTGGCGGCCCGGTCGTCCGCGGCTTGCTTCTTCGCCTTCGCCGCGGCGAACTCCTCCCAATACCCCAGCAGCAGTCGTCGTCGGATCTCGGCGGCAATCTTCGCCGCGCCCTTGGCTTTCGAGATCCGGATTGTGTTCTGGAACTTGCGGTCCGCGTATCCGGAGTAGTCGCCGAACGAAGCCCAGACGACGATCTTGCCGCGGTCGACCGCCTGGGCGAAGCGCTGCCCATCGCCGTCGACGAGCGTGAGGTGCTGGCTGTCGAGGGAGTAGAGCTTGACCCGGTCGAAGTCGTAGGCGGCGCGCCAGTCGCCGTCGAGGTGGTAAACGATCTCCTGCATGAACGGCTCGTCGTATTCGCGCATAGTGAATCTCCCTGTCCTTGAGGTGGTTTCATCAGAAATGAGTTCTGGATGGAGGCTCGGACGCGTCGACCCCGGTGATGGTCTGCGTCTTCACCAAGTCCTTGCGTGGTCGCCACTCGATCTGGATGTGGCGGTCGCCGAGGTTCAGTCCGAAAGTGATGCCGTCGTCGACGGTCACGATGCCAACCCACACGACGCCGCGATGCCCGGTCAGCCGGTGGGGCCGGTCGAACTCTCGGACGACCCGAACCTTTTGGCCGACAGTGAGTTCCGTACTTCCGGACGTCTCAATCGCTCCGTTCTCATGTTGCGGCTGCTCTATCGGGTAGACCCGGACGCCCCAGTCCGCGATGACCTCGGCGGTCGACGGCCGCGGGGCATCGCTGTCGAGATCGACCGGCGGCTGTATGCCGTAGAGCTCCAGCTCGGCCGCGTGCTCGGCGGCCCTGACTCGCTCGGCGTCTTTCTGCGCTGCGCGCCGAGCGAAATACCTTCGGTCGCAAGGTACTTCCCAGTAACACACCACTGGGAAGGTCAGGTATCGAGCGTCAGGGTCCGAGGACTTGAATGCGGCCACACCCACTCGCCCACAGCGCCTGCACGTGTACTTGATGTGGTTGGTGCTGAAGTCGCCACCCATGGGCTAGTCCCAAGCGGCCGAGACAATCTTGCCCTCGGCGATGCCATCGGTCACTGCGGTGATCTCCACGTTGTCCCGCCAGCTCACAGAGGTGGGTGCGAAGCCGCCGCCGCAGGCCAGCACCAGCCCCGAGCCGCCGAGGGCGATGATGGATCCGACCGATTCGATGCGTCTCTTCGACTCGAACCGAGGCTCTTCGAGTACCTGGACGACCCGGATTCGATGCCCCACTCGCAAATGCGCGAACTGGTCCGGGATGGGCCGCACGATCTCAATCTCGTCGATCTCGCGGTCCGTGGTGGCGACGTAATTGCCTGCCTCGTTGCCCTCCTCCTCGGCCAGTACCTCCGAGTCGAAGAGTTCGGAGACCGCGTCGTCGTCGAGTTCGTCAAGGTCGTCGGGCAGTTCGTCGTCACCGGCGAGCATCTCGAGCAGTTCCGCCCGGGAGACGCGCATCTCGAACTGCTCGGTGGTCGACCAACGGATGACAACTTCCTCGACTGGGGTGGCGGCTGCGGACATGGCTGTACCTCCTTGGTGGGGAATGGGTTTCGATGGGTGCTCGGACGAGCGCGCCAGTGGTCAGGACCGGGCACGCACCGCGGTGGCGATGCGTGCCCGACTCAAACGGCGGGCGCGTTAGAGGAACTTGTGCGACACGAAATCGACGTCGCTATCGCGCTCGACGAGGTAGGAGTCCTCTTCGAGGTCACTGAGGTTGTCCGAGAGGATTTCGGCGATCTCGTTGGGACTCAGCGCTTCCGGGTCGTCGCCGCCCAGCTCTTCCTTGTACTGGTCGATGAACTCTTCCAGCGGCTGCTTGTAGGTGAACTGCTCGGTTGAAGTTCGGGTCCAGGTGTATTCGATGAACTGCTTGGGCATGGGGCTCCTCCTGCGTTGTTGGGGTGGTCAGGCCGGCTGAAGTTCGAGGACGCGCATGAGGTCCTTGCGGGCGATTTCGTCCTTCTTGGCGGTGTCGCCCTCGATGGCGTTGGCCATGTTCCGGTCGGCGCGCGAGACCTTGCTGTTGCCGATGGACGCGAAGTGGTGGTTGTAGGTGTTGACTGCCTGCAACACACCGAAAGCCGTTCCCGCCCAGGGCTCCACGCGGTTGTCGTGCCGGTACAGGTCGGTCAACTTCTCGCGCTTGTTGACCACGCGGGTCTTGGCTGCGCCTTCCTTCTCGGGCATCGGAGCCCACTCGCCCAGGAAGTCGTTGAACTGGCGGGTGCTGACCGAGATCCTGCACAGCTCACGGATCTCGTCGGCGAAGTCGTCGGCGCTGTCGATGATCAGCTTCAACGCATCGCGGGCCTCGGTGATCTTCAGCTTCGAGTTCTTCGAGTGCTTGGTCTTGAACCGCAGCCCCGATGCCCGCGCTTCGGCCTCGGCGGCGAACCGGGTGTTGTCGCACACCACCAGCGTGTGTGTCGCCGAATACTGGGTGGCTAGGGAGCCGTCGTGGGAGGTCCAGGCGAGTAGGTTCGGCCGGAAGTCCACGCCTTCAGCGGTCTTCACCGTGTCCGGGCGTTCGATCTGCACCCACGCCTGCGCTGACTCACGCAGCAGGCCGGCCGACGTGACGCCAAGCGAGTCGGTACTGGCTGCGAGGCCGTCTGCGGTGATGAGCTGCGCGACCTTGGCCAGAAGCCATTCCTGGTACTGATGCGGCTCGTAGCCTGCCTTGAAAACACCGAAGTCGTACTTGGTTTCGGAGTGGTAGATCGTCTGGCGACCGGTCTGGGTCAGGTGGATCATGTACGGCTGCCCGTCCGGGCCGATCCAGTTCCACTCGCCGGTGAGCGTGCTCGGTTCGGCGAACGCGCTGACGCCGGACTTGGCTTCGAAGTTGAACAGGCGACGGATGATGTCGTCCACCGGGATGAAGCCGGGGTAGTGATTGGGCTCCTCGCCCTGCATGGTCGCCTTGTAGTGCCAGGCGTTTCCGCGCTTCTCGGTCATTCCGACCAAGATGTTGGTGTTCAGCCATTCCATGGTTTCGCGAGACATGGTTTCTCCCTTGGTGTTTGGGTGGTGAGGAATTGGCGGCCGGTATCCGCCAGGTGAAAGCGAAGGGTCAGGCGATGACGTTGTCGTCGGACGGGCGCGGCCACTTGGAGTGGGCGTCCCAGCCTGAGCAGGTGTGCATGTGGTCCAGGGCGTGCCGGGCCAGGGTGCCGAGGCTGTCGCCGTCCTCGTGCTGGTAGACCACCGTGCTGCACAGCGTGCAGACCGCGTCCATGGCCAGGACATCTATGTCCTCGGTCTCGCGGAGGTCCACCCAGTCCAATACGTCCGACAGCGCCGGGGTGATGTGCGGCCGGAGCGGATGGTGAACCGTGACCTGCACGGTGTTGGTCCCGCGCAGGTCGTAGAACGGGTCGTAGTTGTGCACCGGGCTGCCGTCGTTGAAGAAGGTCATTCGCGCCTCACCAGCCGCTGTAATCGAACAGGTCGAAAGCTGTCGGTGCTGGCACGCTCACTTTCCATCGGCGAACGGGCATCGTGAACATCACCCTCGGTGCCGACTCGTCGTCGTGATGGTGCGCCCACGCAGCAGCCAGCGAATGCTGGCCTGCATCGACGGGTTCGAGCGTCACCGCGGCGTCACCGTCGTATGCCCTACCCACGTAGACGAGTTGGCCGTTTCCGATCAGCTCGAATGTGCCGTCCACAGGCACGCTGTCTACGCACGGAGCGAGGATCAGGTTGCCCGCCAGGCCAACTCCGGCGAATCGGTGGACTATGCCGTCGGCATACTCGAGCAGATCGCCATCGAGAGCGCCGCAGTCATGGCACCATTCGGGCTCGTTCCGGCCCTGCTCGAACTCCACTACCCACGCGCGGACCATGAGTTCGTCTGCTTCGTCCCACACGGCGCGGGAGGCCGATCCGATGGGCACGATGTCATTGCGTTGTGTCACTTGGCTTTTCCCATGTTTGAGCAGGCCGCGAGCATGAAGCTCGCGGCCTGGCGGGTGGATTGATTGGGGTGACCGCTACACGCGGTCGAGGAGCTGCTTCAGCTCGGCTCGGACCTGTCGGAACGAGTCGGCTTGGATGACGTCGTCGCACTGGGCGCAGTTGTCGTCGCAGTCATCGAGGGGGCCGTTGATGTGGGCTTCCTCGTCGTAGTAGTCGGCGAGGCGATCCAGTGCGGAGAGTAGGTCGGAGCCGTGCAGGACAACGAAATCCATCAGCTGCTCGCGCCTGCGGCGGGTGGCGCTCACTCCTCCGCCTCCGTCGAGATCGCCTCGATACCAATGACTTCGCGATTCCGTTCGTCGCCAACAACCCGGTCGGAAATGAACTCGAAGTTCTTGCCTTTGCCGAGGAGTTCGAGCAGTTCCTCGGGATCCCCATCCCAGTCCGCCGGGACCTTCACGGTCCAGATCTCCTCGATCTCGGCGGTGGCCTTCACGGTTACCTGCATGGTCTTGGTCGTCACCACGTGGTCTCCTCGGGGGTCTTGCGCTGGATCTTGTAACCGAGTTCGCGGAGCCGCGCCTCGTTCTTCAGGGGATGTACGGGCCATTTCGTGCGGCCAGGAGAAAGCCGGAACCAGTAGTAGTCGCACCGGCAGCTACCGTCCGACTTCGCGCCCCACTCGTAATGGGCGGGATCGCCACATTCGAATGGCGCTCCCTCATGGCAAGGGAACTCTTCGCAGTCGATGACCACGACGTCGGCGTGAGAGTCGCTGCGGGTGAGGCGGTTCTCCGCCTCCGGCGCACCGGGGACGGTGCCGTCGGCTGCGACCGTGCCTTCCTCGGATTCGTTTAGCCAGAGGTGGTACAGCCAGGCCAGCCGTTTGGCGGTCTTCATCGACTCTGCCCTCATTGCGTACGTGTATGGCTTCTCGCCGTCGTGCCGTTCGGCACCGGAAACGTTGATGGTGAACAGCTTCAGATCTGCCACCGCACGGCCTCCGTGGCTTCGTTAATCTCGGCGGCCCAGTCCTGGTCGTGGCTCTCGGTGGCATCCTGCACGACGTCCAGGAACGGAATGTCGTTGAGGCGGGCGAGGTGGAGGACGTCGCGGACGAGGTCCTCCATGTACTCGCGCAGTTCGCCCGCGTCCTCGACGATCGGATTGCGGATCGGCGCGAAGACGGTCCAGCGATGACCATTGATGGTGGTCAGTGCTCGCGCGGCGGCCTGACGATTGTGTTCGATTACGTTGCTGCTCATGACTTCTCCCTGGGGCGGTGGTTTAGGCGGTGGTGAGGTCGGCCGCGAAACGCAGCAGGTGCTCGGCTTCGTCGTGGGGAAGCTCGAACTGCATTTCGACCGTGGCGCCGTTGATACGGAACTGGCCTCGGTGCGGTGTCTCACCGAAGAGCCAGTAGCTGGTGTGGCCTGGTTTGTGGGCGTCGATGATCGCGCCGAGCCGTTGGGCAAACTCCTGCCGGTTCGCTAGCTCCAGCTCCCAAGCGAGCTGCTTGGCGTGCGCCGCCTCGTAGGACTGGAGGTAGGCAGGCAGGAAGCGTTTGCGGATGTCGCGGGCGATCTGCTCGTCGGACCGGGCTGTGCCGATAGTGATTTCGGTACGGCCGGCGTCGAGGTTGGGAACGAAATGCGCGCTGTCTCCGAATGTCGGAGAGATCAGAATGCGGGTCTGCCGGTTTCGGCCCGCGCCACGCTGGATCAGACGAGTCCACATCTGCGCACCGTCATCCCGGGTGATGCGGGCGTCGCTGCCGTCGATGAGGTTGCCTGGTGCACCGAACCATTCGTCGCCGAGGTAACCGGCGATCCGGTGGGCTCGCATGTGGAAGGTGTCGCCGTAGTCCATGGTCAGCCTTCCGTGAAGTACTCGGCGACGGCGTATGCGACGTCGCGGTGGGTCATCGGAGCCCGGCTGGTGAACTTGCTCGGGCGGGTGAGCGGCTTGCCCCATCGGGTGACGTGATAGGTCCATTCGCCGTGGTACGCCTGACCGGTGATCCCGCCGCCGATCTTCGAGACGAGGATGTCTAGGCCGCCGTTGACGTTGGTGATGTAGGTTTCCTCGGCCACGAATCCGCAGCCGCAGTCGCAGATGTCGAACTCGCCTTCGTCGCGTGCCTCGATGGCGACGTTCTCGACCGCCTCGGGGAGCCTCTCGCCTTGGAAGTGGTAGAGGGCGTGCGCGAGGATGGCGTCAGTGTCCTCGCCGCGGGAGTATGCGGTCATTAGGACGTTGGCGATGACATCCGATGCGAGAGTTTGGAACTCGTCGGTGTTGTCGAGTTCTTCGATCGCGCGCTGGTGGCCGCCTGCGCTGGCGCTGGCCAGGATTGCTACCTGACCGAGGTGCGCGGCTTCGACGCGGTCGGCGTAGGTGACGTCGTCGTGAGTGGTGGTCATCGGCTTCTCCTCAGCTGCTGGCGGTTAGACGAAGACGGGTTCGTGCTGGAAGTTCTCGACGCATTCGTAAATGGAGGGGACTTCGCCGTTCCAGCCCTTGCGGAAGTTGCCGGTCTGTAGCACGTAGGCGAGATAGTCGTAGGTGTAGATCGTCCGCATTCGTGGTGTTTCTTTCATTTTGTTTCTTGTAAATGTTGTTGCCGGTAAGGCATTTCGCTCTACGTTGCCGAGCGAGAATAACCAGCAGACATGGACATGAAGGGAGGCATTTACACCCCCTGAAGACGCGCAGGCTTTCGGATCGCAGCCATGGTTTCGAATGCATCCGCGATGGCCTGATGAATGAGGCTCGGACCGTTCCCGTACACCCAGTCCTCATGCGTGGCTGGGGAATCGGTGAGCGGATTGTGGTATCGGCCGTTGTACCAGCCGTATTCGAGGCTCCACACCGACGCCTCGCCCAGCTCCACACCGGCGCGGCTTGCGGTCACCTGTACGCCGACGAAGCACCACTCGTCGGCGCACCAGCCCGCCATCAGCTCGGGGTCGCACAGGATCGGGTCGTACTTGCGCTCGGGGCTCTCGTCCTCGTCGCCGTACATCCGGGCGTGAATCCGGAATCCGTCGATGACGCCCAGGTCCAGGCGTTCGATGGGTGTCATTTGATTCCTTCGGGTTTGGGGGCGCGGACCATCGCCTCAGCGGTGGCGAAGTCGCGCGCCCGGCCACGGTTGGGGACGAATCCGAATCGGCGGTAGAAGGGGCGAAGCCGCGTCACCGCCCCGCCGTATGCGTTGCTGGGGGTCAGCGCGGTCGGCACGCCCCGTCGGTCAGCCTCGGCCAGGATGCGGTGCATGATCGCGGTGCCGATTCCGCGGTTGCGTTCGCCTTCAGGGACGATGAGGCGGGCCGGGATCAGGTAGGTGTCGGCTGCGTGAATCCACAGCGAGACGCCGGGATTCTCGGATTCGATCGCGGCCCGCAGCTCCTCGATCCAGCTGTCGTCGGGCATCACGCGGATTCAGCGATGAGGTTGCGGTGGCGGAGATCCAGCACCAGCTCGTCGCCGCGCCAGCGGGCAAGGGTGACGACTGTGCCCAGGCGGGTGGCGATCCATTCGGGGATGACCTTCTCGCCGAAGTCGCAGGCTGACGGGTCGATCATGTTGGGGTAGCCGCCGCCGTGGCCGTAGTCGATGTATCCGCCCCAGGCGAGTTCGTCGATGAGTGCCTCGCCGGCCTCGGTGAGTTCCCACGCTCCGATGGCTTCGCGGACCGCCTTGTGCAGATCCCAGCGGCCGTAGTCGTCCCAGTGCTCCTGGATCTGCTCCTGTTCGACGGCTGACCATTCCTCCTCGTCGAGGCACGGGTAGCCCTCAAGGGAGTCGAGGACATCGGTCAGGTCTTCGGGCGCCAGTGAATCGAGATCCAGTGCGAGGTAATCGCAATCGGCGTACGGACCGTCGGAAAGCCCTGCGGCAGTTCCCCACTGCCGGTGCAGGACGCGGGTGTTCGCGATGCCGATGGCGTCGTCGTAGCCATAGCAGTCCTTGGAGCGGGTGGCATTGATCAGCAGCAGGTCTTTGCCATTTGAGCGCCAGGACGCCTTGTAGAAGGTGGCGAAGTGGTCGCACCCGCTGTGCCAGTCCTTTCCGTAGGCCCGTGCCATTTGCCCCCGGACCGAGGCGTCGAAGGCATTCGTCCCACCTCGGTAGTTCTCATCCAAGTAGGTGGTGACTTCGGTGCCGGTCCAATCCCAGCCGACATGCTCGGTGTGGTCGTAGATCCACTGCCGAGCTTCGTGGATCTGGTCGGAATCCAGCAGTTCGAGAACCTTCATCGAATATCTTTCTGCTCGTTCTTTTACGGTGTAAAGATCGGGGTTCAAAAACACCCCCACGAATGGGGGCGAACTTCAAATCCGATACCTACCTCATGGAGATGACCTCATCCCGGACGCTGAACAGGTCGAGGCCGGCGGCGCACCCAACGGTCTTCGCAGCCAGTGCCTCACGCTTCGCGCCACCGGCAACCCGGACCTTGCTCCGCAGCCACGCCGCCAGAGCGGACAGTTCACCAGCCCGGTAACCCGACAGATTCATGCGTGCTTCGACGTCGGCGAGTGCCGATTCCGGCTCGAACGGCATGCCCATGGCCATGGGCAGCAGATCTGAGGACGCGGTTGCCCAGTGCTGAGCTATGGCTCGCGCGACCGATGGCGAGATCGGCAGGCCGCATTCTTCGAACAGCGCCACCTCGGCGCGCGTTCGCTGCGCACCGGCGGCGAACGCGGTCATCGTCTTCATTTCGGTTGTCTCCCTGGATGGTTGATGCGCCCCGGTGAAGGGCGTGAGAAAGCCCCCGACGGCACCCGCGTCGGGGGCCTGAATCTGTTGGGACTTTCAGGCGGCGGTGCCGGGCGTGAGCACGGCGTCACTGAGTCGCCGACGTGCACGCTCACGACTGGCCTGCACTCGTCGTGCGTGAGCGCGCTCGGCGCGGGCCAGGTTGCGCGCCCGAACCCAGTCTTCGATTTCAGTGCGGACAACCAGCACCTGCCGCGCGCTCTCGAACACCGCCGCGGGGAAGTCGTCACCGCGCTGGCGCCACCACGACACCGCCTGGCGAGAGACACCGAACTGCGCGGCGACCTCCGCCAAGTTCACCAGTAGGTGCGGCCGATCCATGAACTCAGGCCGATGCCAAACCGTCGAAGGATTCTGCGGTGGGACGACGTCGGGCTGCGGCAGTCCTCGGCTGGCCGCGAAGTCGATCACCTCGGCCCGTGCCACGTAGACCAGGCGGCCCACCATCGCAACCGTGGGCGGGAACTGCCGAGGATGCCGCCGACGCCAGTTCGTCACCGCCTGCGGGCTCACCCCCAACTCCTTGGCCACATCAGCCAGCAACATCAGCTCGGATTCGCGGCCCTCAAACTCCGGCCGCAGCCACACGTACACCGGCATCAGACCGTCGCCTCCTTGCCTTCGCTGATCAGGACAAACATGGTCGTGAGGTGCTTGACGCTCGGCGTCGTGGTGCGGTTCGGGTACTTGGTTATGCCTCGGTAGGTCTGTTCGATGACCAGGCACTCGAAACGGCCATCGCCGAGGTCCTTGACGACTCGCAGGGTGCGGAAGTTGTCCTCCCGCTTGTCGCGGTAGACGTCACCGACGACAGGCATACGCTTGGGTGTGGCTTTTTTCATCGGGCCACCGCCACGGTGCGCAAGCCGCCGATCTCCTGGCCGGTAACCGGGTGGCGCATTGTGAAAGCCGTTGCGAGACCGCCAAGGATGTCGCTCGTTATGACCTCCATGGCCCACCCGTCGCGCAGCAGATCATTCATCACCTGCTCGACCAGCTGGCCGCACATGCGTTCGCTACCCTTGAGACCCGACTCCAAGTGGCCGCCATACGCGCCCCACATTTCGACCGTGTACGTCATGTTCTTCCAGCCTGTCCGCCCGTTTCCGGGCACGAAAAAGGCCCCGAGCAGATCGCCCGGGGCCCTGGAGATTTGGTTTGTCGTTAGTCGATGAAGATTCCGGCGGCAGCCAGCTCGGCGTCGCGATCCTCTGCGGAGATGACCTGCACACCCACCAGGCGCGCGTCCGCCAGCACCGACCGCAGCACGTTCTCAGCGGTATCGAGAGTCTCGGTGATCGCCTCCCGCAGCGGCGCATCCTCCACTGGCACACCGAACGATGTGCGGCCAGTTGCGGTGTTGTGGGACAACATCACCCAGCGACCGAACCCGTGCATCAGCCGTGACTGCTGCTGCTCGGTCAACGCTCCCGTATCGGCCTGCACCTCGAGTGACCAGCCCGGCATGATCCAACCTCCCACGTCCGCCGAAGAGATATCCCCGGGCAAAAACACCGGGGATGATCCGAAGATTCCAGACTGCCTCACGCCATACCCTTCTGCAAATCAACCCCAAGCACCCGCTGCACCTTGAACAGGAAGTACTTGAGCTGGTCCATCGTCTCCGGCGTCGCCGGAAACTGCTCATAGACGCCCTCACGCCGAAACCGCCAGCTGGCATCAGGCCCCTGCCAGACGTGCCATCCCTCCGTCTCGGCGGCCTGGATGGCGACGTCCATCCATTTCGAAATGACACGCCATTCCAACTCCACTTCCATGACTTCCTCCCGATGAAACGAATTACGAATGAGTGGCTGAAGAGTCGGGGGAACTACCGGGCGGGCCGGTAGCTCCGCTCACCCGTTCAGCGCCGGTACTCGATGGCGAACGCCAGCGCATTTGCGTTGTTGGCCAGCAAGCCGGACACGATCGGGACGGCCAGGCCCGGGGCGCGCAGGCGGGCCTCAACCTGATAGGCCGCCAGCGCATCTCGCGGCGCGGCCAGGGTGCGGGTGGGTTTGTCGAGCGAAAGCATCAGCCCTCCTTGGGCATAGGAAAGGCCGCCACCCGGAATGGATGGCGGCCACAGCGATTGGCGAGCTAAACCACGAACATCGGCAGACGCACGATGTGCTCGGCACCGGCCAGCGCAGCACGCAGCCGAGCATCAATCCGCGCCGCATACAGCCACGTCTCAAGGCACAGCGGCATACCCGACGCGTGCACCAACAGTGCCTCAGCGGCCCGCGCCGGGGTCAACCCGTAAACCTGCTCGAATACCGCATGGTGTACCTCCGGCAACACTGCCGCGTACCGCTCGGCCGTGCGCGTCATCGCGGACGGCAGGACAGGATCGACGTGCGGAATCTGCACGCCATCACGGAAGTACCGCGCCACGCCATCCGGCGAGATTTGCGCGGCCGTCACCGTGTAGTCCCGGTCAACCGTCACGACCTCGACACCGGACGGGACCGCACGCCCCGCCGACGGCCGGAACACACCGTCGAACACATCGAAGAACTGCTCTGCGCGCTCGTACTGCTGCGGCGTCCACTTGTACAGCGAAACCATTTGGGATCTCCCATCATTCACGGTGGATACGCATGGCCAGCGCGCGGTGAATCGCGCCGACCATGGCGGCCAGGACTGGCCGAAGACCTGCTGACACAGGTCTGACAATGCACCGATTGCGCGGTGCACTCTCAGACCTGCCCGGAGACGAATCCCCGAGCAGGGCAACAATTTCGGTGGTGACACCGGGCGACACGTTCCGTGCATTTGAAACGTCGAAACGGAATCTCACGCACTCTCTGCCGCACCGGATGGTTATCGGTGCCACCAATGGCCCACTATTGAGTTTTCAAACGACACAGCCCGTTCGCTTCCACTGCCCGGCGCATGCGCCGACTGTCTGGTTCCGCGAAACACCCAGGGCTCCAGGGCTGGCCGCAACGTTCAGTTGCGCACCGGATTTGGGTTTGCCCCGAGGGGCGAGGGATTGCGCCCCAAGCGGGGCAAAGGAATTCACCTCGAAAGGTGACGTTTTGCCCCGAAGGGCGAAGATTTGCGAGGGCCTACCCCGCTCAGCGCCATAGTCCGCTGCTAGCCGTCCATCGTGAGAACTGTCGCCGGGGCTCAAACATGGTGTCCCCTAGAGATTCCGCTACGGAAACTCTGCCCGGTCAGCAATCCGGCTTATCGCCGGATTGCTGCCGTACAGAATCGGCCGTCGCTACTTGGCCGCAGCCTTGGGCTTACGCGGCTGACGTGGCTTACGCGCTTCGCTCACAGCGGCGTCCGCTTCCGCCTGAGTCGCGCCCTGGTCGGGTTCCTGGGCAAATGCGTGCGCTTGGGCAAGCTGCGCCTTAGCGGTAGCGGCACGCTGTTCGAACCGTTCGACAGCTTCCGCCCACGCCTCATCAATCTTGGTGAGCCGGGTGAATTCGATCTCTGCCACGTCCAGCCGGTCCTGCTTGGCGAGAGTCTGTGCACCCTTGGTCAGCGCGTCCTTCGCGGCCTGCACCTTGTCGGATGCATTGCGGTATTCGGCCGTGCTACGGAAGCGGTCCCACCGACGCTCAATCTTCTTGACATCGCCCGCCGCCCGGTCGCTGTACCGAGCCGCCAGTGTAAGCGCCTTCAATGCGGCAACCTTTGGATCCTTGGGGGCGGCGGGGGTGCGCTCGCTACGCCGACCCTTGGCGGTCGTTTCCAGTGCCAGCACAACGTCTTTCAGCGTTGCGGCGTAGATCGGTTCGGTGCCCTGTCGGACTGGCATACCGAGCCATTCATCGCCTAACGCCATCACGTTGCCAATGTGCTTGCCGCCCTTGGTCACCTTGCGGAATCGGACGCCGGGCTCGATCTCGCATTCTCCGATGAGTAGCGGCTCATCCAAGGATTCGGGTGTGGTGGCCGTGGCGGCTTCCGTTGTGGCGCTGGTCATTTCGGGTCTCCCATCGTTCGCCCGGCCGGTGAGTCCGGGCTGTTGTCGCGGCCCGCCGTGGTGGCTGGCCGGTCCGTCGCTGTCGCCGTTGGTCGGTGACGAGAAACGAAGCTAGATGGTAGTGCGGCGACATGTCAAGTCCTGCGGTGAAATGCCAGGTCAGAGGGGGTATTCGAGATGATTTAGGTGAGACTAAGTAAGTCTGGCCTAAGTCTCACGTAAAGAAGAAAAAGGGCTCTGACCTGCAAGAACGTCGCGCGGCGACCATTCGGCGCGAACACGGCACGGATGGCGCGCGCCAACGGCTCGCGAGTCGCTGACGCTGGCGCGCCCTCGGCGCGGCACGGTGCCCACCGGTACGCCATGGCGCGGCACAGGAACGAATCGGAGCACCCGCCGCGCGGTTCGGCCACATACGGCACGCTCGCAGTCCGACCCCCAGCCCGGACCCCCCTCCCCGCCCCTATCTAAAGGACAGCGCACCTCTCGGGTGTTCGCCGTGCGTACGGGTTCCAAGGGGTGTAATTGCAGTCAACCGCCCCGTCGGCACTCGGTAGCCTCGGTTCGCGTGACCCGCGAACCCATTCGATACCGGAAATCAGACCCCACCTGGTTCGACCTCGTCCGCATCTACGAAGGCGATGCCGGCGTGGATCTGCGCACGACTAACGACGAGGTCATCGGGCCGGGGGAGCGGGTGCTCGTCGGCACTGGCATCGCGCTGGAACTCCCAATCGGAACGGTCGGGCTCATCCATCCGCGATCGGGCCTCGCCGCCAAAGCCGGCCTGTCGATCGTTAATGCGCCCGGCACCATCGACGCCGGCTACCGCGGCGAGGTCAAGGTCTGCCTGATCAACCTGGATCCGCGCACCCCGATCGAGATCCGCCGCGGCGACCGCATCGCGCAGCTAATCGTTCAGCGCATCGAGCTGGTCGACTTCGAATGTGTCGAGCAGCTGGAGGAAGCCGAACGTGGAACCGGCGGATTCGGCTCCAGCGGCGGGCATTCGAGCCTGGCCTAGGGTCTCGATGGAAACGTCACTGTGACATGAAGATGCCGAGCTGTCGGCACTGCGAGTGGCTCGGCATCGTTCACGCGCTTCCCGTAGGCCGGTGGCCGACATGGCGCAAGTCAGATAGCAACCGGTTGCACCATCACCAGTGATGTCACACCCAACTCGCGGTGCTCGCGGCGGGCCACGACTTCGAATCCCTCGCGCCGGTAGAACCGGATCGCGCGAGCGTTTGAATCCCGTACGTCCAGACCCAGCCAGCTCACACGCGCTTCGATGGCCGCCCACTTGCGCGCTTCAGTGCACAATTCAGCGGCGAGGCCCTGGCCGCGAACTGTTGGGACCGCATACATGCCCCAGAGCATCGCCCAACGATCTTGCGGACCAACCGGAATCGTCAGATCCGCAGAGTCGCGATCGCAATCCACGAAAGCCCCTGCCATACCCAACCAGATTCCGCCGGCCTCACCCACGACCAGGAGTTGGTGCCCTGGCTGCCGTGACCGTTCTATGCGCGATTCCCACTCTCCAGGTTCGAGGGCCACCGCCTGGTCGTAAGTCTCGAGGAAGGCTTCCGGCGCGTCGGTTAGTGCCTGGAGTCGAAGCGAGCGGAGCCGAAGACCGTCGCCGGACTCCGCTCTGCGAATCGTCCACATCATGCGGCACCGGTTGCGAGTCGATGGTGCGGCCAGTCGAGCAGGCCAAACGATTCACCACGGCGCCACTGCTCGATCCCTGCCCTGCTGTAGGGCACAACATCGTCAGGCAATTCGTCGATGGGGAACCATGCGATCTCACTGCACTTGTGCGGCTCTGCATTGCGGGGCTCGCCGACCCAGCGTGTCGCGAGGAAGAACGTCCCGACCCGCGCAGGACCGTCCGGCGCATGCTTGTGAACGACGGTCGCCAGCTGCATCGCGGGGCGCTCCAGCTCCAACCCGACCTCTTCATTCGCCTCGCGCATGACTGCGGCGATGAGATCCTCACCCGGGTCGAGCTTTCCGGAGGGGAGATTCCATAGCCCATCGGCGTACCCCGTGTTGGCTCGGCGAGCCAGGAAGATCTGGTCATCGCGCACGAGCAGGAGGTGAACGTCAACGTGGTTGAGGTACGGCACCAAGGATCCCTTCAAGGTTTCATTTGGGCGAGTCAGTTTCGTGTAACACGGTGATCTGCGACGTTGTGACGGTAGCCTGCCCCTGTGACAGACGCGAAGGTGTTCGACCTGGATGCGATCGTGGCCTCGGGTTGGGCCGAACCAAACGACTTTCCGGCCGCGGAATGGGCTCGGGCACAGGCATTCTGGCAGGCGCGCCGCGCCCATGACGCGCGATTGCTCGCCACCCGAACGAAGGCGTCAGACCTCATCCGAGAATGGACCGGCCGCGAGCCCCGCGATGTCGGATCGTTCGGACTGCGCTGCAATCTCGAGACCAGCGACCTCGATCTTGCTATCGGCTGGCCGGTCGACGAGCGCGAGCAGCTGCGCTCCGTCATCGACCGGCACGCGAAGTTCAAGGGTGAGCGTTTCACCAGCACCTCGACGACCCGGTTGGTGTACGTGTTTTCCGTCGATGAGGTCGAGGTCGACCTGAGCGTGCAGACCGAGGAGGACTTCGCGGTTGCATGCCGGATGCTCGACGACATCGAGGCGACCATGACCGACCCTGAGCGGATCGCGCACACCTGGGTGAAGCATCTGCTTCGGGATACGGGCCGGTTGGAGGAGTACGCGGCCTGGAAGCTCACCACCTATGCGCGGTTCTGCCCTGAGTTCAACTGGGTACCGATTCCCGAGGCCGCCAGCTAGGTTCCGCATGGATCGGCTGCGTTGATCAGTTCCCATCCGCTGCGGTCGGTCCATCGGTCGAACTCGACGTCGAGGAGTTGCCGGTCATCGGGAGGCAGGATCTGTCGCAGGCCGGCAACGGTTTTCGTCATACGTTCGGCCAGTGGTTCCAAGCGTGCGTCCATCATTTTGGTGAGGATGGTTGCCAATCCGTCGAGGTCGGTGCTGTCCGGCGACCACACGTCGAGAGTGTCGAGCATGTCGCTGAAGAGTTCGAATGCCGCGTCTTTGATGACTCCTCGTGCTCCTCTTGCCGCAGCGCGAGGGTGGCCGTCGAGGATCTTTTCCAGCGACTTGAGGGTGTAGTCGAGGGCGAAATGCCGGTCGACCCAGAGCTGTGCGTGCTGGGACAGGACGCCGATTCGGCGATCCGCGAATTGGGCGTCGAGGCGTCCCATCGACGGTCGGGCCGCGCCGGCGAGTCCGGCGGCCTGGACCTGTTTGGTGTACGCGGCGCCGATTAGGCATTCCATCGAGACGAGCATGTAGGAGATGCCGGTGTAGAAGGGTCGGCCGGTGGTGTGCTCGGCGACGAAGGATTCGTCTCGGACGCCGTCGATGATGTCCTCGATCGGCATGTGGGGCAGTGGCTTCAGGATGAGGTCAGTGCGGGATTGAAAGTGGTAGGTGCTTCGCAGTTCGGCTTCGGTCATGAGGTGGTCGAAGGTGATGTAAGTGAATCTGGTCGGCACGCCGAGCGCGGACAGGGTTCTGATCGCCAGGGCATTCTGCTCACCGGTGGTCTCCTTGTTGAACCTGGTGAGGATCGACGTCACGCCCGATTCGACGCCGAACAAGCAGCGCCGAAGTCCCTTCTCGCACAACGATCTCCACATTTGCGCGCGTTCGAGATGCCAGGCCCGGTCGGTATCGGTGCGCACGACCTGGTCGACTCGGCAGGAGGTTTCCCAGGCGAAGCGTTGCTGGTGGAGGACCTCGGCGACGTTGAGGGCGCGATCGACAGCGTCCGGGCCGCGGCCAACGAATTCTTCATCGACCAGATAGAGCGTCCTCGCGATTTGGGGATATCGGTCGAATACATCGCCCATGGCCGACACGATCATTGGCAGTTGCTCCGGTGGGACGCCGGACCACTTTCCTTTGTGGCCGCGGGGGCAGAAGGAGCAGTAGTTGGTGCAGCCGCGGGAGGACTCGAGTTGCGCGACGCCCAGGTTTTCGAAAGTCGGTGCCAGAAGGTCGAGTTCGGGGAAGATGTCGGTGCTGGTCCGGTTGGGGACGGTCGCGGATTTGCGGTAGCGGCCGATGGCCAGAGTTCCTTCTCCACGTGCGGCGCCGACGTAGCCGATGCCGCGGATCTCGCTGAAGCCGATGTCACGATTCCAGAATGCGAGCGTGTCGGCGATCGTGGGTTCGCCGGCGCCGCGGGCGATCAGCAACCACGGCCAGCGTTCCAGCAGGAGGTGTTCGTTGCGGGCCGTGAGGCTGCCTCCGGCGATGACCAGCGGCCGATCGTGAAGTGACTCGATGTCCTCGAGCAGATTCACGAGGAGGTCATGTTGGCCGAATGTCGCTGAGATGCCGAGGATGTCGGGTCTGCGCGTATGGACCGCCTCGATGATGTCGTCGAGGGTGACGCCCAGCTGCATGTCCATCAACGTGGTGTGGCCTGTGAGGGTGGCGCGGGCCGCGCGGGCGAGATCGCTGATGGCCAAGGGAAACCGGGGCAGCGGGAAGTACTCCGGATGGTAGAGAGCCGTCAGTAGCACGGCAGGGCGAGCGAATCGGTGTTCCGCTGCTTCGTTCAGATTCGCGTTGCTGATCCAGGAGTCGCCTTCCTCGAACACGATTCCGTCACGCGCCCAGGTGGGCCAGTCGCGGTCGGAAAGCGGCTGACCGGACAGTTCGGCGATTGTCCAGGTGGCGTGGTCTTCATGTTCGACCAGGAGGAGGCGGCGGTCGAGCGTGCCGGTGACGACGACGCGTGCGGGCATCGTGGTCGCGAGCATGTCTCGCAGCCGGTTGGGCTCGGTGAGGTGGAGGTCTGTGAGAAGCTTTGCGGTCGTAGTGGTGTCACCGTTGGCGAGAGCGACCGCACGGAGGATGCGGTAGGTGACGGGGTCGGTGTGATGCATGGGCATGCCGTTCTGGGCGGGGTGTCCGACCGGTTTTCGGCAGCACTGGGCCGCAGCGCGAGCCGATCTGGGGTCGGGCGCTGAAGGGTGTTGGTAGGGAATGGGTTACATACGCAGGGTCAGGATCATCGCGGCGTGGTCGCTGATGCCGT
Source organism: Nocardia terpenica (assembly GCF_013186535.1). Taxonomy (NCBI): domain Bacteria; kingdom Bacillati; phylum Actinomycetota; class Actinomycetes; order Mycobacteriales; family Nocardiaceae; genus Nocardia; species Nocardia terpenica. The sequence continues at coordinate 1,368,621 of NZ_JABMCZ010000001.1, forward strand.
CAAGCCGTGGCTGGTGCTCGTAATAGCAGTCGGAGACGAGGTCGCGATGCTCGGTGCTGATGAAGGTGTGGTCGAACCGATATCCATTGCGGCTGCCGTTCTTAGCCGGCCGGCCAAACCATGAATGGTCGACCAGGTCCGGGTGGCGGAGCCGGAACGCATCGGTGAAGCCATTGGCGGCGAAGGATCGGTAGAAGTCGTATTCCCACGTGCCGAACACTTTGTAGTGCGGTGTGTGCCCTGGCTCGACCACATTGAGGTCGCCGGTGATGACACAGGGGCCGACCTCAACCTGCTCGGCTAGTTGCGGAAGGGTCGCGGCAACCGCCTCCTGGAATGCCCGTTTTGCGACGTTTCGTGCTTCCTTCGGCCCGCGTGAAGGGACATACAGTCCTGCGACGGAGAAGCAGGACCCCGTGGACGGCTTGATGCCAGCGAACACGAATCGGTTGGGCATCACTGTGATTGCGGCCTCGATCGGTTCGACCACTCCGCGCGCGGCCAGTAGCACCCGGTAGTTGTCGTCTCCCGGCTTCGACAGATGCACGCTGTAGCCCGCTTCCTCGAGCAGGCGGGCAGTGACATCTCCAGCGCGCCCGGCGGACACCTCGGTGAGGACCACGACGTCGGCCGCGTACTCGGAAAGCCACGCCACCTGGTGGTGTGCGCGGACCTCGCTGGCGCGCTGGACGTTCAGCGTCATCAAGCGGATCTCGGATTCGCTGCTGATCGTCATTGCTGCTCTCCTGTTGATACCTCGTCCACGAATACCTCGCCGTCGGCGTCGAGCTGCTTTTGGACGTCGGCCATGATCGCGCGAACCTGCTCGAGGATCTCGTCGCCGGGCCGTTCTCCCAAGCAATCAATATTGGCCTGTACTTGCTGCGGATCGCTGAAACCGACGAGTACCGCCGCGTTGTCCGAGCGCATCAGGCAGGACCAGAGAGCTATCCGGACGAGATCGTTCGACTCGGGGCCGACGAGCGCGCGCACCTGGTCCAGGCCGGCCTCGATCACCCGCACCGCGTCGCCGGTGAACCAGCGTTTGCGGGCACGGTGATCCTGCGGCCCGAATGTACGGGGCTCGGCTGTGGTGTACGCGCCTGTCAGCAGGCCCTGCGATAGCGGCTTGTTGATCAGGACGCCGCAGCCGTGGTCCTCAGCGAAAGTGAAGATGCTGTTTGATCGGGTCTGGGGTGTCAGCAGGTTGTCACGAACTGCGAGGACCTGGGGTCGGATGCGGTCGAACAGCTCCCGGAATCGGGCTTCTTTGTTGGCTTTCGGCCCGGTCGACAGCCTGTCGGGTGCGTAGCGGTGCGGCCCTCGCATCCCGATCGCGCGGATCAGGCCCTCCGTGCGGAAGTTGTTCATCATTTCGATGGCCAGCTCCAAGCGCTCGTCATCGGGGCCGAATTCGCTGTGGTGGAAGAAGTACACGTCCAGCCAGTCGGTGTTCAGGTTGTCCAGGGTTTGTTCGAGTTGGCGGCGCATGTGGCCAGGGTCGTAGCCGTGGGCCGCGGTTCCGGCGAAGTAGCCGACTTTCGACACCAGCTGGATGCGCTCGCGCTGCACCAGCGGGACCAGCTGCCCGAGAAGGCGTTCCGAGCGGCCGTGTCCGTAAACGTCCGCGGTGTCGAAAAGGGTGACGCCAGATTCCCACGCACGCTCAAGCCCAGCGATGGCAGCCGACTCGTCAACTGGTCCCCAGCCCATCGGCAGGCCCAAGTTGGTGTCCGGCCCGCCGATCGCCCAGCAGCCGATTCCAAGTCCGGAAACCTCGATCCCGGAGCTTCCCAGTGTTCGCGTGATCATCTTCTTGCCTCTATTCGTTGGATTTCACACTCGCCGGAGCCCGTCGAGGACGTCGAGCAAGGTCTGTAGGTCGGCGCCGGGGGATAGGTCGGGTTCGGTGTCGGCGACTTCGAACTTGAGGCCGCGGTCCGCCGCTCGTTGCCGTGGACTGAGGGTCGCCGGCTTGACCCTCCCTGCACCGACGAGCGTCTTCAGCGCGGCGGCTTTCCGCGAGCAATGCATGGCTCGGCAGGTGATGTGTACCTGCATAGTTCGGTGAGCGTCCTTCACCGTCATCTCTTCGCACGGGTCGCTGTGGAGAGGCAGCGCGCGTGCCCAGGTTTCTTCGGGGAACACGGTGATCAGGTCGCACAGGTCGCAGACAAGGCCCGGCTGGTTGTCGACATGTTCCAGGTCGGGAACGATCACCGCGGCGGCATCCAATCCCGCGGCGATACCGAGTACGTGTCGAAGCGGCTCCGGCACCGACTGCGGCCACAGCCGCACGATGTAGATCAGCTGATAGCCCATTCGTCGCGCCAGAAGCGCGATCTCGTTGGCATGCCTGTCCAGGTGGTGACCGGCCACATCGCCGCGGATGTAGCCAACTGCCTTGGGCCTCCGCGGTTTCGGCCCGGTAGCCGTCATCGCTGCGTCTCGTTCAGGTCGGGCACGTCGCCGGTTGCCCTGCGCGCGTAGGTGCCTTCCGGGTCGACGGTGACCACATCGGCGATCTGCACGATCTCGACGGGAATCCGCTGACCTTCGAAATGTTGTGGCCCGGGGACGAATACCGCTTCCGCCCCAACCTTGCGAACCGTCTCCACGAGCTTCTCGATCGGCTGGTCCTGGCGGTTGCTGAACGCCACAGTCTTGGCGAGCTTGTAGCCCAAACGCGCTGCGCGGTTACGCATTCGGGTTTCATCCCATTGCTGGTGTTGTCCGCTGATGTCGGTGCGGAGATACCCCACAGCGGTTGGTGTGTCCCTCATTGTTGCCCCTCTTGTGCGGGCTGGGCGGCCTGCCTACCCCCAGCCAGGATTATTTGAGTGTGGAAGGTGTGACCTGCGACGAGTAAGTTCTTTGGGGGTGTTGAAGAGGTGTTGAATCTGCCGGCCGCGAGATCTGAACAGGTGGTGTGATGAAGGCTCCGAATGTGAAGCTTTCGGACTGGCTGGCTCGCTCGGGCTGGAGCCGTGGCGAGTTCGCGCGCAAGGTGCGTGCCCTCGCGATCGAATGGGGTGAGCCGCAGATTCGGCCGGACACCTCGAGCGTCCGCCGTTGGGTGGAGGATGGGGAACAGCCTCGGCCGCCGGTGCCGGCGATCCTTGCGGATTTGTTCTCGTCCCGGTTTGGCTACCGGGTGACCGTGGCCGATCTCGGCTTCGCCGATCCGTATGCGGTTGACCGAGCCCTTACCTACAGCCCATCGTTGACACGAACGATCGAAGCAGTAACCGACCTGGGAAGGGCCGACGTGGACCGCCGCAAATTCCTCACTGCCGCACCCTTCGCCTTGGCGGCTGTTGTCGAGCCCTCGCGCGATTGGCTGCTCAACACCCTCGACCAGCTGCCTGACGAGCGTCAGAAAGTGCGACTCGAAGACGTCACCGCGGTGAAGAACATGTTCAGCACCTTCCAGGAGATGGACATCTTCCAGGGCGGCGGCTCCGGTCGGCTGGTCCTGGCCGCATACATGAACGAGCATGTGTATCCCCTTCTCGGGCGGACACACACCGAAGAGACCCGCCGTGCGCTGTGTGGCGCAGCAGCCGAGCAGACATACTTGCTCGGCTGGATGGCATTCGACAACGGGGAACACGGGACCGCGCAGCGGTACCTGATCCAAGCCCTTCGATTCGCCGAGGAATCGCGCGATCCCGCCCTTGGCGCTCATGTGCTTGCGGGTATGGCGGACCAGGCAACGCTGCTGGGCCACCCCGAAGAAGGCCGCCGCCTCGCCCAAGCCGGTCGGCAAGGTCTCGCGCGAGCGAATTCCCCTGCATGTCTGGCAGATCTGTGGACGCTGGAAGCGCGAGCACTCGCAACCTTGGGCGACAAGTCCGGCACCAGCCATGCGGTCAACGAGGCCGAACGCGCCTTCTCTTCCGTAAATCCGGAACAGGAACCGGAATGGGCTCGATTCATCGACCAGGCGTACATCTGCGGCGAGTGGGCCAATGCGTTCCGCGACCTCGGTTTGCCGGATCACGCTGAGCCACACGCCCAAAGGTCGATCAGCTACGCCCGAAACCAGAACCGGGCGCGTCGCGGCGCCCTGTCGCACGCTGCATTGGCAGTCGCTCAGATCCAGAAGCGCGACCTTGAGGCCGCGTACGCCGCCGGCGTGCAGACCCTCGATCTTTCCCGGAAGGTCAAGTCCTCGAGGTCGATTGAGGCCGTCCGTGATGTGCAGCAGAAGATGAACTCGTTCGGCGCACACCCGCTGGTGGCGGAGTTCAACGAGCGGACGCGGGTTCTGCTCGCGGCGTAAGGGACTCCGGCGGGCGGGGCTTCCGTTCACTGCATCCGTCCCGAGCCTGGTCCCCCTTTGTCTGGCTTGCCTTCCGGCGGAACGTCACTCACGCGGCGCTTCCCCGGGGGCCCGGTCACATTCATCGTCATTTCCTGCTCCGAATCCGGTTGTGAGTCGACAGCGCGTTGCTGAAGCCGTTGGGACATCTGCGTTATGGCTTCACGAAGGATCTGCGCCACGTCCATGCGCTATAGGAGACGCGCAACGGGCCCGTCGCCGTAACGGGTGGGGCGGGGGTAGTTGTGCGTGTTGGGGGTGGGGGTGTGAGGAGGGGGCGTGGGATACGAACTAGAGATGGCGCGATCGTGTAGCCCGTGCAACACTCCCGCTATGGGACGCCCACCCAAGCAACCCAACGTCGAGCTAAACGACTTGCTGTGTGAGTCCGGGATCAGTCGTGGAGCGCTCGCGCGAATGGTGGTCGACCGGGCTTCCGCTGTTGGAGTGGAGCTGGCCTACGACTACCGATCGGTCGGGCGGTGGCTCGACGGTGAAAAGCCTTATCCCCCTGGACCGGTGCTGATTGCGGAGGTGATGACCGAAGCGCTCGGACGCCGGATAACCCCGCTTGAGTGTGGAATGGCCGGCGACCAGGAACCAGCGGACCTGGGACTGGAATTCTCACTGAGCTTGGTCGAAGCAACAGCGTCGGTGACGGCGCTGTGGAGGAGTGATGTGGAGCGCAGAAGGTTCCTGATCGGAGCCTCGTACGCGGTGGCGGTGTACCCCGCGGCATCAATGCGATGGCTGACGCTGCCTGGCCCGGAACATCCGGTATCCATGGGCGTGCGTCGAGTGGGTCAGAGCGACATCGACTCGATACGCATGATGACCGCTGCATTTCGCGAACTGGACAACAAGGCTGGCGGCGGACGAGTACGGGCGACAATCGTCCAGTACCTCCACGGATCGGTAGCCCCGCTTCTGCGCGGAAATTACGCCGAGCCGATCGGCCGCCAACTCTTCGCGACCACAGCCGAGTTAACGAAGCTGGCCGGCTGGGCAGCATATGACCAAGAAGAACATGGGCTTGCGCAGCGATACCTAATCCAGGCGCTGCGTCTTGCACGAGCAGCCGGGGACGCAGGACTCGGAGCCGAAATCCTCGCCGCCATGAGTCACCAGGCCACGTACGTCGGTCGCCCAGGCGATGCAGTCGACCTGGCCCGTGCAGCACAGATCGCCGCGCGCAGCGCGGGGTTGGCGGCGCTGGAGTCCGAATGCCACATGGTCGAGGCGCATGGTCATGCCGCCCGGACGGATGACTCGATGTGCGCCAAATCCATCAATGCCGCAGAGCGCGCCTTTTCCAAGGACGTGGCCTCTGATCGACCGGCCTGGCTGAGCTATTTCGACGGGGCGTACATGTCCGCGAAGGTCGCTCACTGCTTCCGCGACTTGGGCGACGATGCCCGCACAGCGCATTTCGCCGAGCAATCGCTCGATATGTCGGACGGCTACCTCCGAGGTCGAGCCTTCAACCTCGCCCTGCTGGCCTCCGCACGCGTAGAGGCCGATCCACACGAAGCTGTGCGAGTCGGACGGCAAGCACTCGACATCGCCACTGGTTTGGCTTCACGCCGCAGCTATGCCTACCTGCGGGAACTGAGGACCCGCTTGAGTCCGTACACTCAGCTCCCGGACGTGGACGACTTCCGGAACCAGGTCCTTGAGCTGACTAAACGTCGAGAGTGAGAGCCCGGTACACCGCGACTACGGTAGCGGCGCCGACAATTTCGCCGCGCTCGATCATCTTCGCGGCCTCGCTGAGGGGGAACCAGCCGAGTTCCTCCGCCTCATTGATATCCGGTTCGCTGCCAGTTGGATCGGCACCGCGTGCGAGGTAGATCTCCTGGGGCTGGTCGAGACTGCCGATTGAGGGCTGGTAGGTCACCAAGTGTTCCATCGACCTCGGGCGCCAGCCTGTCTCTTCCTCGACTTCGCGGGCTGCTGCCGCGGCTACATCCTCGGCGCCGTCGACATATCCGCCCGGCAACTCCCACACCCACTGGTCGATGATGAACCGGTGCCGGTACATCAGCAGCGCCTCGCGATTGTCATTGAGCACCAACGTCATTGCGCAGCGCGGCATCCGCGCGACGTACTGGGTGAACCGCACTCCATCGGGAAGCTCAACATCGACGGTCGTCAGTCGGATATGCCGGTTCTCGTCCACCAGGTTTTCGCCATGGATCTTCCACTGGGTGCGCCTCACACCCTCGACCGTATCGCGGAGAGTCGGGGCAAGCCTGCGCGACGCGAAATCTGGTCTGTGAACGAGCCGGACTACGCAGCCGGGTCGCCGCTAATGGTCATCCGCACGGGTCAGCACCGTGGGTTGATGGCCCTGGTCGGGCCGAATTGTCGCGATATAGACGCCTGCGGCCGGGGCGCGGCATTCCACCAGGCATGCAACCACTCGATTGGGTTCGGTCGGATGATGGTGCACGCTGACCACCCGTCCCGAGCGGAGAACCGCCTTGGGATCGTGGGCTTCGACACCGCGACCGTGGCTGTCCGCCCACCAGGCAACGCTGTCGCCGACCGCGAGTTTATCGAACATGCATTCGAGAATAGCTGGTCGATCCTCGCGCTGGCGTGGGGCTCAAGCGGAGCGGGCGGCAGGCGATGCGGTGATGTCGACCTGGAGGCCGAACCTTGGGGCGTAGTCGATCAGAGTGTCCAGCTTGAAGCGATCCAGGCGCCGATTCTTCAGGGTGGAGATCGTCGACCGCGGCAGCCCCTTCTGGATGGCGAAGTCAGATTGCTTGAGGGGCGACGTTTCGATCTCGTCGGCGATGGTGTTGCCCAACTGGCGGATCAACCGCCCGGCCTCGGTGTAGTCGGTCTCTGGGATTGCCTTTGTGCTCAATCGCGTCGACGGCCCCGACACCTTCGATCTGTCGTTCCGCCCGTCAACGCGCATCCGAAGCTTCAGCCCGAATAGGTGGCAGTAGTTCACGAGTCGCTCTGCGGAGAAATCCTCGATGAGCCGGTTTGCAAGACGGCTGACGTCCCCCTTGTCGATGCCGACCTGGAGAGCGATGTCCTGGTACTGCTCACCGCGTTCGGCGATGACATCAGCGATAGCGCCGATGAGCTGCTCGCGGAGTTCCAGGCTGGAGGGCACGCCCGACAGTGTAGCCCGATTCCCATTTGACCAGCTCGACTCCAGCAAGCGTTCCATCCTATCCGCGTTCCATGGAATGCATGGTACGGTTGTTGGCGCGCCACGGTCTATGGCGCGCCCCTCTGCGCCCGTAGGGATCCAAACGGGTGGGACGCCTCACCAGCGTTGCGGAGCCGTTAAACGGGGACTCTGCACCTATTTCGATCCAGGCAGGTCCACCCGGTAAAGGCAGACTCGAGCGGGCGCGGCGTGGTAGCCGCAGCTGACCGCCTGGGATAGCTCCCAGTCCTGGGGCTCCGAGTAATTCCCGCGAGCCCGTTGCTTAACCAGGCCACACCGTTCCGACCGACCGGGCGAACCCGCGTTAGGCATCCCGTAACCCTTGCAGTTACGGGGTTACTCTGCCCGCAACCTCCCGAACGCTCGGTCCCAGGCGATTCCCGGATGGGAAGGTGCGGGGCTGATTCAAGCTGCCGAGCGTCAGACTCGGGGGTGAAGACCGTACTGCGTTCCAAACACCAAGGTCTGCCTGGAACGTAGAAACTGGCCAGGGGGCGATAGGTGCAACCAATCAATCAAGCCGGGCGGGCGGGGTGTAAACCCGGGGGGTGTCGCTGCGGGTGGCTCGTAAGGTTGGTGTCGCGGCTGGAGCTTCGGCTCGGGCGCGCTTCCCCGGTCGGGCGGCTGCTACGACCAGCCGGGGCGCTTCTCCTTCGGTGTTTGGGACGCAGAAAGGCCCTGGCGGTTCGGTGGATCCGCTGGGGCCTTTCTGTATCCGCGGCCGGCCGCGATCGAATCGGTGGCGTCGCTGGTTGGGTGAGCGCTCGGTGCCGACATCCGAATGCCCCGCGCCTGCAATGTTCCGCGGGTGCTATGCGTCGACCGCGGCGGTTTGCTTGTGGCGCTGATGTGGGGTTTCATTGAGGAGTGAATTGCCCGCTGCTTCAGCATCTTTCGATGTGATTCGGGGAAAGTGGGATCATTTCATCTGATTCGCTATGAGATGATTTCACTTCGGCGGATTCCCGTGGTTTCCGGCGTCAGGCCGCGCCCATTCGGATGAACGTCTGTAGGCCGTTCGCGGCGGCGTCGCTGCCCAACCTGGAGATGCTGCACGCTCCGATCGAGTCCATTCCGCCAATGACGAGGCACCCGGTGTTGGTCATGCTGGTGTGGATGCCGAGGAAGTTGGTCATGGCCTGCTCGGCGTCGGTCCGGGTCTTGTTGGCGGGCAGCTGCTTGACGTCGGCGAGCATGGTGTTGACCTGCTGGGCCTGCCAGTTCGCGCAGCTCGCGAATTCGTCGCCTTGCTTGGCTTTGCAGTCCGCGGTGAGGAAGTGGTCGTAGGCGGTCCGGAAGGTGTTCCAGGTGTACTCGGCCGGCGCGGTCGTCGTCGCGGTCGTGGTCGCTGCGGCGGGGGTGGTGTGGTCGCTGCCGCAGCCGGCGGTCGTGCTGGCGATGGCGGTAGCGGCGAGGACGGTGCCCACGATGGCCGGGATGCGCTTCACATTCTTCTTTCGGTTCAGCTCTTGATCTTGGAGACCAAATCCTAAAGGCCGCACCCACGGCGAGTCATATCATCTGGAAACCGTGCGAGCCGCTGGGACAATGCCAAATAGATGATTCAGGCGGTGGTGTTGTGGCTTGGGGTTCCGGGGGCACCCGCGAGGTAGGTGCGGAGTACCGGCGAAATCGGCCGGATGTATTGGAGCGCGACGAATTTCAATGTCAGCTCCGCTTCCCTGTGTGCGTCGGCCGTGCCACCGAAGTCGACCACATCGTGAACTTCGCCCGGCATGGCTCCGATGAAATCGACAACCTCCAAGCGGTGTGCGCTCCATGCCATCGGGTCAAGACCGCGCGCGAATCCGCCGAGGCGCGCGCGGCATCCAGGCTCGCCGCACGGCATCCGGATTCCCTGCGTAAGCACCCGGGGTACTGCTGATCATCTTGCGCTCTCCCATGGTCCCCATACCGTGGGAGAGGTAGTGGGGCGTAGCTCAATTCGGTAGAGCAGCGGTCTCCAAAGCCGCCCCGTGCAGGTTCAAGTCCTGTCGCCCTGGCTCTTTCCCCGAATCCACAGCTTGGCAGGGGCGCGTCTGCCAGCTCGCGTGTGTGAAGCGGGTGAAACCAACGCGCGAATCCGTACCGCCGTATCGCAGGTGGCGCCGCCATGGTGGCTGCCCGCGGTGGGGAGCGGCTCTACCCCGACACGGGAGCACAACTCAATATGGCTGGACGCAGAAGCGGTCCACCGCCGAAGAACCCGGACGAGAGGCTGCGGCGCAACGCCGATCCGTTCGTCACCGGTGACGGCTGGACCGAGATCGACCCGACCCCGCACGACGGCGAGATCCCCGAGATCCCTGAGTGGATCACCGTGGGGCCGACCGGGCGTGCGATCTACGAGCACCTCGCGGCGCTGCCGCAGGCCCGCCTGTATGGCGCCGGCACCTGGTTCCAGCTGTGGGTGACGCTTCCGCTGATCGAACGCTATCTCTCGCGACCCGGGAGCGAAAACTATAAGGCCGTCACCTCGACTCTCGGTGCGGCACTTCGTCTTACAGAGGATGACCTCGCGCGGGCGCGGGTTCGAATCAAGCCGGTCATCGACGAGGAAGACGAGGATGCGCCGACTGCCGGGAAGCAGGTGGTCAGCTTCGCCGAGGAGCGACGGGCACGGCTGCTGAAGGGCGCGTGAGCCCGGGTGCCGCACGACATCGTCACCCACCCCGACCACGACCGCGAACGCTCCCTCGGTTGGCTTGCAGTCGCCTGGCTCGAGCACTACGCCGTCCATGGCCCCGGCGACGTCGGCGGTGAATCCGTCGCGCCGATCGTCGATGAGTACGTCCGCTTCGTCGTCGACACCTACGCCCTCGATCGCGACGGCCGCCGGATCTACGACCACGTCTTCCTCAGCCGCCCAAAAGGGTGCGCAAAGTCCGAAGTCGCTGCTCTCATCGCGCTTTTCGAAGCCATCGGCCCTTGCCGATTCGCCGGGTGGGCACGCGGTGGCGAGGTGTTCCGCGACGACTGGGGCGGGGATTTCACGTACACGTACGCGCCCGGTGAACCCATGGGCAAGCGGCTCAAGAACCCCTATATCCGTTGCGTTGCAACAGAAGAGGGGCAGGCGGGGCTCGTCTACGACACCGTCCACCTGAACCTGACCGAGGGGCCACTGCGCCGTGCTCTGCCGCGCCGGGACGACGCCGGCCTGACCCGCATCCTGATTCCCGGTGGCGGAGAGATCATTCCGTCGACCAGCTCGGCGGCGTCCAAGGATGGCGGCAAGGACACGCTGACCCTGTTCGACGAGACGCACCTCTACAACAAGCCTGAGCTACGGCAGACGTACAAAACGCTGACTCGAAATCTGCGTAAGCGTCGACGGTCCGCGCAGACTTTCGCGGTCGAGACGACCACGATGTACGCGCCGGGCGAGGACTCTATCGCCGAGCAGACCTACAAGCTGATCCAGGACACCCTCGCAGGGAAGCTCAAATCCCATCCCCGCCAGCTGTTCGACCACCGATACGGAGCGATTACCCCCGAGGAGCTCGACGACGAAGAGCTGGTGCGCAAGGCGCTGCTGGACTCTTACGGCGACTGCGCGGCGTGGAACGACGTCGACGGCCTGGTGGAGGCGATTGCCGACCCGCGAAACGACGTAATCAGCAGCTTCCGCTACTGGTTCAACTCGCCGACCTCCGCGGAGAACGCATGGGTTGTCGCCTACGAATGGGACGCGGTCGGCCCGGACAACATGCCGGTCGAGCCTCTCGCCGCTGGCGATGTGATCACCCTCGGATTCGACGGTTCCCGGCGCCGCCGCCGCGGCGTCACCGATGCCACCGCTCTCGTGGCGTGCCGGGTCCACGACGGCCTGGTCGTGCCGATCAAGATTTGGGAACAGCCCCCAGGCGCGTTCACCGACGGATGGGAAGTCCCCGAGCACGAGATCGAGGCCGCGCTGCTCGAGACCTTCAAGACCTACAAGGTGGTGGCGTTCTACGCCGACCCGGCCCGGTGGGAGGCGAACGTCGCTGCATGGGAGGCCAAGTATGGTCCTCACTTGCTGGTGAAGTCCTCGGCGAGCCATCCCATCGAATGGTGGATGACCGGCAGCCGCGCATTCAAAACCGTTGAGGCGCTGCGGGAATTCGTGGAGGCGATCCTCGACCGGAAGCTGTGCCACGACGGCAATCTCACGCTGCGGGCGCACGTGCTCAATGCCCGGCGCGCGGAGACGCCGAAGGGCATTCAGATCCGCAAGGAGAACCCGGACTCGCCGAACAAGATCGACGGCGCTGTTGCCGCGGTGCTGGCGTGGCAGGCCCGGCTGGATGCGGTGGCCAAGGGAATCGGAAAGAAGAAGCGCCGCCGGATCGCCGTGCGCGTGCGATGACTGAAGGACCTAACTGAATATGGCTCAGCAGCAGCAGAAGACGCAGCCGCCGGAGTGGTGGTTCGAATACCTCATGAAGCGGTTCGACGAGAAGCTCGAATGGGAGCCGCGCGTCACCTCCACCAACACCCCCAAGACCAGGCGAGAGCGCCTGGACCTGCTGTGGAGCTACTACATCGGGGACGGCCCGCTGCCGTTCATCAACGAGAAGTACCGAGAAACCTTCAGGGAGCTGCTGCGCAAGTCGCGCCCGAACTACGCCATCATGGCCATCGACTCCATGTGCGACCGCAGCGTGCTCAAGGGCGTCTACACCGAGGCCGACAAGGATCTCGACGGCGACGACATCGCACGCAAGGTCCAGGAGGTGTCGGGTTTCGCTGCGTTGCAGCGGGACATGCAGACCTGGCTGTACACCCTCGGCGAGTCGTACGTGACGATCGTGCCGCCGCTACCGGGCGCACCCACAGGCAGCGTGCCGATGCTGCTGGCGGAGAACCCCAGATTCTGTGTGGGCGAGCCAAATCCGCTCATTCCACGGCAGCTGATCGCCTTCGTGAAGGTGTACCGGGACCGAATCGCCAACTGCCAGAAAGCCTTGCTGTTTCTGCCTGGCCAGCGGATCGAGTTCATCCGCGAGGAAGGCCAGTTCGGCACCAAGTTCATCCTCGACCAGTGGTCCAAGGGCGAAGTCGCAGCAATGGCCGGCCTCGAAGAGTTCGGTGGGATCCCCGTCGTCCGCTTCGAGAACAAGATGGGACTGGGGGAATTCGAACCCCACCTCGATACCCTCGACCGGATCGCCGACGGCATCCTGCACAGGAAGATCATCACCTGGTACCAAAGCTTCAAGCAGCGGGCCATCAAGGGGGACTTGGACGGCGGCGAGGACTTCAGCGACGACGAGAACTCGCTGATCCGCTCCCTCGGCGACGCCAAACTCGAGGACATCTTCCAGGCCGACCCGGGCACCCTGTGGATCGTGCCCGAGGGTGTGGAGTTCTGGGAAAGCGGCGCAACGGATTTGACGCCACTGCTGCTGGCCGAGCGTGACGATGTCAAGGAATTCGGTGTATCCACCCGTATCCCCATGCACATGCTCGCTCCGGACGGCAACAACCAGACCGCCGAGGGCGCCTCGATGCTTCGCGAGGGCCTGACCGACAAGATCAACGACCGCCAGGCGCGCCAGGAGCCGCAGTGGATGCTGTTGTGGCAGATGGTGTTCGCGCTGTCCGGGCAGGCCGCCCGCGCGGTGAACGTGCGCCTTCAGTGGGGCAGCACCGAACGCACGCCGCTGGCAGTGCGCGCGGACGCGGTACAGAAGACCCGCGGCGTGCTATCGCGCAAGCGGCAGGTGGTGGAGCTGATGGAGATGGATCCGCTGGTCGCCAAGCTCAACGAGACAGAGCTGATGGAGGAATCCATGGCCATGGACACCACTTCCGGTGGTGCGGTGCCGGCCGCGAATCCGGCTGCCGCGCAAAGCGCTCCCGCCGAGCCGGGTACGGACGCGGGCGGCGACGAGCTGGCGGTGGCCGCCTAATGGGGTCGGAGCTGTTGCTGCGGATCCTGCTGTCGCATTCGCAGCGGCGGCGTCTGCTTCTGCTCGATGCCCAGGACCGTGTGCAGGCGCTGTGGCGGATGACCGACCCGTTCGACGGGGCCGCGGTGGAGGACTTCTCTCAAGCCGCAGCGGATATCTCGATCGCCGCCCAGCGCAAGGCCGTGACCATGGTCGCGGCAGCTCAACGCCGCTATCTCGCCGAGATCGACACCGACCTCGGCGATTTCGTACCCGAGGTGCCCGACGAGGTGCGGATGTACTCGACGACGCGCCCCTACCGGTACGCGAAACCGAAGACGGTCCGCACCCGGGCTGGGGCGTCCGAGCGGTTGCCTGCCGCCGAGCCGTTCAACCGCCCTGCACGCCGGTATCGGCATGAAGTCGCTGGTGGACGTGATTCCAGTGATGCTCTGGACGCTGCGGCGAACCGTGTGAAAATGGAGCTAGCCACGAACGTCGCCCTCGCTGAGAGGGAGGCGGAGATGCAGATCATCGGCCAAGCCGGTGTCGTGGATCTCGACGTGATCGGATACCGGCGAGTCATCCGGCCCGAACGCTCCCGCACCGGTGTGTGCGGATTGTGCGTGGCGGCCAGCGACCGGATCTACAAGACCGACGAGCTCAAGCCCATGCACACGGGCTGCAACTGCACGGTCATGCCGGTCAAGGAAGACGCGGATCCAGGACTTCGACTCAACCGCGAGGACCTGACCAGACTGTATGACGATGCGGGTGGCACCGGCGCAAAGCTGTTGCACCGCACCAAGTACGGCGTCGACGAGCATGGCGAGCTTCAGGCGCTGCTGGTGCCCAAACGCCGCGGTGAGCCTGTGCCGCGTTTCCGGGATCCGGAAGTGCCCGCGGTGGTGGACCTGGATGCCGACTTCACCGAGGTCGCGCGACGCCAGTTGCCGCTGATGCGTAAGGAGTTGGCCAAGACGCGTTCCCAGGGCGTGCCGGACGACGATCCGCGTCTGCGCTGGCAGCAGTCGCAGGTGTACGCGTTCGAACAGCTCCTCGCGCTCTAGAACTTCCCACCTCCTGGGGTGGACGAGAACCGGGCCGGGTTCCGCCAAGGAGCCCTTGCCCACCACCAAACCATTTACCCGACAAGGGATCACAACTGAATATGAGCAAGCAGCAGCGCGCCGACACCCTTGCCTCCTCCGCTCCCGACGACGTCACTCCCGACGACATCGAGACGGTCGAAACTGCACCGGAGGCAGGCGAATCCGATGGTGTCGGCGAGGAGCAGGCCGTGAACAAGCACGGCTACCCCGACAACACGCCGCTGACGGAAATGACCGTCGAGCAGCAGGCCGCCTATTGGAAGGCCAAGGCCCGCATGCACGAATCCCGGTCGCGCGCCAAGGCCGGTGGCCTGAGTGCCGAGGAAGCCGACGCGCTGCGCAACGAACTTCAGGAGCTGCGCGACGCACAGCTGTCGGAAACCGAACGCGCCCAGCAGGACGCAATCGAATCCGCGCGGGAGGCCGGCCGCAGCGAGGCACGCGATCAGCTGATGCCGATGCTGCACGAGGCCCAGCTGCGCGGCTATGCATCCACGGTCATCAAGGGCGCCAAGCTCGACGGTTTCGTCTCCACGGTCAACATCACCGCGTTCAGCGCCGAGGACGGCTCGATCGACGGCGAGAAGGTCGTCGCGCACCTCAAGGCCATGTACGGCGAGGAACCGCCCTCCTCCGCCGCTGCGAGCACCTACCCGAATTTCGGACAGGGCAGCCCGGGGGCGACCTCCCAGAAGAGCACCCGCGCTGACGGCCTGGCCGAAGCGAAGCGGCGCGGATTCTCCCCGGCCGCCTAACCCATCTCTGGAGCCATTCATGAGCAACATCGCTACACGCAAGACCGGTACGTTCCGGGGTGATTCGCGGGCGTTCGTCTACGCCGACATCTCCGCGCAGGCGGGCCGTGCCTCGGTCACTCTCGACATGAGCAAGTTCACCTCGGTTCAGATGCCGGAAGGCTATCTGCCCTCGGGCATCGTGCTCGGCAAGATCACCGCGACCGGCAAGTACGGCCCCTACGACAAGACCGCCGCCGATGGCCGCGAGACCCCGGCCGGATTCCTGTGGGACGCCTTCGCTCCCACAGGTCCGGATGAGGCCGCCCCGCTGTGGTTCGGCCCCGGCGCGATCAAGGAGAACAAGCTGCCTGCCGGTAATGGCCTGGATGCGCAGGCCAAGAGTCTGCTGGCCGCTTGGTTCAAGTTCTTCTGAAACCTGGTCTCTCACAACTGAATACACAACTTAATACGGAGGCCATCCCATGGCTCTAGTCTTCGACGCGCCGGTCCATCCCGATTCGGCGACCGTCTTCGCGCGCGAAATTCCGCTGCCATCCGACCACAAGCTGGCCGCGTTCCTGCCTGACCAGCTGGTACAGGAGCAGACGATCAAGCTGGTCAACACGACCCGGGTGAATCGGACTGCCAGCTTCAGGTCGTTCGACGGCAACATCCCGCAGCTCGAGCGGGACTTCTTCGAGACCAAGGAAGTCGACCTGCTTCCGATCTCGGTGCAGGGCATGAAGGGCGAGCTCGAGCGGCTCCAGCTCGAGCGTGCTCGGCAGAAGGGTGGCTCGCTCTCGGCGATCACCTCGGCGATCTACAACGACATCGAGCTGGCGGTTCGCGCGATCCGCAATCGCATCGAGGTCGCGCGCGGCGAGTTGCTGCACACCGGCAAGATCGACCTGGCCGGCGAGAACGGCCTGTACCTGAAGGCCGACTTCGAGGTCCCCGGTGATCACTTCGTCACCGCGGGCAAGGTATGGACCGACACCGCCGCAGCCCAGATCGTTTCGGATCTGGCGACCTGGACCGAGAAGTACATCGCCGACAACGGTTTCGCCCCGGCAGGCATGATCATCTCCCGCAAGACCGCCTCGCTGCTCCAGCGCAACGCTGAGTTCCGCACCTACGCGGCCTCGATCGCCGGTTCGCCGCAGATTGTGTCCCGTTCGGTGGTCAACAACGTGCTGGAGGATTACAACCTGCCGCCGATCGCCGAGGTCTACGACACGGTGATCCGCGTCGACGGAGTCGACAAGCGTGTAATCCCCGAGAACAAGGTGATTTTCGTGCCGCCGGCCGGTCGCCTGGGCGGGGTGAAATGGGGCGTCACCGCCACCGCGCTCGAGCTGGTCAATGCCGCGCAGTCGGACATGACCTTCGAGGACGCTCCGGGCATCACCGGCGTGGTCGTCAAGAGTGGTCCTCCGTTCAAGGAGACCACCGTGGTCGACGCGTTGACTCTTCCGGTCCTCGAGGATCCGAAGAGCCTGTTCGTCGCAACCGTCTACTAGGCCGGGTGTTGTTGTGGCGAAGCTGATTTCGTGGGTGGCCGCCTACGACGAACACGGCGCGGCGCGCTGGTTCGGCCCGGCCGATGAAGTGCCGGAGTGGGCGGCCCGCCAGATCACCAACCCCGCCGCCTGGGACACCGTCCCGGCCCCCGCTGTCGAAGCGGGGGCCGGAGACGGCGCTACCAGTGGCGAGTCCGAGCCCGAGGCCGAGCCGGTCGCGCCCAAGCGGCGTACCCGCAAGCCCGCCGAGGGGGCATAACCGCGATGGGTGTCTTTGCTGGCCGAACCGATCTGATCGCCTCCTACGAGGGTCAGCTGACCGAACGGCAGCTGGTCTTCGCGGAGACCAAGATCCTCGAGGCCGAAGCGATGCTGATGTCGCTGGTGCCGCGGCTGGCCAGCAACCCCGCCGCGCTGCCGGAGCTGGTGCGCTACAACGCGCGTCGTGCCGTCTGCGCGGCCGTGCTGCGGGTGGTGCGAAACCCCGCCGGCGTCGCCTATCAGGCCGTCGGCGGGTCAACCACCCGGCTGCACGACAACGTTGCCTCGGGTGAATTGCATTTCACCGCAGAGGAACTCAAGCCGCTGCGCGCCCGAAAGAAGCGGTTCGGAGTCCTCGGAATCGCGCCGGTGAGGTGGTCGGCGTGATGCTGCTGCCAAACCTGCACGGCGACACCGTGATCGTGTGGCGTCGCCCGGCCCGCGACCGGTTCGGCGACACCTCCTACGTGGAGCACCACACGATTCCCGAAACGGTGATCGAGTACGGCTCCCAGGATGAACCCAACGCCAACGGCGCACCGACCGCCGATCGTGAGCTGGCGCGCTACGACGTGACCCTCTACTGCCCGGTCGGCGCCGATGTGCTGGCCAACGACCTGATCGAACTCCCCGACGGTGACCAGTACCACGTGGTCGGCCGCCCCCAGCGCCCCAAGCATCCGGTCACCGGATGGACCCCGGGCGTCGTGGTGCGGCTGCGGCGGATCGAAGGATAGAGACAACACAGTGCCTCGCTACAGCCGAATGGGTGAACTCACCTGGTACGGCGAACAATCCAAGCCACCGGTCAACCCCGCGGTCGAGGCCGTCGTGAACGGTCCGGTCATGGGCGGCATCCTCCAGGGCATCGCCCGCGAAGGCCGACAGATGTGGCGGTCCCGCACTCGCTGGCGGACAGGCCAATTGGCCAACTCCACCACCATCTCGCTCGAGATGCGCAAGAACGCCGGCTCGCTGCGCCCGCGCCGCGTGGCGGAGTTGACTGCCGACACCGACTACGCCGCAGCAGTCGAGTTCGGTCGCTGGAATCTGGCGAAGACCTTCCGCCGCCCGGCGGTCCGTGAACGGGTCAAGCCCGGCCAGTACCCACCACGCAACAGCCGCTACGCCCGCCACACCATGGGCGGCGACAACAGGCGAGTGCGCTCGATCGTCGCTGACCTCGAACGGCTCTACGGCGGCCGCAAATGAGCGAACCACTCGACTTCCCCGATGCCGAGCTGGTCACCATGGCCTTGCTCGACGATCTGGGCTGGACCTGCACCGCGCTCCCGGATCCTGCGGAATGGGCGAAGCTTGGCACCATCATCGCCATCAATCGCGTCGGCGGTGGCTGCGACGACGGCATCACCGACCGGGCCCTGATGTCGGTGGTGGTCGTCGACGCCACCCGCCCCAAGGCATGGGCCACCGCCGCCAAGGTGCGCTGCCGCATCCTGGGCGCCGCCCGGTCCCTTGCCGGCGGATTCCTCATCGACAACACCCGCGAGGAAGTCGGCAACACCCAGGAACCAGACCTCGCTGGCGACAACCGGTTCGTGGAATCCAGCTACTGGATCAGCTTCCGAGCGCAGTAGGCGATGACCCCACAATTTCAAACCTGCTCCGGCTGCCTGAAAAACAAGCCGACCGGTCACTTCCATCGCAACCCCAGCAAACGCCTCGGCATCGAGCGCCAATGCCGCGATTGCGCCGCCGACCGAAAGCTGCGGGGCCGCTACGGCATCAACCGCGACCGGTACATGCAGCTGCTCGACGACCAAGGCGGCGTGTGCGCGATCTGCGAAACCGACGACGCCGCACTCGTGGTCGACCACCAGCACGGCGGCACCGGACAGGTCAGGGGCCTTCTCTGCCACGGCTGCAACACCGGGCTGGGCCTGCTCAAAGATGACCCGGCGACGCTGCACCGCGCCGCTGAGTACCTCGAGTCGCGCTCGCAGGCGGCTTGAAAGTTCCACCCCCACAACTGAATACACAACTGAATAGGGAGGCCGGGATGCCGGATCTCAACGTAATGCGCGATCTGAAGCAGTCGCTGCTGCTCAAGCCGCTCTCCGGTGCGGTGTTCGTCGCGCCCATGTCGGTGGATGTCCCGGCCGCATTCACCACGGGCGCCACCGCGGACCTGCTGGACCTGAAGTCCGCGGGCTTCACCTCGCTGGGGCACGTCTCCAAGGAAGGCGCGCCCACCTTCACCCCGGAGACCGAGACCTCCGAAGTAGAGGCGTGGGGTCTGCTCGAGTCCGCGCGAACCGACGTCACCAAGCGAACCACCAAGATCGCCTGGACCGGCCAGGAAACCCACCGACACAACCTTCAGCTGTTCCACAACCGGGACCTGTCGAACGTGAAGTACAACCCGATCACCGGTGAGACCGAATTCGCGGACCCGACCGCGCCCTCGATCACCTACCACCGCGGCATCTTCATCGGCGTCGACGGTGCCGGCCCGACTACCACCTACGTGATCAAGGTGGTGCCCAAGATGACCATCACCGAAGTGAACGAGCAGTCCTGGAAGCAGGACGAGGTGATCTCCTACGGCTTCACCGCCTCGGCCAAGCTCGACGAGTCCACCGGCTACGCCATCAAGACCGTCCTGGCCGGCCCCGGCTGGAAGGCCCTGGCGGGTAAGGCGGGCTTCACCGCCGCGGCGTAATCCGCCCCCGCCCTGCCCGGAGCCGCACACGCGTTTGTGTGCGGCTCCAGGTGGGGCGTATGTCAATCACCCCCAAATCCTTTACGTACGAAAGGTTTCCGCTTCTCATGAGCGCTTTCACTCCCGTTGTCATGGTTCACCCCGACGGTATCGAGGTGACCGCCCACACTCCGACCTCGGTCAATGATCTGGCGTGCGCCGGATATGTCGCCAAGATTGGTAACAGCGCTGTCGCGCCGGTCGCAGATGTCGAGACCGATTCCAGCGACCGCAAGCCCAAGCCCAACACTGTCCGGCCTGCCGCCGGAAAGTAAACGGGCTCAAGGCAATCCACAACTAAATACATAACTGAATACAGGAGCCGCTCAAACCATGGCTGCCACCAAGGCCCAGAAGAAGTCGTCCGCATCGTCCGAGTCGAACTGGGCTCGCCTGGTCCGCGAGGCCACCAAGGACCGTAAGCAGTTCGAGCCGTACGTGTTCGACGCCTACGACCCGCCGGTGCTGATCACCCCGCCGACCGGCCTGGAGCGGCAGCTGATGCTGGCTCGCCTGTCTGACGAGGCCGGCAGCGTCGAACCCGATGACCTGCCGGAGATGCTGGCCGCGCTCGTCGGTGAGGCCGCCTTCGCCAAGGTCTGGGACGCGCTGCGCGACCAGCCCCTCGATGTCACCCTCGCGCTGATCGAGGACATCAACCGGCATTTCAACAAGGGCGCCGATGGCGGTGCCGAGGAATTCCCGGGGGGCGACTCGGCCTCGTAGCGCTCATCGAGAAGCACTACGAGGCCATCGAGTGGGATCTGCACGCCTACTGGGGCGTTGACCTGCTCGACTTCTTTCGCGGTGAGCTGCCGTGGGCCAAACTCTCCCGTTTCCTGCGGCAGCTCCCCGATGGCTCTCGCTACCGCGCCTCCCAGGCGATGGACATGGACCTGGCTGAGCACCTGGTCCGTCTCGAGGAAGCCAACGAAGCCCAACAGGCCGGGGCCACATCCGAAGACGCCGACCCGGTCATGCGGTCCTCGGCTGGCTACGACCTCAACGCTCACCTTCTGCTGACGATCGCGGATCTGTTGCAGAACCTCAACACCACTCTCATCGCGGTCAACCTGCCGCCGGGCAAGACCCCGCCGCGGCCCGAGCCGATGCCACGCCCGGTCTCCGCAGTCGACGTCATCCACTCCCGCCGCGAACGCGAACGCGCGAAGGCTGCCGAGGCCGCGTTCGGGTTCTGACCCAATCTCCCACTGCCACAAAGGGTTCGACATGTCTCTGATCGCTGGTCACGTAAAGATCGCTGTCGGCGCAGACATGACCGACTTCCTCAAGGACGTGGAGCGCGGTGTCAAGAACACCCCGGTCGCCAACGAAGGCAAGAACAACCGCGACCGCGAGGCCGCCGCCCGGAAGCAGGCCGACCGCGAGGGCGACATTGCGGGAAAGGCTCGCAGCGACGCCGACCACGCCAGGTCCAGCCGAGAACGCGAAAAGCATCTCGGCGACGAGCTCTCGCGTATCCGCCGCGACGCTTCCACCGAAGGTGACCTATTCGGCCGCACTTTCGCCAAGGCGTGGTCCAAGGCATTCAAGGACGAGGTCCGCAAAACGACGGGCAAGGGCCTCAATGTCCAGAGGATCCTCGCCGACGACCTGAAGATCAAGCAGGGCAAGGCGGCCAACACCACCAACGCCGCGAAGAACCGCGCGACCGGTCGTGAACAGATCAAGGCCCAAGAGGATCGCAACGACCAGGCCCGCCGGGCCGCCGCACGTGCAGCTCGGCGCGCTGACTCGCGTGCAGCGCGCCAGGAACGCTACGCCGACGAAGACGTCCGGGCCCAGAAGAAGAAGACCACCCGCACCCGCGAAGCGAACGACTTCGCCGAAAAGGTCGCGGGCAGGGAGAAGGAGCTTCGCGAGGCGCTTAAGCCCGCCGGCAAGCGCGCCGCCAAGGCGCTGCGCGGCTACGAGGCCAAGGTCGAAGACGAGATCGCCGGTGCCGGCAAGCTGACCGAAACCACCGAGCGCCGCGCCAAGGCATGGTCCAAAGCTGCCCGCACGCAAGACAAACTCGTCCGCGAAGCCGCCGTTGCGTGGACGTCGGTCAAGAAGGCCGATCACGCAGTCCGCCAGACGATCCGCGGCCTGGCAGAAGCTGAGGTCAAGGGCGACAGCGCCAAGCTCTCCAAGGCGCAGGCCGCATTCGACCGCACAAGCGACGCTGCTGCGGCCTCGCGCAAGCGCGCCACCGAAACCCAAGCCGCGCTCGTACAGGCCCGCAAGGACGCCGACAAACTGCGCGACCAGTTCCGACAGTCGGTGTCCACCAAGGACATCGACAAGAAGGCGATGGCGAAAGCCCGCCGCGACACCGAAGCCGCCATGCGCGCGCAGATGGGTCTCGTTCCCGCCGACGGTGACCCCAACGAGAACCTGCGCAAGATCTCCCAACGCGAGAACGCGCTGCGCACCAAGAGCAACGGCAAGAACCGACGGCTCAGCGGCGCTGACTACTACGCCATCAACCGCGCCAAACAGGCCGCCGCCGACCTCGATGTCCTTGAGCAGGAAGCCAAACTGCTCGAAGACCGCGTCAAGACCGCCAATGAGCGCGTCGCAGCCGCATCCCTGACCAAATACCAAGTCGACAACGACGCCACCTCCTCGATCACACGCCGCACTGCCGCTGAACGCGAGCTGAAGGCGGCCATCCTCGACCGCGACAAGGCCGACACCAGCCTCAAACGCAACGTCTCCCGTACTGCTGTCGCCCGGACCCGATACAGCGAAGCCAGCGGCGGACTCGACCGCCGCGAACGGTCCAACCCATTTCTGCGGCTCACCGAACGCCTCGACGCCGGTACCGGCAATTGGCTCGAAGAGCTCAACAGCAAACTCATCTACGCAGGTCGCTACCTGTCGTCGATCGGCCAGATCGCCACCACTTCCGCTGCGGCGCTGGCTGCCATGGGCGCAGTCAACCTGCTGCCCCTGATCTCCTCCGCCGCGCAGGCCGCCTCCGCACTGGCCACGCTGCCCGCCATCATCACCGCCGCCGGTGCCGGTATCGCCGCGTTGGCCGTCGGCGGCAGTGGCATCATCGGCGCGTTCAAGGCCGCCAAGGACGCGGGCGAATCGGCCGCTGATGTCGCCAACAAGCAGCAGGACGCCGCCGAAAAGGTGGCCGACACCTATGACTCGCTCGCGGACGCACGCGAAAACGCCGACCGCACAGCAGTTTCCGGCGCGCGCCAGATCGCTTCGGCCGAGAAGTCGGTGCAGTCAGCACTAGACCGCACGAAGACCGCGCAGGAGAACCTGAATAAGGCGCGAGAGAACGCGGCGGAAAAGATCCGCGACCTCAATGACGCACTGCGCGACAACTCCCTCGACGAACGCAGCGCCGCCCTGTCCGCGCTCAAGGCCGGCCAGAACGTCATCAAGACCGCCGCCGATCCGAACGCCAGTTGGATCGACATCGCCCAGGCGCAGATCGACGCCGAGCAGGCCAGCTTCAACCTCGAAGAAGTCCAGAAGAACAACAAGAAGGAAGTCGACGCCGCCGCCAAGGCCAACAAGGACGGCATCGAGGGCGACGAAGACGTTATCGCCGCTCGGAAGGCACTGGTTGACGCGAATGGCTCGCTGGTTGAGTCTCAGCAGCGGCTCAAGGACGTGGCCGAGTCGGTCGCCCAAGCCAACGAGGACGCCAACAAGCGCGCCGAACGGGCCGCCCGCAACTACCAGAACGCTCTCGACGACCAGAAACGAATCCTCGAGAAGCTCGGCAACTCCGGGCTCGGCGAGCAATTCGAGAAGGTCTACAAGAAGCTCTCGCCCAACGCGAAAGACCTCGTCGACCAGATCCGCGCGCTCGGCCCGGAGTGGACCCAGCTACGCAAGACCTCGCAGGACGCGCTGACCAACGGCCTCGGCAAGGCCATCGCCGACGTTTCGCGCAAGCAGCTGCCGACCCTGAGTCTGGGCCTGGCCGCGATCAACTCCGAGATCAACGGCGGAATCAAGAACTCGCTGAAGGTATTCAGCGAGCCGAAGTCGATCAACGACTTCAACACCTTCCTGTCGAACACCTCCGGCATGTTCCGCGGTCTCAGCAGCGCCGCCACCCCGCTGACGAAGATCTTCGTCGACCTCACCACCGCGGGTTCCGCAGTCCTGCCGAGCCTGGGCCAGGCCATCAACACCGTGGCTACGCGCTGGTCAGAAAAGATCGACCTCAAGCGCCAGACCGGCGAGCTGAACTACTCGATCAACCAGGGCATCGAGAAGATGCAGCAGCTCGGCCAGGTCGTCGGCAACACCTTCGGCGGCGTGCGCGGATTCTTCGCGGCACTGCGCGGCGAGGGCGACTCCATGATGGGCAGCCTTGTCCAATCGACTGCCCGATTCGAAGAATGGACCAAATCCGCTGAGGGCGCGGCGAAGATCCAGTCCGTCTTCGGGCGTGTCTCGGAGATCCTCGCCGATATCCGGCGGCTCGTCGGCGGCATCGCAGGGCTGTTCAACGCGCTGTTCGGCGACGCCATTCAGACCATGGGCGGCCAGACGCTGAAGGTCCTGGCCGACGTCGCGAACGCCTTCGCGACTCTCGCCACCGCCGTCATGAGCGTGACCGGGCTCGGCGATGGCCTCAACGCCCTGCTGACCGTGCTGGTCGGGTTCTTCGCGCTGCGCACCTTGACCGGCGTCTTCCAGAACCTCGGCCGCACCATCGTCGGATTCGTCAAGACCACCGAGGACTCCTCCCAGCGAGTTAACGGCCTGCCCGCGGCCGACGCCGACGCCGACGGCTCGCGCGACGGCAAGAAGAAGAAAAAGAAGAAGGGCAAGAAGAACAAGGACGACGCCGAGGGCGCCGGCGGCGAGCCCGGTTCCGTCCTGGACCTCGCTCTCGAATCCGAAGCCGAAGACAGCGACGACAAGAAGAAGACCTCCGCGGAGGCCGGTAGTGCTGGCGGTGCAGCCGATGGTGGAGACGACAGCGCCTCGTCGCCAACTGCCGACCAGAACGACCGCAAGAAGCGGACACCCCGCACCCCCCGCAAGAGCGGACCCAGCCAGACCCAGCAGGCGCAACGGCGTCGCCGGGGTCGCGCGGTCCGCCGCGGCCAGCTGCCCAAGAAGTTCGAGCCGGTCACCTTCATACCGACCGACTCCGCCGCCGGCCGGGCCGATGAGTTCGACACCAGCGACATCGTTACCGGCGTCCAGGGAACCGATGGACAGACCCCTCGGGGTGGAACTGGCACCGCACAACCCAATCCCGCTGCGGCACAGGCGAAGGCTGATCTGGACAGCACCAGCGGTGCCGCCAAGACCGCATCCGAGTCTGTTTCCCGGCAGGCCAGCACCGCATCCCAGGCGATCAACCAGCAGGCGGCAGCCGCATCCGAGGCAACCCGTAAACAAGCCGAGGGTGCCAGTCAGGCTGCCGAAAGCCAGGGCAAGCGGTCCAGCAAGGCCGTGCAGAATCAGGCCGACGCTGCCTCGCGGACGGGCCGCCGTCAGGCTGCCGAGACTGCTGCGACCGGCCGCCGCGAGGGCGCATCCCTCGGTAGCGCGATGGGCAGCGCGGCGCGCGACACCGCAAACGCTGCCACGAACGCCGCCCGCAGCGCCAGGAGCGGCCTTTCGGGGCTGCTGAGCGACTTCAAGCGCGTTTGGAGTGAAAGCCACACCGCGGCGCAGAATTCGTTCGACCGCACCACCAACGGCTACGACACCTTCCAGCGTGGCGTCCTCACCCGCGCCACCGCCATGCGCGATACCGTTGGCCGCAGCTTCGATGCACTGCCCGGCCGGGCCGCATCTGCGCTGTCCTCGGTGAGGTCCGGGCTTTCCGGTGTGGTTGAAACCCTCGGTGGCCCATGGACTTTGGCGTTCACCGCCGCGGCGGCCGGGTTCTCCTACTTCACGGGCAAGCTCGACGAGCTGAACCAAAAGGAAGCGGACTTCAAGCAGTCCATCAAGGACCACGCCGAGTTCCGCAAGACCTACGCCACCGACATCAAGAGCGCCCTGAACAACTCCGATGGACTCGTCGACGACGGCGTCCGCGGCACCCAGCTCGGCGCGGTCAAGGATTTCCGCGCCGAGATCGACGACCAGATCAAGGGCAAGTACAGCAACAGCGACCAGTTCTGGGACAACCTGCGCCCCTCGCACTGGATCGAGAAGCAGGAGGACTACCAGAAGCGCCAGCAGTTCTACCGGGACCGCAACAAGTCCGCGAAGGAAAACGAGGACATCAAGGGCGTCCTCGACGACTACAGCGACACCGAGATCAACGACGCGATCCTCGGTACCCAATCGAGGTTCAACGAGTTCGTCGCGGGCCTCAAACACGACGGTGACACCGACCAGGCGGTCAAGAACGCGACCGACCGGCTCTCCAAGCTCCGAAAGGAGTTCCTGGACAACCAGTCCGCGGCCAGCCGCCTCAAGGACACCATCGACAAGCTGCGCGACGGCAACCTCGAAGCCTCCGACGCGGTCGCGAAACTCGCTGGCGAACTGGCCAAACAGCGCGGCAACACCAACATCTTTCAGAACAGCCGCGCCGGCGCGTTCGCCGCGCTCGACAACCTCAAGGGCCTCCAGTTCGAGGACTCGGGTGGCGCTTCCTACACCGGCGGCAACCTCGTCAACGAGGAGTCGGCGAACGGTCGCGCCCTTCTCGAAGCGATCCAAGCCGCGCAGACCGGCCTGGACACGATGGCCTCCAGCGAGATCGTGCAGGCCCTCAACGCCGACCCGACCCGCAACGTCGAAGCCGCCATCAATACCGCCGAGGCCAAGACGCGGACCCTGCTCGCTGGCTACCAGGCGCAAATCGGCGCGAAGACCGGCATCACAGACGAAACGCAGCTCAATGCGCTGCTGGCCGCATACGGCCTCGATGACGCGTCACTGCGAAACCTGTTGACCGCCAAGGCAGGTAATGCCGCAGCACAGAACAACCCGCTGGGCGTGCCCGGGGGCCTGCCCGCCGTGGCCGCCCCGGCGGTCGGCACCGTCCCGAACGGTCAGCAGCAGCCCGCGAATGGTCAGGTCGCCCCGGCAGTCGATCCCAAGACCGGGCAGCCTGCCCCCGCGGTCGACCCCAAGGCCAGCCAGCCCGCCGCACAGCAGCAGCCCGATCTGGCGCCGACCACCAAGGCGTACAACGAGCTGCTCGACGTGGTCAACAAGCTCAAGACCTCGTTCGGCGACGTCGCCACCGAAATGGGCAAGGTCGCAAAGGGACTCGACGACACCAAGACCGCAACCGAGAACGCCAAGCCGAAAGTCGACGATCTCAGCGGCGCAATCGCGACGCTGCAAACCAAGTTCACCGAACATCTCGGCGAGACCGGAGCACTCAAAGCGTGGCAGGGCCTGGTCACCGGAATCGACGGCCACGTCAAAAATCTGACCGACACCATCCTGCCGACCCTGACCAAGGCCGTCGGCGACATGGAGACCAAGTTCTCCTCCGCGCCGACCAACATCACCACCTCATTCGCCGGGGTGAAAAAGGCAGTGGCAGATCCGATCAGCTGGATCATTACCACCGCGTTCGTCGCGCTGAAGAACGCCTGGAATTCGGTGCGCACGGTCCTGCCATCGCTGCCGCAGTGGGACGCAGAGCTGACGGGGATCAGCGGCGGCTACTGGACCGGCGGCATCATCCCCGGCTACACCCCGAACCGGGACACCACCACCATCGCTGTCGGCGGTGGTGAGGCGATCATGCGCCCCGAGTTCACCCGGGCGGTCGGGTCGGACTGGATCCACGGCATGAACGCCGCGGCCCGCGCTGGCGGCGTGCCCGCAGTCCAGGCTCAGATGGCGGGGACCACGTTCGGTGGTGCGTTCGCCACCGGCGGCATCGTCGGCTCGATGGAATCGGCCATCAAGGAACGGTTTCCCGGGATGCAGCTCACCTCGGGCTACCGCAACGAGCCCGGTTCATTTCATTCGACCGGGCAGGCCGGCGACTTCAGCGACGGCACCACCGACACCCCGGCCATGCAAAAGCTGGCGGCGTGGATCGCCTCCAACTTCTTGACCAGCACCCGCGAGCTGATCCACTCGCCGTTCAACCACAACATCGACGACTTCACTGATGTCGGTGACGGCATGGCCAGGTTCGGCGCCGACACGATGGCTCAGCACGTTTCCCACGTGCACTGGGCGTTGGAGAAGGCCCTAGGCGATGTGTCGGGCTCGGTCATGCCTACTGGCGACGGGTCCGCGCTCACCGCGGCGACGGGCAAGATTCAGGAGCTGCTGCTCCAGCCCATGGAGAAGGTCAAAGCGCAGATGCCCAAACTGGGCAACTCGGGCATCGAGCAGATCGCTGGAGCTGCGTTCTCGACCGTCATGGACGCCGTCTCTTCTGCGGTCGGCAAATCGCAGGATGCCGGAGTCACCCCGTTCGACATCAGCGCCGGCGTAGAACAGTGGCGGCCCAACGTTATCGCAGCGCTCGAGCGCGAAGGCTTCACCGCCGATGAGCGGAACATCCGCCTCACCCTGGCCCAG
This sequence comes from Nocardia terpenica, assembly GCF_013186535.1. Taxonomy (NCBI): domain Bacteria; kingdom Bacillati; phylum Actinomycetota; class Actinomycetes; order Mycobacteriales; family Nocardiaceae; genus Nocardia; species Nocardia terpenica. The sequence continues at coordinate 1,396,877 of NZ_JABMCZ010000001.1, forward strand.
ATCCAGTCCGAGTCCAGCGGCAACCCGAACATCATCCAGCAGATCAAGGACGTCAACTCTGGTGGAAACGAAGGCGTCGGCCTGCTTCAGCTGATCCCGGGAACCTTTGCCGCATACCGCAATCCGTCACTGCCGAACGACCGAACGAACCCGGACGCGAACATCAGCGCCGCGCTGCGCTACTACCGTGCCCGCTACGGCGACGACCTCGGCGCGCAGTGGGGCCAGGGTCACGGCTACGACCAAGGTGGCTGGTTGCCGCACATGGGTTGGGGCTGGAACATGTCCGGCAAGCCTGAGCCCGTGTTCACCAACGACCAATGGCAGACCATGGTCAGCCAGCTGAATGCGCTGGCGGGCTCGGTCACAGGGCTTGAGGGCTACACAACGCCCACCGGTCCGGCCTCGTTCGTGGAGATGCTGTCCAAGGTCATCGGGGCCGCGGCGAAGGCCCTGAAGAAGTCGGCCAAGCTGATCACCAAGCAGCAGGGCAAGCCGAAGCAAACCGATCCGAGCCAGTCCAAGGACACCAGCGGTGCGAGCGCCAGCAACGGCGGCAGCGGCGCGTCGGGCAAGGCGAACGAGACCGGTACCGGCGCAGGAACTCCCGCGACAGTGGACGCCGATCAGGGCCTGGTCACCGGCGAGCTGGAGAACGGCGAAACACCGACCGGTGACAGCAACGGCGATATCCAGCCCGAGAACCCGGATCCGAACGCGACCACCCCGGTGCTCAACGCCGACGGCACCACGACCGACGAGAACGGGAACACCGAGCAGCCGGCCACGGACACCCCGGCCACGACGGAAGCCCCGGCAAAGTCCGCGGATCAGCTGGCCGCCGAGGCGTACCAGAAGGCGGCCGAGACCACCCGCGACCCGGCGCACTACCAGGCGATCTGGAGCAAGGCCGGAAGCTCTGCGACCAAGGCGATCTGGGACCAGTTCACCAGCGACCTGGGCATCAGCGGCTCCGGATTCCTCTCGCAGGCGTACTCCGCGGCCACCGACTCCGACAACCAGCTCAACCAGGTCATCAACTACGAGCTGGGCAACCGGGTGCCCGGATACAAGGACGCCCGTGCGGCGCTGGCGAATCCGGGCGCAGCGATCACCACCGCCGCGCAGCAGGCGAGCGCAAATGCCCAGACCGCGGTGCAGAACGCCCAGAAGGTCGTGGAGGAGCACATCCACTACCACGTCACCAACATCGACGAGGCGCTCCGCAAGAACGCGTTGCGTCAGCAGCAGAAGGCCGCGGGGTTCATGACCCGCTGAAACCGCAACGCACACAACTGAATACGACAACTGAATAGGCGGCAACCCGCTGTGGAAGACAACCGAACGCTGGTCGAGGTGGAAGGCTGCATGGGCAGCTGGTTCACCTTGTCCGGCCCCGGCATGGGCGAGCAGGGCGTGATCCTGGGTACCGACGTCGACGGTATCTGGGATGCCCCGGTCAAAACCATCTGGACCGAACACGCCCATCAGATCGGCGGCAGCTACGCCGGGCACCGATACCTCAAGCGCGACATCGTGTTCGGCGTCTGGATCGACGACATCGACACCGGCTCGTGGCAGATCAACGACTCGGAATGGCGCAAGAACTGGGCCTACGATCGCGACTCCAAACTGTGGATCACCACCCCTGACTCCGGCCGGCGCTACCTGAACGTGCGGCTGCTCGAACAGCCGAGCTTCAAGCCGGAGAAGGACCCGAACCTGATCCGCTCGGGCAAGGTCGTGATGACCGTCTGCGCCGGCGATCCCTGGTGGTACGAGGAACAGCCCTACACCGACACCTGGGTGCTGGCCTCGGGTACATCGGGGTCCGGGTTCGTCACCATCGACAACCCCACCGATCAGCCGGTGTGGCTGGAGTGGATCCTCCAAGGCGGCGCCCGCTGGACCATCCCGGACTACTCGTTCGGAGACAACAGCTTTGGACGCGCCGAGGCCGACGCCGCCCGGCGGATCAGGATGCCCAAGCAGAAGCCGGGTCAGACGTTCTGGATCAACACCGATCCGTTCGAGGACATGTTGCGCGATCCGGCCGGGTCGCAGGTGTGGTCGCTGATGAACGGCGTGACCTACAACTACGCGATCCCGCCCTACACCAAGGCAATTCAGTTGCCGGTGTCGGTGGAGGAAGCCAGCCCGGGTGCGTCGGTGCAGGTGCGGGTCAAGCGCAACTGGTCGCGCCCGTGGGGCCTGGAATGAGCGCGCCCGCATTCGATTTCGAACTCGAGTACGCGAATTTCGTTGCGCAGAAACAGGACGAGCGCCGCCGCCGTCTCGCGCCGCCGCTGGTGCGGCTGTGGGACGGCGACTACAACCTGCGCGGCAAGGTGACTCGGATCCTGTCTGCGGCCATCACCGAGGTCAACAACGACACGGGCATGGCACACCTCGAGCTACCCATGGACTACTGGCTGGCCGAGTGGGTCGTCAACGTCGACGGCCGCGACACCTCCAACATCCACCTGACCGTCGACAAAGACGGAATCCGCTGGTCAGGGCGCATGGAATCGTTCTCGGTCCGGGTGGCTGACGACGGCACACGGTCACTGGCGATGGCCTTCAAGCACGACTACGAAGAGCTCAAACACATCGTCTGCTACCCAAACCCGTTCTTGCCCCCCGAATTTCAGTTCCCGCGCTGGTTCTTCCTGTTCGGTCCCTCCCGCTGGGCTCTGAAACTTCTTCTCTTCTTTAATATTTGGCGCTTGCAAACGCGGGCCTGGACGTTCCTGCCCGACGATCCGCTCGACCCAGCTACCTATGGGCACTTCGATCAGTCGCAGTGGACCATGGTCGTCAAACCCGACCCGATCGGCCTGGACACCTCGATGCCGGCGCTGGTGATCGCGCGCATGAAGACCGTGCACGACGCCAGCAAGAAGATCGTCGCCGACGCCCAGCTGACCTGGACGTTCCGCCGATACCTGCCCGGTGATCCACCGCCGTGGCCGGGCGCGGTGCTGCGTCCGGGCTGCTTGGTGATCGACCTCGAAGACAAGAGCTCCGCCTACAAGTCGACGTCGTTCTTCGGTGACCTGTTCGGCGGCCTGATCCACGGCGTGCTCGGTATCGACAAGGACGGCCTGGACAAGGGCATCGACATCGTCGCCGACCCGAATATCCCGCCGGAGTACTACGACCCCGAATGGCGCGGCACCCTCGCCCAAGCCCCCTGGGTCATCTACCGAGACTCCCCGCACACCGGAATCCAGACCGCGGACTTCACATTTCGGCCCGCCACCGACGTCGGCGTCATCGCGGGCGGCCACAGCGCCCCGGGCGTGAACGAGGTCATCGGAGCGGCGATCCAGACCGTAGGTGACCTGATTGCTGCTGCGGTCGTAATCCCGCCGGTTGGTGGGGCTTTGGACCGGCTGCTGGCGCCGCTGTACACGGACGTGCTGGCCGCGTTCGGCAAGTGGCGATTCCAAAGCCGCGCAAGGAAATTAGGCTACCACTTCTACCATGAAAAGTTTCAGGAAGGAGCTGATCGCGCCTACAGTCTCGGCTGGTTGCTGGCAATGCGCTCGGGGCAGTGGAGCACCCGCGAAACCACCAGCCACGAGCTGGTCGTCGCCGACGGCGCTCCCTTCCTCATCGGCGCTCCCGGCTACGGTCACTTCTACCTGGGCGACCGCATCGGCTCCACGATCCGCGGTATGCCCCCCGGTAGAGTGTTCGTCGACCGGGTATCGCAGATCGAATTGGCTTGGGACCGCGAGCGGGCACCCAGCTGGAAGATCACCATCGGTCAGCGCGAGATCCAAGACCCCGCTGTCAAGGCGTGGGAGCAGCTGCGCGAAATCATCTCCCTCATCCAGGATCTCGGCGTGCTGTGATGAAAACTGAATTAAGGAATCAACTTTCGTGTACTCGACCTTCGACACCGTCGACTTCAACGACCCCGAGCAGCACTTCGCCGCGGCCCTGATCAACGTGCCCGGCCTCGGTCCCGGCGGCGTCGGTATCCCGCCGGCCTGGGCGGCGATCATCTCCAAGCATCTCGTCGAGATCGGCTACGTGTGGGCGCCATGGCTGGCACGGTTGGCTGACGCCAACGGCAAGATCGACATCAACGATCTGCCCAAGCAGACCAAGAAGCTGCAACGGCCCATGCGTGGACCGGTCAATGTGTGGAACCCCGCCACCCAGTGGGTACCTATGGACACCCCCGATCCAGAGCTGATCGTGCTTCCCAGCCCGGACGCCATGACCGTGCAGGAACGCTCGGCCATGCTCGATCTGTTCAAGGCCGGCGGCTACCTACCCGAGCCAGAAGAGCCCACCAACTTCGCCGAAGAGCTGTAAGGCCCGCAGGCGGAGATCAAACATCTACCGTGGCCGAGCAGGGCGGGTGACAATCAGGACTACCGGCGTTGGGGGCGCGGGTTTCCTGATTCGACACGCGTCGCGCAGATGCGCGCGGCTGCGTCTGCCCTGGTGGGAGTTTCCTCGTTGGTTCGCTGCATGCCCCTCAAGCAGGGGACCTACTCGATCGCGTCCGGATTCGGGCCACGCTGGGGCACCAGCCATCTCGGCCTGGACTTCGCCGCGAATGACGGCACTCCGTTCTACGCCGCCCAATCCGGCACCGTCGCCTACATTGGCGCCGCGTCCGGGTTCGGCCAGTGGATCGTGATCGACCACCCAGCCGAATCCGGGGGCGGTACCACGGTCTACGGCCACATGTGGGACGCCGGCGCGACCGGGCTGAGCCGCGGTGACCGGGTCGAAGCAGGGCAGCTGATCGGCTACGTCGGCTCCAACGGCCAATCCACCGGCCCCCACTTGCATTTCGAGGTGCATCCCACCGTATGGGCGGCCGGCTCCCAGATCGACCCGCAGCCGTGGCTCTTGGGTGCCACCGAGCCCGGCAGCCCGGAGCCAGAACAACCCCAGGTTGGAGATCGCGTGCAGACACATTTCGGCATCGACATCGCGTCCTATCAGCGCGGCCTCGACATGGCCCGAGTGAAGGCCGAGGGTTTCGCCTACGTCATCGCCAAGGCGACCGAGGGCAGCGACTACGTCAACCCCGAATACGTCGCTCAGCGCGATGGAGCACGGGCCAACGGCCTGCTGTTCGCGGCCTATCACTATGTCCGCGAAGGCATCTCGGCGCGTGAGCAGGTCGACAACTACGCCGCTACCGAGCCGGACCGCGCCATTCCGGTGATGCTCGACGTCGAAGTCGGCTCCGGGGGAGTCGAACTCACCCGCGCGGTGGTCGACGAGTTCACCGCCCGCGGCTACCGCGTGATCCTGATTTACCTGCCGCGCTGGTTCTGGCACGGCCACATCGGGCGCCCGGACCTGTCCGGTCTGCCGCCGCTGATGTCCTCGCACTACGTCGACGGCACCGGCTACGCCAGTGAGCTCTACCCCGGCGAGGACCACCCCGGCTGGAGCGGCTACGGCGGCAACGTCGTAGCGGTCTACCAGTTCTCCGAAAAGGGGCAGGTCGCCGGATACGTACTCGACGTCAATGCGTTCCGTGGCACCCGCGCGGGACTAGAAGCGCTATTCAGCACACAGGAGGATGACTTGCCTTACTCCCCAGAAGCACTCAAGGCCCTGATCTACGAATGCCTGGCCACCTACGTCGGCCCCGTCGTCAACGACGTCAAGGACGTTCGTGAACAGCTGTGTGGCGCAGGCCAGCGCGACGCCGGACAGTACGGTGGCTGGCCGCAGCTGGGCAACAAGACCGTGGTTGACAAGCTCGCCGAGCTGTCCCCGCCCGAGTGCGCGCGTACCTGCGCGGTCACCGAGTGCCCCAATCGGGTTCCGACCAACTGAAACACCAGTAAGGACAACTGAATATGGCTGATGTATTTACCCGTGACGGTCTGCTCGACGTCGGCAAGCGGGCGGTGAAGACGTTCGCGCAGTCGCTGGCCGGTTCGCTGGTGGTGTTCACCGGCGTGCTCGACGCCGATTGGACTGCCAGCGTCAGCGCCGCCGGCCTGGCCGCGCTGATCTCGCTGCTGACCAACGTCGCTGGCGACCAGCTGGCGGACAAGGTTCGGTAACTGATGCCGGTAGACGGTCACCCCTGGGTGGTGTGGGCGTCGGTCGCCGTTGCGGTCCTCACGATCGCGGCGGCGGCCGTGCCGAAGGTCCGCGAGATCCTGCGCCCGGTCATCGAATTCGTGGCCGGGGCGCGGGTGCGGCGCATTCAACGCCAGGCCCGCATCGAGGCCGCTGCCGCCATCCTCAACGATCAACGTGTCGAGCTGCTATCGCTCCAGCTCTCCGGCGTCGCCGCACAACTCGACAGCGTGCTGGCCCAGGCCCGCGAAGACGCCGCCCGCTATCAATCCCAGATCGCAGAGCTACGCACCGAGCTTGCCGACACCAAGGCCGAACTCACTGCCAGCCGCGTCGAGATCGCCGAATTGCGTTCCGCGCTCGCCGAATACGCCGAGAAGCGAGGGATCACCCCGTGAGCTTCCCTATCGGCAATCCGCCCGACGGTGCATTCCGGTTCGGCACCAAATACGGCTTCGACATCGACAAAGACAAAGCCACCGCGTTCATGACCGGCGGTGTGAAGAAGTCCTACGCCGACGCACGCAGCGCCATGAAGCAGAACGTCGACGACCCGCTGTCGGACAAGCCCTCACTGTCGCAAGTGCCGATCAACTCGCCCATGTGGCAGTCACTAGGTGTCAACGAAGACACCACCTTCCCGCGCTCCCAACTCACCTTCGGTGCTGCATCGTCGACCTCCACCGGCGGCGGAAATAGCGGCAGCCACTCCCACTCGCTACGACAGGTCCCCGACTACCAGCCCGCCGGTCACGGATTCAACAGCCTCGAAATCGGATACATACAGGCGCAACGGGATCGGACCTACAAGGAAGTCGGGTTCATCACCGGCGGCTCGATCACCGCGTTCGGCATCAACGGCTTCTACATCGGCGTCTATTCGGTCGACACAAAAACCGGGAATCTGACACTGCTCAATCCCATCTCGGCCGCAGTAGACATGCGCGGAAGCTTCGGCGCCACCAACACCGAGTACCGATTCAACCTGGGCACCGCGATCACCGCCAAGCAGGGCGACGTGTTCGCGGTCGCCACGTTGCAGCTCACCGGCATCGGGCAGACATGTTCATCCTTCCTGTGCATCACGATGAACAAGATCAACCCCGCAGCTGGTCAAGCGTTCCCGCGCGCCCAGTACTGCTACTGCGGCGGCGGCATGGCGGCCTCGATCGAGGAGAAGGCGCTCAACTACAACGAATCGACGAAAGTCCCCTTCTACGTACTGCGATAGGCCATGACCGACAAGCTCAAGCACATCAAGGAATTCTTCGTCGCCAACGCGCTCGACGGATTCGGTTCGCGCCGCTACATCGGATTCCACGACCTCGAATCGGCGCGCAAGTACATCCACAACTACGCCGTACCCGGCCTGTATGCGGCGATCAAGTCCGACGACCCCGACTATGACCCCCAGGGCGCACCCACCGAGGCCGCGACCAACGCCGCCACCATCGCCTTCACCCGCCACATCGGCCGCGATATGGAGGCGCTCGAACGCATCGACAAATACGGCGACCTCTATCTGATGATGTGCACCCCCGGCCAAACCGGCTGCTTCATGGACGAGCTGCACGACGCGCTCACTGCCGATGACCCCGACTGGAGGACCCGTGGCTGACAAGTGGGAAATCGGTCTCGGCGTACCGAAACTCGTCGTACACATCAAGAAATACTCCGGGCTCGTATGGCAATTCCGGTGGGCCGCAGGCAATTACCCTCCCGGCTGCGAGCTGTACCTGCTTGTCGGCTCCGGTGCCTCACCCGTGCGGTGGCCGTTCACCATTCAGGAAGACCTCGCCACGCTGACCGTGAAACAGGCTGTGGCCGCGGCGATCCCGGACCGCTCCCCGGTCTATCTGATGTTCAAAGCCAACGCTGCCGCCGAACCTGACAACCTGGCGGCCGGGCAGGTCAAGGCGTGGAAGTGAAACCCAATGACTGACGTCATCATCGGCGTACCGCCGAACATCCCAACTCTTGGCGCCGCACCGACCCTGCCCACCGGGGGCGTGCTGGTCCCTGTCGCCGGCCGCGACGGTCACGGCATCGACCTCAACGGCGTCAAGAACCTCTACACCGAGCTACCCACCGGCCTCGGCCCCGACGACAACGGCCGCTGCTACCTCGTGCTGGAAGACAATCTGGTCTACTTCTGGAACGGAGCAGCCTGGCCCGCCAAAGGCAAAGGCTCACCGCTACGCGGCGACAAGGGAGACCCCGGTCGCGGTATCGACGCAATTGCGGCCACCTCAACCGGATTGCGGTTCAACATGTCGACCGCACCCACCGCCGTCGACGTGCCGGTCCCGGCACTGACCGTCGCCACCGACGCCGCAGCGACCGCCACCCGCAAGGCCGACGAATCGCTGATCAACGCCGGGGTTGCCGCCAACGCCGCCGCAGCGTCCGACACCTCCGCCAAGGCCGCCGACGCTTCGGCGAAGTCCGCAAGCACCGCATCGGCCACCGCCGTGACCGCACGCGACCAGGCTGCATCGTCAGCAACTGCGGCAGCCAGCTCGGCGCGCAACGCCGCTGACTCCGCCAATGCCGCAGCAGGCTCAGCCAGCGCCGCCGATGCCTCCCGCGCCGCCGCACGCACTGCCGCCGACGACGCGACCGCATCGGCGAACTCCGCAAGCGCCGCGCGCTCGGAAGCACAAGCCGCACGTGACACCACCCGCGCGGATGCCAGCGCCGCCGCGGACTCCAAGACCAAAGCAGGCGACCACGCCGCCACCGCGAAGTACTGGGCAGAGCACGCCAGCGAAACCGTCGGATCCGGAATCCCGAACGCCGACAAGACAATCAAGGGCGGCATCATGCTTCCCGGGGCCAACCCAGGCGAGTTGGGCGGCACCTTCGAACATCCCGTGGTGGTCGGCTGGAATACCAAGGCCGATGTCGCCGCGCTGGACAGCAAGTACGTAAAGCCTTCCGCTGGCATCCCGAAAGCCCATCTCGACACCGCGGTGCAGGCCGGCCTGGAGCGGGCCGCGACCGCCTATCAGAAGCCAGGTGCGGGCATCCCACGTACGGAACTGGATTCGGCTGTGCAGTCCTCATTGGCCCGCGCGGACTCCGCGGTGCAGGTCGACGGCACCGGCAAGCTGCCCGAGGCGCTCATCCCCGCGGTGGCTATGACCGACTTCCTCGGAGCCGTCGCGAACCAGGCCGCAATGCTGGCGCTGTCTGGGCAGCGTGGCGATTGGTGCACCCGCACGGACAAAGGCACCGACTGGCAGTTGATCGCCGAACCGGCCAGTCAGCTCACCAGCTGGCGAGAGCGCACCTATCCGGCCTCGCCAGTGTCGAGCGTCAACGGCCGGACCGGCGCCGTGACGACCGGCTCCGCCGACATCGTCGACGCCACCAATATCGGTCGTGCGGTGCTGACCGCCGCAACTGCCGCCTCTGCTCGTTCCACCCTCGGCGCTGGCACATCGAGCCTCACCCTGGGGACCACCTCCGCCACCGCCGCTGCGGGCGACGACCCACGCCTCTCCGATCAACGAGTACCGACCGACGGCAGCGTCACCAACGCCAAGATCGCCCCTGGTGCAGCCATCGCGCTGTCCAAGCTCGCCCCGGGGTACCTGTCCGGGCAAGACGCTGCGGGGCCAAGAACACTATCGCTGTGGGTGGGCACCGAGGCCCAGTTCAACGCAATCCCTACCAAGGACACCAACACCATCTACCTACGGACTGCCTGATGCCGACGAGCCTCGCGGCGGTCGAGATCGCCAAAATTGCAGTTGGCAACAACGATATTCAGACAGTAAGCCTCGGAGCTACACAGCTGTGGACCGCAGTCCAGTTCGTCCCAGCCGGAGCGGTCCTCGGCTCCAGCGCATCCTCGGGTACGTCATACGCGCCGGTTCAGGGCTGGAAGGCGGACACGAAATACCCCGGCTCCGCGGTGGCGACCAACAAACTCGTCATCCCGGCTGCCGGCAAGGGCGTCACCATCACGGCGTCGATCGTGTGGGGCCCAGCGAGTTCGTACACCTTCGACATCACCATGCGGCTAACCCTCGACGGCAAGACCATCGCCACAGGTTCCAAGTTCACCGTCCCCACCTTCGGCAGCGCTACCGCATCGGTCACCGCCACCGACGTCGACGTCAAAACGGGCAGCTTGATAGGCGTTGAAGCGCAGGGTAATTCGATGTTCAACTCCGGCCCCGCCGCGGCGGCGAGCCCTAACTCCTACGTACGCGCGTTCTTACCCGAAGGTACGAAGCGGCGCACCTGACCGAGACCCGAACTCCTCAACCTCAAGGATCGACGCGATGCCCGTCTCCACGGAATCTTCGGCCATCACCAAGGTTTCCATCGGATCAGCTGCCATCCAAAAGGTCAGCATCGGCGCAGATCTGCTGTGGTCGTCTGCAACCGAAATCCGCGACGACTTCAACCGCGCAAGCTTGGGCGGCAACTGGACTGCCAAGGCGTTCGGGACCAGTGGCAGCCCAATCCTGGCTTCAAACCGTCTGCGTGCCGGCGCGCCACCCGGAGGCATAAGCAATGCGTCTGAGCAGGTCGTCGTCTATACCGCCACCGCGGTAAGCACTGACGACCACTTCGTCCGCGCCACGCTCGCTGGAGCCCCCACCGATATCGCGGCCGGCCTGGTGGTCCGAGCCAACACAACGCTGCGAGAACTCGTCATTGCCAAGATCTGCACGGACGCGGAGAAGTCGGGCATCTTCACGGTGACCGCGGGCCAACAGAAGCTCCAAAAAGGCGGAGTCACATCGAATTTCAAATCCGGCGATATCGCTGAGTTTCGGGTATCGGGCAACGTCTACCAGCTCATCCGCAACCCAGACTCCTCACCAAAGGTGGTTGTCGCCTGGACCGACATCGAAAACGTCGCCACCCCGTCACCATCGCAGCGATACGGCGGCTTGGTGGTGTCGGCATCGAACAACTGGTCTGACGATCAGCTCTCGCCAGACTTGGACGACTTCAGCTTCAAGGACATCTAGCTTCCCACTCAGCGTTCCATTGATAGACGCCCGGCCATATACGTGGCCGGGCGTCTTCTGCATTGCAACACATAGACACGTCTTCAGGGTGTAAAGCCATCCGTTCCAAGCGTTCCATGGGATATAGGGTTCTGGCCGTGAGTTTGTTCGTGCAGCCCCATGTAGCCCTGATCGCCACCACCAGCCTGTGGCTCCCGGATACCCCGGACTACAGCCTCGGAGAGGACTCCCTCGACGACGGCGAAGAGCTGGCGGTGTTCGCTGGACGCACCTGCTACCAGTCCTGGGAGCGCCCGAACCCCGAGACCGCTACCACCCGCGGATACCTGAAAAATATTCTGCGCCAGAAGCATTGGAGCGTCCTTGAGCACGCAAACGCCACCTTCTATATCACCGGCGTCTCCCGCTCGCTGACCCACGAACTGATCCGCCACCGCCACATCCCGCGTTCGGAACTCTCCCAGCGCTACGTCGACGCCGATGAGATCAACTTCGTCATCCCGCCGCTGTACGAGAACGACCCCGAGGCCATCCACGACCTCGAACAGAGCGCCCGCGCAGCTCTGTCGAAGTACCACAAGTGGGTCGACATCTACCGAGGCCGCGGCGCGAGCCACAAGGAAGCCCGCGAAGCCGCACGCGCCCACCTGCCCGGCAACGCCGAAACCCGCATCGTTGTCACCGGCAACTACCGGGCCTGGATCGACTTCCTCATCCAGCGCGATGCCGACGGTGTCGATAAGGAAATGCGCCGCATCGCCGCATGGATCGGCCGCGAGCTACGCGACCAGGCCCCCAACGTCTTCGGGCCATCCGCCCGCGAAATCTGGCAGCCCAGCAGCACCCAAGCCGCCTGAGCCTCACCACATCCCCGCCACCGAAGGACCATCCGAATGAGTACGCCCACCGCCAAGGAACTCGAAACCGTCATCCGCTGGCTAGAAACCCACGCTGACAACGACCACACCAGCGTGCTGAAGGACTACCTCGCCACGGCCAAAGCTGACCTGTCCCAGGCAACCGCTGAGGAAGGGCGCGAATTCGCTTTCGCCAAAGCCATTTACGAAGCAGCGCCGCACCTGCACGCTCGCCCGTGGGACCTCGGCCTGCCCCGCAAGTGGGCGGACCTGACCGACACCGACCGCCGCAACCATGTGCGCCGCTCTGCGCCGCTCGCCGAAGCGCTCGTGAAGGCTGGCTGGACCAAACCGGCCACCAAGCCGCGCACCTGGGAAAACCTCGCAGACATACCGGCCAACGTCATCGTCGTCGACCAAGAAGGCGACCGCTGGGAGAACCGCAACGGCAAATGGGGCCTGGGCACCGGCGGCAACTGGGGAACCTACGTCTTCGGCCCCACCGAACAGTTCGGTCCCTTCCGCGAATACCTCGGCTAATGCTCGAGTCCCAAAAGCCCAGTGGGCCATGGGAAGTCGAAGAAGACCTCACTTTCGGTGAGATCGCTGCACGGCGTCACCGAGGTTCGGGGCCGCCAGTGACCAACGGCGCCACGGCGGGCGTGTTCGAGGACGAGTACGCCCACATCCGCTCATTCCGGGTGACCGACACAGAGCGCCTGGCCGCCTACTTCGGTCTCAACGTCAAATCCTTCGAAAAGCGCATTCACCGCGCTGCCGCCTGAAACACCCACCCCACCAAACGAACTGGAGCACAACCATGGGCACTTTCCCCTCGCCGTACACAATCCAGACCAAGTCCACGGCCCTGGAACTGCTCGAACAGGCCCGCCAGGCGGGCATGAAGCAGTCCGACGCATGCGTCATCGTCGCCGAGGAATTCGAGAACGGACCAGCCGTATCGACCCTGCACGCCTGGGCTCGCGAAGCCGGAATCTTCAAGTCGCACCGCGGCAAGCGCAAGACCGTCACCGCCTCCACCAAGACCCGCGCCGCCGTCGCGGCGCCGATCGCTTCGGACCCCACCCCGGTGCCGGCGTCGGGCCAGACCATTGCTCACCTCGAGGATGTCGCCGTCCTCATGCAGGTGAACAAGGAGCTCACCGGTGAGCTCGAGGCCAACAAGCGCGAGATCAAGGCCCTGCGCGGCCTGGTCGTGCACTACCTGCGCCCCTCTGCCTGAACCATCGCTCGACCCACGCCGATTATCCGGAACCCTCCGGATAATCGGCCCTGATCCCCGAAAGCGATTACGTGCCTTTCCTCTTCTCCCTCGCGTGCTTCATCGCGGTCGTCGCTACACTCTCAGTGTTCGTGGGTGTGTACCTGCGGGCTACCGGCCAGGGCCTCGCCAACGGCGGCACCCTGACCGCCGCCATCTCCGGCGCCATCGCCGTGCTGCTATTTGCCCTGTCGTCGTTCACGATCGTGTCCACCCGCAACGTCGGCATCACCACGTCGTTCGGCAAGCCCACCGGCACCTTGTCGAACGGCATCCACCCTGTCGCTCCCTGGCAGAAGGTCATCGAACTGTCGGGCACCATCCGAACCGACTCGCAGACAGGCGGATTCGCCGACGGCAAATGCGACGGCGGCACCGCGGTCCGACTTGCCAACAATTCCACAGCCTGTGTGGATAACACGGTCAGGTACCGGATCGTGCAGACCGCAGCCGACGAGCTGTACCGCGACTACCAGTCCGACGAAAACATCAAGAACTCGCTGGTCACCCGCGAACTCAACGCCGTCATCAACGGAGTGTTCGCCAGCTACAACCCGCTCTCGGCCGAGGCCGCCGACGCCCCCAAGCTCGACCAGCTCTCCGGCCAGGTCACCGACAAGCTCAAGGCCAAGATCGGCAAATGGATCGACGTCCAGGGCGTGATCATCAGCCTGGTCCACTTCGACCAGGTCACCCAGGACAAGATCAACGCCTACCAGGCTCAGATCGCCTCCACCCGCATCGCCGAGGAATCCCAGCGCACTGCGGCTGCGCAGGCCCAGGCCAACCGCGTGCTGTCGGACTCGGTCTCGCGCGACCCCAACGTCCTAGTCGCCAAATGCCTGGACCTCGTGTCCTCCGGCAAGGCACTCCCAGCCGGATTCCAGTGCTGGCCCGGCACCGGGCTGGCCAACACCGTACCCGTGCGATGAAAGACGCCACTACACGCGCCGAGTTGGTCGAGGCCGTGAAGAAGATCCAGGCCGGCGACGCCGATGCCGCCCTCGCGATGGCCTGCGCCATCGCCGAGGGGTCGGTGTCGCTCGACGACATCGTGGCCGCCGCCCGCGCCTCGCAGGAGCACTGAGATGCCACTCGTCACCTATCCCGTTGCCGCGGACGGCAACATGCGCGCCTACGTCTCCGCCTGGGACCGCGACATCGAATGGCGCGAGAACACCCCGTTCACCGCCACTCTGAGAGTCTTCGACCTCACCCGCGGCCGGTCGTCGATCAAGTACCTGTTCACCGACGACTCGACCGGTCGCCAGTGGGAGATGTTCGCGACCGACATGCTGGAACTGTTGACCAGCCGGACCATCGACCGAGGTCAGATCCATGGCCGCTGGCAGGTCGTCAAGCGCGGGGCGAACTACGGACTTGCCGCGGTCACTCAACCGGAACCCAATGAGCCTGCCTGACCTGCATCTGCACGCGGAGGGGCTGTTCTCCAAGCACGGGTTCCGCGACGGCGAGTTGATCACCGAATGGCTGTGGAGCATCGAGGAGCTCGGCTACTACATCGACGCGTGGGACCACGTCGATGATCACGCCGTCCTCCGCCAGCTCGTGCGCGACCACCTACTCCCCGCTATCCCAGGCGAGTTCACCGTGTGTGATTACTCCACCCATCACAACCCGATTCGCATCGACACATGGCGCGGCCAACCGTGGGACGACCACACCACGGCCGCACCGCCGACCATCTGGGACATCGCCATCGACGTACCCGCCACCGCGGTGATCTCCGCCTTCAAGCACGCCGCGGGCGGCATCCCGGTCCGGCACGCCCGCGACATCCCAGACCGCGAGTTCCTCGACGCCGTCACCTACGCCATCGACTGGTGCCAAGGCCGCTGGGCTCTGCTCACTGACCTATGCGCCATCCTCGAAATGCGCGGCTACCGAATCGAACGCGGCCCAGGCAACCATGAACAGCCGGACATGCCCAGCAAGCTCGTCCGCGCCAAGGCTCAACGCCTCATCGACCGCGGCTGGCTCGAAGGGTGCACCTGCGGCTGCTACGGCGGATTCGATGTCACCGACGAGGGCTGGGCATTTCTCGACCGCGCCGAACTTCCTCACGGTGCGTACCCGGAGAACGAATGAAGGACAAGCAAATCGACTTTCGGACCGTTAGCGTTCTCGTATGGGCGACGAGGCAACCGCGCTGTGGGACAGAAGTATTCGCCACGCCGAAGGTCTAGTGCAGTGGCTGATTCCGGAGAACCCGGGCTGGTGGAAACGAGCACATGAGCGATCCATCGACGCCGAAACGGTGAGCGAGCTGCTGGCGTATGGGATTTGGCAAGCGACACAGACCTTGGCTGCGGTTCGCTCGATAACCCGTCCCGGCGAATCGGTGACGGTGGATGAGGTCGGGTTCACTCGTGTGTCCGATGAACTGTCCCTCGACCCGCTCACGGACGAACTGCGTTCGATCGCTTTGACTCCTGAGCGTTGGGAAGTGCTCCCGCATCCTACGGCGCTCACCAAAATCCTCGCCCTCGTGACAGACCCCGAGCGCGATCAGGAGTGGAAGGCCCTGGTTCGGGTCACTCAAGGCGTGCTTGTCGGACACGTGGTCCGCAGCGGAATCGGTCCGGAAGAAGCACTGTCGCTGGGTGATCGGCGCAACGTGTGGGAGCAGGGGGCGGCTCCGGATGGCGGTTAGTGGGCGGTTTGCGACTCGCCCGGCCGTGCTGTCGGCTACTCCTCGAGCTGCGCAACCCGCCACTGTCGAAGCTTCTCGGTCTTGCTCGGGTCCGCAGCGAGGGCGAATTCGATCGTCATCCCGACGGCCTGGGCGGCGCGCAGAAGCCACTCGACGCTGTACTTATTCAGGCGACCCATCATTAGATGGGACAGGTTCGTGGTGCCGTTGAGGCCGAGCACGGTGGCCAGTTCGGCGCGGGTGAGGCGCAGTTCGTCTGCCTGGTCGACAATGGCCAGGGCGGCAGTGACGCGCAGATCCGCCAAGCTGTCGTCCCTGTGAAGGCTGAGGTACTCGCGGATCATCGTCCGGGTGCCGTCGGTCTTGTCGAAGATCATGCCTATTCCATCCTCGTGTTCGGTGTGGAGCCTTTCATGTGGATTGCGGTGCGCCGAATCCGATCTGGGCGCGTTTGGTCGACGGCGCTCTCCGTGGATGAGTCCGTTCATGTGTGCTGTGGCATGTCGGCTACCCATGCGGCGGCGGCCGGGGGTCCTGGTCGTGGTGGCGCTGGCGGGAGACGGACTTCTGGGTGGGGTTGCGGCCAGCCGGCAAGGCGGCCAGCTGGCCCTGGGAACCGATGCCGACCGGACGCACAGCCACACCGCGCCGCACCGGGATGGCGCGTACGGCCACCGGTGTGCGCGAAGTGTCTGTGTGCCCGGCCGGGCGCAGTCAAGCGGCGGGGGCGGCCTCGACGGAGTCGATGTGTGCTGCCTCGGTGGTGCCGTCGGGCGCGGTGCGAGTCCAGAACTCCGGTGCCAGGTCCGCAGCCGGCGCGTTCACCGTGTCCATGACCGGCTGTGCGGCTTCTACTGTGGCGACCGTGGACTGCTTCTCCTCGCGCAGCATCAGGGTGAGGTGGACAGCGAGCATCAGGATGACGGGCATGCCGCCATGGAGGACCTGGGCTACCGTGCCCCCGCCGATTTCCTTGGCGTACTGGACGTTCCCAACAATCGACGCGATCGACGCCATGAGGAAGACGCCGATCGAGTACCACCATGCCAGGCTCTTGGTCTTGAAATGGGCGGTCGCGATGATGGCGCCGATCGTTAGACCTTCGAGAGCAATCGGCAGGTTCGACGCGAGATCAGGATCGACCTTGTTGTTCACCGCCAAGCCGCACAATGCGGCGTACGACATCTCGAACGCCTTCCAGGCCACCACGACCGAGATGGCTGCGGAAGCATGGACCGGGCGGATTCGGACGTCGCGGATCTTGGCTAGCATTGACGTGCACCAACCTCTACTTGGTGTTTTGAGAACCCCCGCGGAGTGGCGACTCTGCGGGGGTTCGTGCATTTCAGGTGGTTTCGGCCGGCGGGAGCGGGCCGGGTAGGATTTGCGTTCTCAGGGGGATCTCCCATCTCCCCTGGGGTGGTGACCCCCGCAGCCCGGTGAAAATAGCTGCGGGGGTTTTGCTTTAGGCAGCCATGTCGATCCCGAGGAAGTTGTCCAGATTGCGTAGCGCTGCTGCGGCGACGTTCTGACCGATGTGGGTGTAGATCCTGGTGGTCGCGATGCTGGCGTGCCCGACGATCATCTGGATTACCTCGGCGTCGACGCCTGCCTCATGGAGCAGCGTCACAGTCGTGTGCCGCGTCTCGTGCACCACCAAGTCCTCCGGGAGACCGGCCGCGACCGCGCACTCCTTGAACATCACCCACCCGGCGCGCGGAGGAAGCGGTCGCGCGATCGGGTAGCGCGGATCGGTGAACACCAGGTTGTGCTCGTTATCCACGCGGTTGCGCGTCTTCTGTGCCTGGAGCATCAGGAACGCCGCGAGCTGCGGCGTGACGGGAAGCTTTCGAATCGAAGCGCCGGACTTCGGGCGGGTCAGGTGCAGGCTGTCGCATAGGTGCTTGTGCTCGTAGTCCAGAGGGAAGTCGAAGAAGCCCAACGGGCAGGCCGAGCCCCGCTTGCGGCCACACGGCCAGCTCTTGTCCGCGTGCTGGTTGCCGCATCCGTGACTCTTGGTGTGCGACTGGAGCTGCCAGGTCACATCGATGAATCCGCCTGTGCCGTCCGCGGACTCGGGAAGGAAGACACGATCCCATGTCAGCCCGAGCACCTCGCCCAGACGGACCCCGGTGAAGAGCAGGACGGCCAGCGCGCTGGTGTAGGGGTGCTCATTTTGGTACGCCACGCGCAGCAGGTGCTTGGCCTGGTCGGCGGTCATCGCACGCCGCGACTCTTTGTTCGAGGACGGCGGCTCCGCGTGCTCAGCAACGTTGCGCGCCACCTCATCACGGCGATACGCGGCCCGCAGCGCGGTGTGCACGATGCGGTGAGCTAGTCGGGCCGAGCCGATCCCGTCGTAGCGCCCATTGCTGTCCTCGCGGATCCTCACAATGATCTTGTCGTACATGTCGTTCAGATCGTCGGGGGTGAGGTGACGGAGCTTGATGTGGCCGATGAGCGGCTTCACGTGGGTGTCGATGATCGACTTGTGCCCGCGGTAGGTCTTGGGCGTCAGGTTCCGCTTGGCGATGTTCTCCAGCCAGTGGTCCATCCAGGCGGCGACCGTCTGGGTGCCGGTGACGGCCGGCATGCCTGCGCGGGCGCGTTCGACCATGACACGGAGCTTCTCGAGCGCGTCGTCGTAGGTGGAGCTGTAGGCGTAGAGGCGACGGACGCCGTCGCGGGCGCGGTTCGGGTTCGCCTGCGACGCCTCATAGACGCCCTTCCTCTCGCGCCACTTGCAGCTCGGAGCGCCGTTGGGAACGCGAGCAGTCTTGGTTTTCGCCACGGGAATCCTTCATCAGGTCTTGATGACAGAGACTGGCCGGGAGCGCCCTCCGGGGGCACTGCCGACAACTTTCACTGCCAACAAGTACTGCCGACATCTACTTGCGCGCAACTGCTTGGCATTGCAAGCAAATATGCGTCTGACCTGAGCATATGTCGGAGAGGTATCGCAGGACGGGGGGCTTTACACCCCCCAGCAACTGCCTGTTAATCGGCAGGTTTCTGGTTCGAGTCCAGATGGGGGAGCTCACGTAGGCCCCTGATCAGCGCTTCAGTGTGCATGGTCGGGGGCCGGTTTCGTATCCGGCCTTCCGTTACGTCTCCAGAGAGTCGGAGTGCTGCCGGACTTTGTGGATCGTGGTTGTGCTGGTGCGTGCCAGTAGGGCGGCGGTGGTGAGGGCGAGTAGGCCCGCGGTGATGGTTTGGGTGCGGTAGTTCAGGGCGGCTATCAGGGCCGAACCGGTCAGTAGCGCAAAGCCGTTGGGGGCGAACATGATTGTGTTGGCTGTTGCGGCTACGCGGCCGAGTAGGGGGTTTGGAGTGTTGCGTTGGATGGTGGTTATTGCCGCGATCAGGGGCAGGGGAGGCCGAGGCCGATCAGTAGGGTGCCGCCGAGTGCGGACGGGAGCCATGGGGTTGCTCGGGCGAGGACGCCGAGGCCGAACAGGGTCAGTCCGGTTGTCGCGAAGCGGCGTTCGGAGGTTCGGCGCAGTAATGCACCGGCCGCTAGGCCGCTGACGATCGATCCCGCTCCTTGTATCGGCATCAGCACACCGGCGAAGGTCGGGGAGCGGTGTAGTCCGGTGTCGAGCATTGCGTAGGTGGCGGTGCTGCTGAGGCTGGACAGCGTGATCGCGATGCCTGCGGAGACGACGATTGCTCGCGTCGCCGGTTGCTGCCACAGGTAGCGAAGACCTTCGGTGGTGTCGGTCGTCCATCGTCGGCGGGAGGCGCTGCGGGGGTGCAGTCGCGGGACTCGCAGTAGTCGGAATGCTGCCGCGGCGGCGACGAAGGTGAACGCGTCCAGTAGTGCCACCGCCGGTCCGCCGATCGCGGTGAACAATCCCGCTCCGGCCACGGGCGCAAGCAGTTTCATGCTTTCGATGGCCGTGCGCACCAGACCGTTGAAGTCGCCGCGCAGCTCCGGCGCGATGGCGGTGGCCACGAGTGCGGTCTCGGCGGCATCGGTGACCACCATGCCGATGCCGACCACCAGCAGCGCGACGAACAGCAGCCACACCCGTCCGGGCGAGCGCAGGGCCAGCGGTGTGGTCATGACCGCGGCGAGAGCCAGATTGGTGACGACCAGCAGCCGACGGCGCGGCACCCGATCGGCCAGGATGCCGAGCGCGGGCCCGGCGATGGTCGGCGCCCAGAGACAGAATCCGACGAGCGCGGCGAGGCTGTTGGAACCGGTGAGCGTCTTGACCCAGACTCCGGCGGCCAACATCATCGCCGTATTGCCGAATCCGGAGACGATCACCCCGCCCAGATACAGACCGGCATTGCGGTCTCGCAGGACTTTCAGTGCGCCCCAGCGCATTTGCCCCCCTCGGATCGAGTTCCGTGCCCGACACCCTACCCCCAACCAATTCATTGGGAGTAGGGAATGCGCCGCCCCGCCATGCGCTTTACTGGCTCAGGTGACCGGAACCGATCCCGTGCTGCGCGCCCTGGCCCACCCGCTGCGTCTGCGGATGCTCAACCTGATGTGGCCCGGACCGATGTCGGCCGCCGAGCTGGCCCGCGAACTGGACATCTCACACGCCCTGTCCAGCCAACACCTGCGCCGCTTGGCCGCCGCGGGCCTGGTGGAACTGGCCGAGGAACGCGCCCGCCGCGGCGGCCGGGAACGCCGCTACCGCACGATCCGCGGCACACCCCTGTCCGACCAGCACGAGGGCACCGCCCTGCTCGCCGAAGCGATGGCCCGCACCCTGGCCGACCGCGCCACCCGCCGCACCCCCGACGCCGACGGCGTCACCGTCGACGCCGAACTCTGGGTCGACCCACACACCTGGAACACCGCCCGCCTGCGCTTGGCCGAACTCGCCGCCGACCTCCACACCGCCGCCCGACCCCCGCACACCACCGGCACCATCCCCATCGCCGTCACCATGCTGGCCTTCCCTGTGCAACCGCCCACCCACCGGAACCCCTGAATCCCGCACTGCCCCATCCATATCTCTCCGCCTATGCCCAGGCGATTCGATCGGCCCGCCACCGCGAGCACCACCACCGCGACGGACATCGGACGGCGACTCACCGTGCGCCGACGCCGAACTCCTGGCCGCCGCTCACGCCGTTCTCCCGCACACCGACACTCGATAAATCCGCTGAATTGTCCGGTTCCCGGGGTATCTTGCGGGAAGGTGTTCGCCGGATTACCCGTTCGATCCAGGCCCTGCACGATCCGCTTTTCGGGTGCCAACTCACAGATGGGTGTGTCGTGAAACGTGTACGGAGTATCGCGGTCGCGATCGCGCTGGGGTGTTCGTTGGCGCTGGGGCACATACCTGCCGGGGCGGACAGCGATCTGCCCGCCGATGCGGATCACGGGCCGACCAGTTTTCAGAAGTGGATCGACGACCATATTCCCGCGCCCGGGTCGGTGCTGCGCAAGACCGGGCCCGCTCCGCAGACGCCCGAATCGACGTTGTCGCCGGATACGGCGACGCTGTGGAAAGCGATTCAATCCGGTCCGACCGGTGATCCCTTCTTCGACGTCCGGCCCGAGAATCTCGAGCGGTACGCGCCCGGCGACATCATCGAATCGCGCGACATCACCTGGCCCGCGGTGCCGATGGTGCTCACCTCGGTGCTGACGCCGTTTCAGCGGGCGATTCTCATGAAATTCCGGTCCACGAATTCGGCGGGCGAGCCCTCGGTCGGCACCGCGACGCTGTTGCTGCCCTTCACCCGGTGGACCGGGCCCGGAGACCGCCCGGTGGTCCTGAACGCGACGCCGATCAATGCACTCAACCGGCGCTGCACCCCCGGTTACCTGCTGTCGCACGGGTACAGCCTCGACGGCGTCAACGGCAACGACTTCGTCCCCTCGCCGAGCATGTGGGCGGCGATTCAGAATTACGCGGTGGTGATCCCGGACCACGAGGGCCCGATGATGGCCTATGCCGAGCCGACCGTGGCCGGTCACCTGATGCTCGACACCGTGCGCGCGGTCCGCAAACTGATGCCGGATCAGTTCGGCGAGAGCCGTTTCGGCATGACCGGCTATTCCGGCGGCGCCATCGCCACCTATGGCGCCGCGATGCTCACCGATGAATACGCTCCGGAATTGGCCCCCTATCTCGCCGGGGCCGCCATGGGCGGTCTGGCCACCGACTATCGAGCCTTCGCCGACACCTTCGACGGGACCTATGCCTCGGGGCTCCTGCTGAGCGTCACCCTCGCGACGGCGCGCGAACATCCCGAAATACTCGAGCACATGAATCATCTGGCGCAGTGGGCGGCGACCTCACCGATCAAGGAGGTGTGTAGCTCGACCACGGCGACGCTCGGAGTGTTCGGTATCCCCTTCGAGGCGCTGGCGAACATGCACGACCCGCTGCACACCGAATTCGCCGAAATGATGTTCCGGAGACTGAGTTTGAAGGGCAAGAAGGCCGGTATGCCGATCTACATCTACAACGGCATCCACGACCCGTGGATGCCCGCCGCGAATGCCAGGAAACTCTACGAGGAACAGTGCGCGCTCGGCGTCTCGGCCACGGTCAGCATCGTCGGCGGTGAGCACCTGCTGGGCTACCTGAACGGCTATCTCGGCTCCACGCACTGGCTGGGCGAGCGGCTGTCCGGAGACCCGGCGCCGCACAACTGCAAGTAGGCCGATCGCCTCAGCTCTCGGCCTGTTGCCGCTTGCGCGCCTCGAGCATGCGTCGATCCTCCTCCTCGCACTCCTGCAGCAGCGCCCGGTGTTCCGCGACATCCTCGGCGGTCACCGGTTTATGGGTCAGCTTGGCGGTCATCGACACCAGGGCGGTGCCGTCGTCGTCCTGCAGGAGCACCGACACCACGCCGACGGGTTCGGGCGCGGGCCGACCCTCCACGTGCGCGTCCAGAATGGCGTCCCGAGAGCGCTCCAGCGCGTCGTAACACGCCTGCTCGAAAAACGCACTGCCGACCTCGAAGTGGTTGTCCGCGACGTCCCCCGTCCACGGATGCTCGTCGTCCAGGCTCATCCTGCCCTGGTCCACCACCCTGTCGTCACGCCGTATCTCCCAGCGGTACTCCGCGTCCCGCTCGTTCGACACCTGGGACGCTCCGGCCGCACTCGAGTCGCTGCTGTTCGTAGGCACAACCACGATTGTTCCCCAATCTCGGTCCGCCCGTGGCCGAGTACGCGGTGCCACCGCGCGAAATTCGCTCGCCGCGCGGGGATCGCCGTGGCAGCATCGCGAGGATGCCGCACTGGGTGTCCGTCCTTCCCCAATTCCTGCCTGCCTGTTTGATTCTCGCCGTGCTGCCCGGCCCGGCGACGGCATTGTTTCTACAGCGGTCGGTGCGCGACGGGCGGGCCGCCGGACTGGCGGCGGTGGCGGGGAACGAGATCGGCATATTCGGGTGGACGCTGGCGGGCGGGGCGGGATTGTCGGCCCTGCTGGTGGCCAATCGGATGCTCTACACCGGGGTGCACGTCGTCGGTGCGGTGGTACTGATCTGGCTCGGGGTGCAGGCGTGGCGCGGGGCGCGGCGCGACGAGGGTTTCGGTGCGGCCATGATGAAGGCGCTACCGGCGGGCCATACCCCGGCGGCGGCGTTCCGCGCCTCGTTGATCTCGATTGCCGCCAATCCGAAGGCGGCGGTCTTCGGGCTGACGATCCTGCCCCAGTTCCTGCCGAGCGCCGGGCCGGTGCTGCCCACCGTCCTGATTCTGGCCGCGATCCAGCTCGTCGTGGACACCGCCTGGTGCGTCGGCATTGTGCTGGCCGCCGACCGGGCCGGAAACTGGCTGCGGCGCACGGGCATCCGTCAGCGGATCGAGCGTGCTCTCGCCGCCGTCCTGATCGCCCTCGGCTTCGGGCTGGCCGCCGACGCCCGGTGACGGGGGTTCACTCGCGGGCCCAGACCGGTGTGCCGCCGACCCAGGTCTGCACCACCGATGTCGTCCCGACCCGATCCGGATGGTCGACGATATCGGTGTCGAGCACGGTGAAATCGGCGAGCATTCCCGGCGCCAGCCTGCCCTTGAGATGCGATTCGCCGGTGGCGGCCGCCGACCCGACCGTGTAGATCGCCAGCGCCTCCCGCACCGAGATGCGGTGTTCGGGGCCGAGGACCGTGCCGTCGGCCGCCGACGCGCGGGTGAGCAGGGATTCGATGGCCGCCAGCGGTTCCGCCGGAGTGGTCGGATAATCCGAGGATCCGGCGACGGTGATCCCCGCGTCGAGAAAGGCGCGGTGCGGCAGGATGCCGGTGGCGCGCTCGGCGCCGTAGTACCTGACCAGCTGCGGGGCGTGCTGGCGAATTCCCCCGCTGAACGGGACCGGGGTGACGTCGGCGGCGCGAATCCGGTGCAGCAGTTCGGCATCCACCATGCTGCAATGCTCGATGCGGTGATTGATCCGATTGCCCGGATTGCCCGCGCGGGCCGCCTCGATGGCGTCCAGCACCTCCGACACCGCCCGATCACCATTGGCGTGCACGCAGATGCGGCTGCCCGAATCGTGCACGCGCCGCACCAGATCCGCGAACTCCGCCCGATCGACGAGCCGAATCCCGTTGTCCGCGCCGGTACCCGCCGCATACGGGTGGCGGCACAGGCAGGTCCCGCCGAACAATCCGCCGTCGTACATGGCCTTCACACCGACGAACCGCAGCCGCTCGTCCCCGAAACCCGAACGCAGGCCCAGCTGTTCGGCCGAGTCGAAGTAGGTGTTCCACAGCAGCATGCCCACCCGCGGGGTCAATGTCGCTGCGCTGCGGGCGATCTCGTAGACCCGCCAGACCTGCGGGGTCACGATCGCATCGGTGTAGGAGGTGATGCCGACCGAATGCAGGTATTCGTTCTCCGCCAGCAGCGCACCGGCCAACTGCTCGTCGTCCAGCTCCGGAATCCATGGTGTGCGACCGGTTCCCGAGAAGTACGGATTCAGGAACGCCTGTTCGAACAGCCACCCGTCCAGCCGCCCCGCGTGGTCGCGCCCGAACTCGCCGCCGACCGGATCGGCCGTGTCGTCATCGATACCCAGCAGCCGTAGCGCCGCCGAATTCACCACCGCCGTATGCCAGTTGAACAGCACCACGGCAATGGGTTTCGTCACCGAGATCCGGTCGAGCAGGTCGCGGGTCAGCCGCGGGTCCGCGCCGGGCATCCGCTGGGGGTGATATCCCGCCGCGAAGATCCACTCCCCGTCGGCCACCGTCGCGGCACGCTGCGCGATACGGGTGGTCAACGCGTCCACGTCGGCCGTGGTCGCGGGCGAGACATCCAGGCGCAGACGGGTTTCCGCCGTCACCGACGGATGACAGTGCGCGTCGTTGAACCCGGGCACGATGTGGTGCCCGCCGAGATCGACGATCCGGGCGGCCGCGAATCGATCGCGCAGGTCGGCGAGCGACCCGACCGCGAGAATGCGATCGCCGATCAGCGCCATGGCCTCCGCGTCGGGGCCGTCGAGAGTGGTGATGCGCGCCGCGGTGACGAGCAGCGGCTGGCGTTCGATCATTGAATGATCCTGTCCGATAACCCGGTTCGACGAAAGGCTATTTCGTCGTGCCGCGGGCGTGTGCGCGGGTGTCCAGCGGCTCGAGCAGCCGGTGCGGGGTGCGCATCGCGATCGACACCGCATCGGTGCGGCCCGGACGCATGCCGGGGCCGGGGTGCACCTCCAGTTCCTCCGGACCCGGGCTGTACCGGCAGGGCGCGCAGTATCCGGCTGCGTCGACCCGGGTGCCGCACTCGGCGTGAAAGAACAGCCGCTGCGCCGAGGGCGGGTCGGTCTGGTGCTCGCCCCACCGCATGAGCGCGTACAGCGCGGGCCACAGCGACCGCCCGCGCTCGGTCAGCACGTAGTCGTCGTGGCCGCCGCTGCGCTCCCGGACCAGGATGCCCTGCTCGATCAGCATGGAAAGCCGCTGGGTGAGAACGGCTTTCGAGATATCGAGGTGATCGGCGAAGTCGGTGAACCGGCGCACGCCGTAGAAGGCGTCGCGCAGGATCAGCATCGTCCAGCGCTCACCGACCGCCTCCAGCGCGCGGGCCAGCGAGCAGTTCTGTTTCGGATAGCGGACTCCGAGTGCCATGGCCACCAGTCTACGCACACTTGGTCTGTTGACCGAACCTGACGGTCGCGCTTAGAGTCGAACGGTTCTATCACCAGACCAAAGGAGCCTGCCGATGGGAACGCAGCAGACGCGTACCCTCGCCGTCGCCGCCGCCGGAACGCTGCTGACGCTGGTCGCGTTCACCGCCACGCTGGCCACGATCAACCCGACGGCGGTGGACCTCGCGGCCGATACCGCCGGGCGCACCTGGATTCTCAGCTCGATGAGCATCGGCCTGGGCGCGGTGCTGCTGTCGGCGGGCACCCTCGCCGACGACCACGGGCGGCGGCGCGTGTTCGTCGCCGGGGCCATCGTGCTGGCCGCCGCCTCGGTGGTGGCCGCGCTCGCACCGGGGGTGCTGCCGTTCGTGCTCGCCCGCGTCGCGCAGGGGGTGGGTGGCGCGGCGCTCATCGCGTCCTCCCTCGGCCTGATCGCGCACGCGTTCCCGGTCGGTCCCGCCCGCGCCACCGCCAGCGGGGTGTGGGGCGCGGCGGTCGGCGGCGGAATCGCGCTGGGGCCCTTGCTCGGTGCCGGATCCGATCGTGTCGTGGACTGGCGGGCCGCGCACTGGGTGATCGCGGGCGGCGCGCTGATCCTGGCCGTCGCCGCGCATCGGCTGGTCGCCGAATCGCGGGCCGAGCACGGCCGCGCCCTCGACATTCCCGGTACGGTGCTGCTCGCGGCGGGGATGAGCACGCTGCTGGCGGCCCTGATCCTCGGCCGGTCGGGGTGGACGCGGCCGGTGGTCGTCGCCTTGGCGATCGTGGCCGCGGTGCTGCTGGCGGCGTTCGTGCTCGTCGAGCTGCGCAGCCGGTCGGCCATGCTGGACCTTCGCCTGTTCGCCGCGCCCGCGTTCCTGGCCGCGACCGCCGCGGCGTTCGCGACCGGCGCCGGAGTCATCGCGCTCATGTCGTATCTGCTCGGTTTCGCCGTGACGGCACTGGGCTTTTCGACGCTCGGCTCGGCCTGGCTGATGTTCGGCTGGTCGGCGACCAGCATGGTCACCGCGTTGATCGCGCGCCGCATCCGGGTCTCGGGCCGGATGCAGCTGGCGATCGGGCTGGCGGCGGTCGGGCTGGGGCAGCTGAGCCTGCTGGGCATCGACGGCGGCGCCGGGTGGCCGCGGTTGCTGCCGTGCCTCATCGCGACCGGCGTGGTCAGCGGGGTCGTGAATGCCGCGCTCGGCCGCGAGGCGGTCGCGAGCGTGCCCGCCGGGCGCGGCAGCCTGGGCAGCGGCGCCAACAACACCGCCCGCTACGTGGGTTCGGCCATCGGCGTCACCGTCGTCGCCGTGCTCGCGGCCCGGCCCGCCGGTGCCGCCGAGGCCGAGCTGCTGGCCGGGTGGAACCATGCCACGATCGTCACCGCGCTGGTGTCGTTCGCCGGTGCGCTGCTGGTGCTCGCCTGCCGCCCGCGGCGGGTGCCCGACCCGGCCCCCGCCGCGGTGCCGGTCGAAACCGCCTCGTAACGAACGGGATTCGCCGGGCCGGTGCGCGGGACGCCGGTTCGGCTCCCGCCCGGTTCGAATTCACGGCCGCCGGAACCGATTTCGAGGACCGGTCGGATTCGGCGTGTGCTTTCCGATATTCGTTCCGTCGAACACGCACCTGCAATTGCACCTGAGAAATTATCGGACCGGCCGGAGTGTCGCGGAAATAGCAAATATCCGGCGCTGCTCGATGACGACCGTAAGAAATGCATTTCGAAGATCGAAACAGGACTCGCTGCTAACCATTCGTAACCACGGGCCGTGCCGCCGCTGGCACGGGGGTGGACGGTCGGTCCAATCATTTTCGGAAAATCTTGGGTCACGATCCCGCAATACGATTGCGAATGTCTCGTATTCTGTATTTCTCAGGTTCGGTAGTGCCACGTCCAATAATTGGGGTGTGTCGTGGATCAGTTACCGGTGTGGGAATGCCGTGATCTAGCGGCGCGATTACTGGCGTCACGTCAGCGGTGGGGATGGGAGTTCGTTGTCCCCGACCCTCCGGTGCCGAGCCCGCTGCGCGATCATGCCCCGCGATGGGTCGAGGTGCCGCCACCCGAGCCGGTCGCGCGCGACCGGCGGCGGATGCGCAGCATTCCGGTCGTGCTGAGCGTCGGCGTGGTCGTCGCGGCGTGGGGATGCGTGTTGGCCGCGGCGTGGGGGCTGATGTTCTGGCCCGCGGTCGGCGGCGGCGTGCTGACCATTCCGGTCGCATGGTCGCTGCTGGTCGCGGCCCGGTATTCGGCCTCGCGCCGCCTGCACGAACAATGGCGCGCGGGGGAGTGGGCGCGGTTCCAGCGGGCGCTGGCGGACTGGAATGCCCGTGTCGCCGAACATGATCGCCACGAACAGGAGCGGGTGTCGTCGACGCTGCTGTGGCACCCGCTGCATCCCGAACCGGGGTCCCGGCGGGTCAACGTATTCGGCGGCACCGCCGACGGGTGGGCGAGTCTGCTTGCCACACTGGGCCTTTCGATACTGTCGGAGGACTCGGGCCTGCTGGTGCTCGACTTCACCGAGCGGGCCGTGGCGGCGGATCTCGCCATGCTGGCCCGCACGGTCGGATTCCCCGTCGCCCTCGACCGCCTCCCCGGCGACGGCATCGGCGGCCTGGACGACCTGTCCGCCGCCGAATCCGGCGAACTGCTGGCCGAGGCGCTGATCAGCGCGCGGGGCGCGCAGGCCGACGCGGCGCGGGCGCGGGCGGTGGATGCCGAGCTGATCGCGGCGGTGATCGCGGAACTGACCCCGCCGCACACGTTCGACCGCATCGCCGCCGGGTTGGCCGTGGTCTTGCGCACTCTCGACGTCGAGGCGCAGACCCTGCTGTCCGCCGACGAGGTCCGCCGCCTGAATCCGTTGCGGGACATGGTCGGAGCCTCCGCATTCGCCGTCGAGGAACTGCGCTTCGCCGCCGCCGCGCTCCGCTTGCTGGCACACCCCCGGCACGACGCGACACCACCGCCGGGGTCGTGGTGGCCCCGCGGCGGGTTGCGCGTGCTGGCCACCACCGATGCCCATGCGCGGCGCAAGGACCTGCTGGACCGATGGGTGTTCTTCCGGGTCCTGCACGCCATCCGATCCGCCGCCACCGGGGTGGGCGCGGTGGCGCTCGCGGGCGCCGATCGCTTCGGCATGGCCGAGCTGGAGGCGCTGGCCCACCATGCCGCCCGTCTGGGGGTCCGATTGATTCTGTTGTTCGAGCATCTGCGCGGGGAACAGGCGCAGCTGCTCGGTGGTGCGGCGAGCGCCGGACTGCTGATGCAGCTGGGGCCCGCGGCGGAGGCGGGGGCCGCCGCGGATTTCGTCGGTCGCGGTTACCGTTTCGTGCTGTCCCAGCTGACCGAGCAGGTCGGCCGCGGCTTCACCGACGGCACGTCCGACACCACCGGCGATTCGGTGACCGCGACCAGCACCGACAACTACTCGCCCAGTTCCGCGGGCCGATCCGATTCCCGATCGCGCGCGGTGACCTGGTCGCAGACCAGCAGCTGGTCGCGGTCGAGCTCCACCTCGACCTCGCACACCTGGGCCCGGGCCTACGAATACGCGGTGGAGCCCACCACCTTTCAGTCGCTGCCGCCGACCGCGTTCATCCTGGTGGAAACGACCCCGCGCGGGCGGCGGGTGGTGGCCGGGGACTGCAATCCCGGGATCGCGCTGCTGGACCGGGTGGCGACGCGTCCCCGCGGTGATTCCGAGGTCGTAACATGTTGAACGGCTTCGGTTTTCACCAGGTGCTCAGCACGCCCACTCCACCCGTGAACGGCGACCGGACGGGCGGCCCGGGCGAGGGCGGCACGCGGGCGGCGCTGTTCGCCGCCCTCGCCGCCGCCCACGCCGAACTGTCCGCCGCCGGGCCGGGCGCGGGCCTGGCGGTCGCCTGGGACCGGCTGGGCCACGGGCGGCGGGTGCGGGTCCTGATCGGGGGTACGCCGCGATTCCCCGCCGTGACCGTCTCCGGCGAATCGCCCGTGGCGGTGATGTATCCGCCGGGAACCATTGCCCGCCAGGTCGATTCGGCGTCGGTGCGGGAGCAGTGGCGGCGGCTGCCCGCTTGGACGCGGTGCACCGGCCGCGCGGACGCGCTGTGGCTGCCGCAGCGGCCGACCGTCGACGGACGATCGCGGCGCGGCGGATTCGAGGACTATGTCGCGCATCTGCCCGACCGGTTCGTCTGGCTGATCCTGGCCTTCCCGGTGCCGGTGCCGCAGGTCGACGACGAACTCGCCGACCTGGAGGTGCGGCTGCCGCGGCTGCGGACCCGGGAGGATTCCGAGCCCGCCCGGATCGCGGTGCAGCGCGGGGAATCCCGCTACCGGGAGCTGTCTCGCGCCCGGGCCGCCGGACTGTGGCACGTGCACGTCCTGGTCGGTGCGGCCGACCCCGCCGCGGCCCTGCGCGCGGCCGGATTGCTGTGCAGCGCCGCCGATCTGGACGAACTGCCGTATGTGCTGACCCCGCAGCCGATCTCGGGCGGCGCCGAGCAGATCTGGTCCGCGCCGGTCACGGGCCGCGACGACGGTGACCGGTCGCCGTTCGTGGCCGACGCGGAACTGCTGGCGGCACTGGCCCGCCCACCGCGGCGCGAGCTGCCCGGGATACGCACGGTGGAGGCGGTCGGGTTCGATCTGACGCCCGAACGCGAGGGCGAGATCGATGTCGGCGCGGTGCTCGACGACGGCGACCGGCCGGTGGACCGGTTCACCGTCACCCGCGCCACCCTCAACCGGCACGGATTCGTCACCGGCGCAACCGGATCGGGGAAATCGCAAACCGTGCGGCACCTGCTCGAGGGGTTGGGCGCGATTGCGGTGCCGTGGCTGGTGATCGAGCCCGCCAAGGCCGAATACGCGGCCATGGCCGGTCGGACGGGCGCGCCCGTCACCGTGATCCGTCCCGGCGACCCCGCCGCCGTCCCCGCGGGCATCAACCCGCTCGAGCCCGAGCCGGGATTCCCGATTCAGACCCACATCGACCTGATCCGCGCCCTGTTCCTGGCCGCGTTCGATGCCGTCGACCCGTTCCCCCAGGTACTTTCGCACGCCCTCACCCGCTGCTACACCGACCTGGGCTGGGACACCGTCACCGGCGACGCCCGGCGGCCCGGTCGCCCGCCGCGCTATCCGCGCCTGAGCGACCTGCAGGCCACCGCGCTCGCGGTGGTCGACACCATCGGCTACGGGCGCGAGATCACCGACAATGTCCGCGGTTTCATCGATGTGCGGCTGGGCGCCCTGCGGCTCGGCACCCCCGGCCGGTTCTTCGAGGGCGGCTACCGGCTCGACATGGCCGCGCTGCTGCGCCGGAACACGGTCATCGAGATCGAGGACATCGGCAGCGACTCGGACAAGGCGTTCCTCATCGGCGCGGTCCTGATCCGGGTCGCCGAACACCTACGCGCCCACCGCGATCGGGACGAGGCCGAGCTGGCCCACGTCACCGTGCTCGAGGAGGCGCACCGCCTGCTGCGCCGCGCCGAACCCGGCACCGCGGTGGCGTACGCGGTGGAGCTGTTCGCCGCGCTGCTGGCGGAGATCCGCGCCTACGGCGAGGGAATCCTTGTCGCCGAACAGATCCCGAGCAAGATCACCGCCGATGTCGTCAAGAACACCGCGCTGAAGATCGTGCATCGCCTGCCCGCGACCGAGGATCGCGAACTCGTCGGCGCCACCATGAATCTCGATGCCGCGCAGTCGCGGCACGTCGTGTCCCTGCCGCCGGGCCGGGCGGTGGTCTTCGCCGACGGCATGGATCGGCCCATCCGCATCGAGGTCCCGCTCGGCCGGGCGCGCGAGGCACGGCGGCCGACGCCGCTGCCGCCGCTGTCGCCGAGCCCGGCCCGCCCGCCGCTGGCGCTGCGGGACCTGCATCGCGCGCACCGGTTCGCCGAGGACCCGCGCCTGCTGCTGTGGATCGAACTGCTGCTGCTGGCGCACCTCGTCGGCCGCCCGGCCGCGCGCCCGGACCCGGCATGGCTCGCGGAAGCGGAGGACGCGGCGACGCCGCTGCTGTTCGCCGAGGCCGTCGACCACCTGATCGCGACCGCGGTCGATCGCCGATACATCGGCCTGAGCGCCTATTTCCCGCCCGACGAATTCGCCGACCACCTGCGCGCCGCCGCGGCCGAGCCGTGCTCCGGCGCCGAAACACACTGGCAGGCAGGACGATACCGATGGATCGACGTCGAACAGGCGCTGCGCGCGCCGGGCCTGCCGCCGGACCGCCCGCACCCCGACACCGAGCGGTGGGCGCGGCGCGGGCTGCACCTGCCCGCCACCACTCTCGCCGAGCAGATCGACACGCTGCACGCCCATCCGGACAACTTCGCCGACCGCCGCATCGTCACCGGCCCCACCCCGAACCTGCTGGCGGCGACCATCGCTCGGCGCAGCCGCGCCGACTCACCCGAACGCCGCCTCCGCCACGCCACCACCCACCTGCGCGATCTGGGCCGCTGGCCCCTCGCCCTGCTCGGCGAGGACGACAGCGCCGCGCCACCGACCGGGAGCGACCCGTGAGAATCGACAGCCATCCACCGCCCGAGCCCGCCGACCGGTCCGACCTCCCCGCCGAACCGGACCGTCCCGCCGCCGAGAACCACCAATGGCGCACGGACACCGAACGATTACTGCGGATCGACAGCGAAACCGCTGCCGACCAAGTCATTTCCGATGCCCCGGATACCGACAGCGCGCGTCTGGTGGACGTGGACCCCGCGCCGGATCGGTCGTCGGCCGCGCCGGTGACCGGTGACCGATCCGAAGACCCAGCAGGGGACCCTGACCACGCCCCGATCGTAACGTCCGGCGAGAGCGTCTCTGCCGCAACCAATTCCATCGAATCGCCCGCACCTCCCGACACCGCCGCCACCGTCGAGCGCACCGAGGTGACCGATGCCGCCGAGCGCCGAGACCTGGTCACCGACGCCGTCGCCACCCACTACGGCGTCGACAGCGACGAGGGGAGAGCCGCCATCGGGAAAGCCTACGACACGGTGCGGGAGCATCTGGCCCCGCTGATCGTGCACGCCACCGCCTCGATTCTCGAGGACTGCAAACAGATCGCCGCCGAACGTCCCGACACCCGGGTGGTATTCCTGGGGCGCGACGCCCACACCATGGCCCTCGCCGCCCGGGAACTCGACCCGGAGTTCTTCGAGGAGCACTGCACCGAGATGACCATCTCCCGATCCCTGGCCGACGCGGTGGTCCAGGACGTGGAAGCGCACAGCGACAAGACCTTCGACGAGCTCGAGACCTCCTTCCGCACCGCCCGCGACGGCGTCGACCCCGATGCGGTCCCCGGCGCCCGCGCGCAGATGACGCAGT
Source organism: Nocardia terpenica (assembly GCF_013186535.1). Lineage (NCBI taxonomy): Bacteria > Bacillati > Actinomycetota > Actinomycetes > Mycobacteriales > Nocardiaceae > Nocardia > Nocardia terpenica. Next base: position 1,430,150 of record NZ_JABMCZ010000001.1, read on the forward strand.
ACATGGAGTTGCGCGGCGTGCCCGTCGGCACCCCCGGTACCCCGATCGTGTTCGTGGACACCAGCTTCCGCGGCACCGTGCAGGAGTTGATCCAAGCCGCCTACCCGAACACCCGGTGCGAGGGCCACTACCTGATCTTCGGCGAGGCCGAGCGAGATCCGCACCCGCACACCAAGACCGGGCATCTGCTGCACCAATCCGCCGATGGCACAGTGGTTTCCCACGATCCCGCCGTGCCCGCCGAGCTGGCGCCGCAGCTGTCGGACAAGGACACCGTGCTGGCCATCGAGCAGACCCTGCGCGGGCCGTGGTCGAAGGCCGAGCGGTTCGGCTCCGGCGCGATCCCCGAGCAGCATCTGGAATCGCCCCCGCTCGATCAGATCGCCCCGCCGCGCGTGGCGCCCGAATACCAGGGCGCCACCGTGCGGCTCGCGGTCATGGACGCCAATCAGCACGCGGTCGCCGACTGCGCCCGCGACTACGCCGGGCGCGCCGAGGCCGGGCAGGACATCGGCGGCGAACTCGCCGCAAAGACCGAAGCGGGGCTGCGGCAGGTGCGATCATGGGCCACACGGTCGTCCGGCACCGACACGGAGCTGGCGGGGCTGCTCGATTCCTTCGTCCGCCGCAGCGACAAACACATTGTCGCCCAGCTGCATGCGGCCCTGGGCGATCGCGGCATGTCACCCACCGATATCGCCGATGCCTGGCAGGAGTTCGACAAGCTCGGCTCAATGGACGAAAAGCAAGCCTTCGCCAACACCTACGACCACACCACCGAGAGCACAGGAGACGAGCATGGGTGACATCGACGCCGGCGACCCCAGGGAAACGCCGCAGTCGGCCTGGGGGTCGTTACTGGGTTTCGCCGACCGCTACGCCGATCTCGGCTACCGATCCCTGGCCGAGCAGCTGCGCGCGGGCGGGCCGCCGCCGCCCTCCGTGCAGGGCACCCCGATCATCGTCGACTCCGATATCGGCGGCGACCCGGACGACGCCATCGCGGTCACCTGCGCCGCACGCAATCTGCCCGAGGTGGCGCTGATCCTCACCGCGGACGAACATCGCGGCCGCCGTGCCCGTTTCGCCCGCCACCTGCTCGACCTGATCGAGCGGCCCGACCTGCCCGTCGTCTCCGGCGCCGACCTCGGCAACACCCGCTATCACGCCGTCGACGGCCTGATCCCCGACACCGTCGCCGAGCAGCCCACCGACATCGTGGCCGCGGTGCGCGCGGTCTGCGCGGGCACCGAGGGGCCGGTGCGCTGGGTCGGCCTGGGACCGCTGAGCAATCTCGCCCACGTGCTGCGGTCCGCCCCGGAGCTCAACGCGCGGTTGGTCGTCACCCAGATGGGCGGCGCCATCCACTACCGCCGCCCGGACCGGGCCGAGCACAACTTCCGGCTCGATCCCGACGCCGCCCGGTATGTGGTGGCGACCGCGCGCGAGCTGCTGCTGGTGCTGTCGGACACCACGTTCACCGACGAGATCGCCATCGACTCCGGCACCGACATCTATCGCGCCCTGGCCGCCGACGCCGCCCCCGCCTGGGCCGCGGTGCTGCGCGCCCACCTGGACCAGTGGTTCGCCCGCTTCTATCCGGCCAGCCTGCAACACGATCCGCTGACCCTCACCGCCGCGCTGCAACTGCCGTTCATCGACTTCACCCGCCGTCGCATCAGCCTCGGCCCGGACGCCCGGATGACCGTGGCCGGAGACGATTCCGAGGGCCACCCCACCTGGATCACCACCGGCGCGGACTATCCCGCGTTCCGGGCGTGGCTGAGCAAACAGATCCACTACTGACCATCCCGCCGGTCGCGGGCGCACCACACCAGCACACCGAGCGCGGCGACCACGATCCCCACTGCCGCGACCATCACCCAGTCGAGCGGTGATTCGTTCCTGCGATGTCGTCCCATCGTCGTCGAACGCTCCTTCCTGGTCTCGAATCGCTATGTCCACCAACGCATATAGGGGTTCCACACCGCCACCTCGACGCTACAAGCAACACCTCGTTAAAACGGACCAGATTTTGGCCATCTGCGGCAAACCGGGTTGTTGTTTTCCGAGCGAGCGGAAAAATGCGGGGACATGACGAACTCCGCGCTGGAATCCGCTCTGGGAAGCTTCGGACGCCGGGTACGACGTCTGACCCCGGATACCATGCTCGTCGCCGACGAGTTGCTGATCGCGCTCGCCGGCCCGGAAGCCATCCACCAGCCCACCGATCGAGCTCACCTGGCCGAATGGGTCGTCGAGCAGCTGCACCATCTGATCGCCGCGCTCTCCGACGACATCGACCGCCGCATCGCCGAGGCCGTCCTCGCCACCCGCCCCGAGTTCTACGGCAAGGGCATCGGACAGGCCCGCGCCTATCTGCGCAGCCATCACGAGAGCTATGTCGACAGCGCCTACAAGCGGCGGCGCTCGGTGGTGATCGCGCAGCTGGCCGCGAGTCTCGACAAGGCATACCAGCTCAAGTGCGCGCCCCGCGTCTTCCTGTCCGGCCGTTACACCAGCGAGGACACCGGGCGCCCGATCGCCGACGCCCTCGGGGCCGCCCTGGCCACCCTGCCGATCACCCTCATCTGCGGTGGTTCACGCGTGGGAGCGCACACCGCCTACGCGATGGCCCGTGCCCTGCGCGCGGACGGCACCTATTCGCCCGACCGCACCACCCTGTACGTGCGCACCGAATCGACCCGGATCGCGCCGATCTATCAGCCGCTCGGTCATGTCATCCACGTCGACACCTGCCGCACCGAGACGCGGCGCACCATGCTTCGTAATGCGCAGCTGTGCCTGGTTTTCGGCGGCGGTGACTTCGGCGATGCCGACGGCAACGGCACCGCGGAGGAAACCGATCTCGCCCGCGAGCGCGGCATACCGATCGTCCCGCTCGCCACCACCGGCGGTGTCGCCCAACAACTCTGGCTGACTCACCGCGCCGACGCCCACCGCCACCTACCGGGCCCCCGCGTCGCCGACTACGACGATCTCGACCACCGTGACCCGGCCGTCGCCATCACCGCCGCACTGCACCTGGTCACCCATCACCTCGCGCTACCCGCGGTCCTCGCCTGAGGAGGGTCGATCGGCGAGGGTGAGCAGCGCGAAGAAGCCTCCGACCACCGGGCGGGCGGCGAATCCGACCCGGCCGCCGGAGACCGTGTCGTACCAGTCGGTGAGCGGCACCCGGTCGCCGGTGGTGTCGGCGAATCGAAAGACGCGCTGGATCAGCAGGTCTCGGGCATCCGGTTCGTCGGTGAGGAAGGCCGCGGTCCACAGTTCCCAGTCGGCCTTGGTGTAGGTGTGGCGGTTGTCCAGGGGGACCCCGGCGTCGTTCGCCCGCGCGACATACCAGGCCGCCTCCTGCGTGATCACCTGGCGCGGAACGAGATTCAGGCCGAGCGCACGGTCGGCGTAGCCGTTGTACTTCAGGCTCCAGGTGCCGGGGTCGTCGTAGGCGAGCTGGAGGTGGGGTCCGGTCGGGTCCTGAGATCTGGTGGCCCACTGGGTGATGTAGTCGCGGGCGAGGGAGTCGTAGCGGGTTCGGTCCTCGGTATTGCCGACGGCCCGGGCGATCAGGCTCATCGCGCCGAGGCCGAGGATGCCCTTGAGCGCGAGGTTGCTGCAGTGCGCGATCGGCCCGGCGAAGTCGTCGGTCTGATTCTGCAGGCCCGGGTCCAGCGCATTGGGCACCAGGTACTCGGCCCAGCCGCGCAGGACCGGGTAGTACTCGGTGAGCAGCGCCGTGGTCTGGTCGGCGGGCAGGCGTCCGATCAGGGCGGCGGACATGATCAGCAGATTGGCCGATTCCTCGACCGGCATGTTCTCCCCGCCACCGTCGTTGTGCCCGGTCGCATTCGGGTAGCTCGCGCCGAGATCGTGGGGCGCGAAGGGCTGCGGCCAGTGACCGGCCCGCACGTAGTCGAGCAGCGGATCCAGCAGCAGCCGAAGGTAATTCGGCCCGAGGTAGAGGAAGACGGGGGAGGCGGGATAGATGACGTCGACCGTCGATACATTGCCGTCGCTGGAGATCTCCTTCAGCATGGCCCAGGGCGCGCCGTCGCGGTCGACGAGTTCGGTGCCGCCGATCGCCTGGCGCAGCGCCAGCGCACAGAGCGCCGCGTACTGCTCGGCGGTGGGTGTACCTGCGCCGCAGATGTTTTCGGCGTCGGAGGTGAGGCGGGCGTCGAGGCCGCTCGCTTCGTCCAGGGCGGCGGCGTAATCGGCGCGGAACCAGGTCAGCATGTCGGGCCAGTCGGACCAGTACGTCCGCCACCACGGGTCCAGTGGGGTGCCGAGCGAGGAGATCGCGGGCGTGCGGACATGGCCGATGGTCACGACCATGGCCGGGCTCGGTGTCCCCGGTGTCAGGGTGCCGAGGTCGCGGGCGAACGCGAAAACCGGCCAGCGGTCATTGATTCCGCGCGGGCCGGGCTCCGCGGTATCGGGCAGCGGACCCGCCGCACCGGCCGCGCGGGCGACGGTGTCCTCGGCGATCTGCCAGGTGAGTTGCGGGTCGGCGTCGGTGGCGAAGACGACCGTCCCCCACGATGCCTGGTCCGCCGATTCGGCGAGGACGGTCGGGGTGGTCGGTGCGAAGCTCAGCGCGAACTGCGAGCCGACCTCTTGTGCGGCCCAGTCGATGTTCCGATTCCGGTCGCCGTGCGCCCATTCCCCCGAAATATCCAGGTAGACAGCGACATTGTGGGAGTTGCCGTCGGTGCTGGCCGCGGTCACCGTGATGTAGGACATCGGCACGCTCTGCCGTTGCAGATCGTTCGGGGAGACCGGGGAGAAGAAGGTCACGGTCAATTCGATGCCGCCGCCGTCGAAGCGGTAGATCGACCGGGTGGCGGTGACCGTCAGCGAAACCTGGTGCAGGGCAGGAAGAGCGGGCGAGCCGGGAGCCCCGGCGAAGAGCGAGGCGACGCCGTCGATGCGCACGATCCCGGTGATCGCGGTGGTCTGACCCGCCCAGAATGTCGGCCACTGTCCCGCCAGCGCGTCACCGGCCAGCCAGGTGGACAGGTACGGCGAGCGCACGACCAGGGGAGTGGCGGGCGGACGAATAGGCATGGCGCTCACCTCCGATAGTGCGTGCGCGTGTCGCCGCGATTTGGCGAACTATGGCACAACGCGGTCGGCAACATGCGGGAATTCGGGCGAATAATGGTCGTCCAGAATCGGAACCGGCTCCAGTTCTTCGACTTGATGGCCCGCATTGAAATGATCGGTGAGATCCTTCCCGTCGCTGGCCTGGACGATGCGGGTCGCGCCGACGAGCCCGCGCAGGCTCCGGGCGACCTCGGCCGCGTGCCGGTACCCCGGGGCATCGCGATCGGCGACGATCCAGACCCGCCGCGCCCCGCGCAACCACCGCGCGTGATCGGCATGCCAGCCCAGCGCCCCGCCCGCATTGGTGGTGGCGACCAGCCCCGCCCGGCACGCCACGAGCACATCCTGTTCCCCCTCGCAGACGTAGATATCCGCACCGTCGCGGACCGCGGGAACCACCTCGGGCAACCGGAACGGTATCCGCGCGAATCCCCCTTCGCGCCAACCGTTCTCGGTCATCCGCTCCTGCCAGAAGTGCTTCTCGTGCCCGTTGCGATGCGGGATGTGCACGCGCACCACCTTCCCCTCCCGCCGCCCGTCCGGCCACCGATAGACATAGGTGGCGACCACCCGCGCGGGCCCGACGGCCCGGCCCAGCTCGGCCTTGTGCCGAACCAGCGGCAGCCCCGCCGCCAACAGCGCCCGATCGACAAGCGACAGCCGCGCCCCTCCCCGCCGCGGCCCGTCCCCCCGAACCCCCATCGGCCCGTCGAACAAATCCCGCACCCGCAACCCGAGCCGTTCCAACACCGCCTCGTCCGAACACCCCGCGAAACACCGAACCACGGTCTTCCGCTTCCCCACGTTGTAGATCACCCCCAGCGAGGGATGATGCCGCCGCCCATCCCCCTCATGCACCGGACACAAATACCGAACCCAGTCCCCACTGACCCGCCCGGGCCCCGAAACCCGGTCCAACGCCCCAATGATCTTGTCCCAGGATCGATTGCCACCCATACCGGACACTTCCTCTCACTTCCGGTGTACCACGTGCCCTCTTCGCCGACCTGAGTTGCCGACCGCCCCCTTTACGGTCACCATCCCGGTATGGACCTGGAGATACGGCCCGCGCTTGCGCCGGGGGTCGGGCCGCCGGAGCGGATCGATCTGGGCGATGTGCTGATCCGCCGCTGGCGGCCGGGGGATCTGGTGCCGCGGTTCGAGGCGCTGACGGCGTCGTTCGCCCATATTCATCCCTGGATGGATTGGCTGTCCGAGCCGACCACGCTGGAGCGGCAGCGGGTGTTCGGCGAGGCGGTGGCCGCGAGCTGGCCCAGCGTGGACCGGGGCTTCAACTACGGGATCTTCGGGGGCGAGGGCGTGGTGCTCGGGGCGGTGGGCCTGCACGATCGGCTCGGACCGCCCGCGGTGGAGATCGGCTACTGGTGCCACGTCGCCCACACCGGCCGCGGCGTGATGACCCGCAGCGTGGCCGCCCTGACCCGCGCGGCCTTCACCCTGCCCGGCGTCGGCCGGGTCGAAATCCATTGCGACGCCGCCAATGTGCGCAGCGCGGCGATCGCGCGGCGGCTCGGCTACCGCCTGCACCGGATCCGGCCGCGCGAGAAACGCGCCCCCGCCGAATCCGGCCGCGAAATGTGCTGGGTCAAGGAGCGTCCGGCCGCTCGCCCGTTCGGACGGTGACGACTCCGACGAGAATCAGTGCGCCACCGACGAATTGGATGGGGCGCGGGGTCTGGGCGAGCAGCACCCACGCATAGACGATCGCGGCCACCACCTCGAGGAGCGCGGCGAAGGAGGCCAGCCGGGAGCCGAGCAGCCGCGTGGCGGCGATCCCGGAGGCATACGCGAGCGCGGCGGTGACCACGCCCAGGGCCAGCAGCGGCAGCCACCACGGCGCGGTGCAGTCGGCGAACACGGCCGGGCCGGTCCCCGCGTGCAGGGGAGCGATACCGGCCGCCCCGGCGAGCAGGAGGACCACACCGCCCAGCAGCAGCCCGCCGGTCGCCAGCACCGTGCCGGGCAGGCCGTCGGAATTGCGCGCCGACAGCACGAAATACACTGCCGCGCCGAACATCGCGGCCAGCGCCCACGCCGCCCCCACCCAGCTCGCCCCGACCCCGGACCGCAGATCCAGCACCAGAACCAGCCCGAGGACCCCCAGCACCGCGCCGAGAACCGTTGCGCGGCCGGGCTTCTGCCCGTGCCGCGCCCACAGCCACCCGATCACCACGATCGGGGCGGTGTACTCGATCAGCAGCGCCGCGCCGACGGCCATGTGCGCGACCGCGTAGAAGTAGGCCAGCTGGGTACCCGCCACCGCGATCAGCCCGTACGCCACGATCAGTCCGGCCTTGCGGCGCAACAGCTCCCAGTCGCCGCGCAGCTGCCGCAGCGCGATCGGCAGCAGCGCGACCCCGCCCACCAGCACCCGCACCGCCACGACGGCCGCGGGACTCCAGCCCGCGTCCATCATTCCGCGCGCCAGCGCCCCGGACAGCCCGAAGGACGATGCCGACAACAGTGCGAGGAACAGGCCGGTCCGCAGACGGTTCACCACCGGCGCGTCATGAGTCATCGCCGCCATGACTCATGACGGTAGGAAGCCGCGCGTAATATGTCAATATGCCTTTTGCCCATGACACGGTGGCCTCGCTGGCCGCGGCCGTCGACCTGGTCAATTCGGCGGACGAGCCGGATACCCTGACCGAGATCGCGCACCTCGACGAGTTCTTCGTCCGGCATCGCTACTCGGGCACGCGGACCCACGACGAGGCCGAGCTGGCGGCCGTCCGCGCCCTGCGCGCCCCGCTGCGCCGACTGCTGACCAGCGACCGGGACACCGCCGTCCGGCTCGTGAACGACACCCTCGCCACGTATCACGCGGTGCCGCAACTGGTTCGGCACGACGAGCTCGACTATCACATCCACGCCGTGCCGCGCGACGCCCCGCTGCCGGTCCGGATCGCCGTGGAAACCGCCATGGCCATGGTCGACCTCATTCGCGAGGACGAGCTGAGCCGATTGGCCGTCTGCGCCGACGACAACTGCGCGGGAATCGTTCTCGACCTGTCCCGCAATCGTTCCCGGCGCTACTGCAGCATCGCCTGCGGCAATCGCAATGCCGTGGCGGCCTATCGCGCCCGCCGTCGGTGAAAATCGGTCAGGCGGAGGCGTTCTCGGTGAGCAGGGCGTCGACGTAAGGGGCCAGGCTCCGGCCCGCCGCGTGCAGCGGTTCGGGCGACCGCAGCGTCCGGGCGAGCATGAACGCGCCCTCCAGCGCGCCGACCATCGCGATGATGAGCTCCCGGGCCGAGTCGGTCCGTAGCCCGCGCCCCGCGAGGTAGGCGGTGCCCTGCGCCACCCAGTCGGCGATCACCTCGGCGGCGACCTCCCGCAGCGCCGGTTCGCTGTCGGCGACCTCGCCCGCGACCGTGCCGACCGGGCACATGTTCATCCAGCCGGACCGTTCCATGTCGGCCGCCGCCGCGGCGAAGGCCGCGGGCACCGCCGCGCGCAGGTCCTCGTGCGGATCCAGCAGCAGCGGCAGCAGTTGGATGTAGGCGGCCCCGCTGGTGCGCAGCGCCTCCGCCGCGATCTGCTGCTTGCCCTCGGGAAAGTGGTGATACAGCGAGCCGATCGGCGCACCGGCCGCCGCCGTCAGCTGTTTCACGCTGGTCGCGCCGTAGCCCTGGCGGCGCATGAGCTCGGCCGCGGCCGTCACGATCCGCTCCCGCGTACCGGTTGACATCTTCTCCGCCATCCCTCCACACTAGAGCAAGCGCTCTAGAGCGACTGTTCTAGCGAAGGGGTGAGTCCATGCCTGTCGTCGATACCGCCGCCGGTCCCGTCCACTACGCCGAGCAGGGCGACGGCCCGCCGGTGGTGCTGCTGCACGGGCTGCTGATGGACCACACCCAGTGGGATTCCGTCATGGGCCTGCTGCCCAGCGGATTCCGCTACCTGCGTCCGGTGCTGCCGCTCGGCGCGCATCCCGAACCGATGCGGCCCGACGCCGATCTCGGCATGCGCGGCCTCAACCGGATGGTGGCCGATTTCCTTGCCGCCCTGGGCCTTCGGGACGTCACGCTGGTGCACAGCGACTGGGGCGGGGCGCTGTTCCTGACCGCCTACGGGCTCGACGAGCGGGTGGCCCGGCTGATCGCGTTGCCGTGCGAGGCATTCGACAACTTCCCGCCCGGACTGCCCGGCAAGATGGCCGTATTCGGCCTGCGGGTGCCCGGCGCGCTGCCGATCGTCCTGCGCCAGTTGCGGATCGGGTGGCTGCGACGGCTACCGCCGCTGTTCGGCCTGATGGCCCGCTACCCGCTGCCGGACGAACTGGTGCGCGGCTGGACCGCGCCGGGGCTGCGCGATCCCCGCATCGGCCGGGATGTGCGCAAATACGGTACGTCACTGCCACCCAAGGCCGAGCTGATCGCGAATACCGAAGCGCTGCGGCGCTTTCCGGGCGACGCGCTGGTGCTGTGGTCGTCGGCGGGCAAGGTCATGCCCCGCGAGCACGGCCGCCGACTGGCCGACCTGCTGCCCGCGGGCCGCCTCGTCGAGATCGACGACGCCTACGTGCTGTCCATGCTCGACCAGCCCGAGGCCGTGGCGAAGGCGATGACGGACTTCCTCGTCGGAGAACGCTGAACAATTGCCGGAGGGGATAGCCATCGGTAGGTTGGTCGGGGCACGATGGTGGGGCCGGTTTTCGAGCGGCCGTGCGCCTTTCGGCGCACCCGATGTGGGGAGTTTCGTTGACGCTGTCGAATTGGTTCGACCTCGTCGTGCTGCTGGCGATGGTGGTCGCGGGAGTGCTCGGATGGCGACGCGGTGCGATCGTCGCCGTGCTCGGTTTTCTGGGCGTGGTCGGCGGCGCGTTCGTCGGGACCGTCCTCGCCGCGGTCCTGCTGCCGCACCTGCCCGCGGGCACGGTGCGCCTGACGACCGTGCTGGCCGTGATCGTCGGCGTCGTGGCCATCGGGCAGGCGATCGGCGACCGGCTCGGCCAACGGCTGCGCGAGACGGTGCACGGGCCGCGCGCGCTGCGGGTGGACGCGGTGGCGGGCGGTTTCGGGCAGGCGCTGGCCGTGCCGCTCACCGTCTGGCTGCTGGCCGCCCCGCTGGCGGCGCCCGCCCAGTCGATTCTGGCGTCCACACTGGATCATTCGCGCGTGGTCCGGACCGTCGGCGACACCGTGCCCTACTGGTTGGCGAGCCTGCCCACCAACCTCGCCGGTCCGCTGCGCGACTCCGGGCTGATGTCGGCGGACGGCTGGTCGATGCCGGGATTGTCCACGGCCCCACCGGATACGGCCCTGCTCGGCAGTCCCGTACCCAGGGAGCTCCAGCGCAGCGTGCTCCGCATCAGGAGCATTGCCAGCGCGTGTGGGCTGGTGGAGACCGGATCCGGTTTCGTCTTCGCGCCCGAACGGGTGCTGACGAATGCGCATGTCGTCGCGGGCGGGACGAGCGTCTCGGTCGACACCCCCAACGGTCCGCTGAAAGCCGATGTGGTGGTGTTCGATCCGTCGAACGACCTCGCTGTGCTGCACATCGCCGGTCTCACCGCACCCGCGCTCACGCCCGCGCCGCGCGCCCTCGACACGGGGGCCGCGGCCTTCGCGCTCGGCTATCCGGGCGGCGGACGGTATGCCGCCGCGGTCGCCCGCATCCGCAGCCGCACGGTGGGACAGGTGCCCGACGCCTATCGCGCCGCCATGTCGGAACGGCAGCTGTACACGATTTCCAGCCTGATTCAGGAGGGCAACTCCGGCGGGCCGCTCATCGACACCGAGGGCCGGGTGCTCGGCATCGTCTTCGGCAGCGACCCGGACGACGAGCGCATCGGCTATGTCATGAATCTGCAACAGGCATTCGACCGTCTCGGCACCGCGGTGCAATCGAATCAGCCGGTGCCGAACGGACATTGCTCGCGCTAGGGCCTATTCAGAGATGGTGAGGGTGCCCTGGGTGGTCGCGTTTTGCAGGCCCGGGCAGGATTCCTTTTCCTTCTTCGTCAGGGTGTCCTTGTCTGTGGCGGTGTCGCCCGCGAAGTCGTTTCCGGCCCCGATGGTGAGTGTGAACTCACCGGTTCCATTACCCTTGGACTTGCCCTGCTTCACCGCCTTCTGCTCGAACGTGGTGGTGGATCCATCCGACCAGAACATCACGCCGTTGCCCTCGTGGCTCTCGACATCGTCACACGACGCGAGTTCGGTGCCGCCCGCGATGGATTCCTCCGGGTAAACCGGGGGTGTGGATTTGTCCGGCCGCACGCAGTTGGCGTAGTGCTTTTCGTTCTTCCACCTTACCTGGGCCTTGCTGTCGGTTATCCCGTTGAGCCAGGTGACGGTGCCCGTCTCGTCGCACGTCATGACAACGGTGTCGGGCCTGGCCGCCGCGGGCGCCCCCGGCGCACCGAACGAGGCGGCCCCGGCCAGCGCGCAGGCGAGAATCGCGCCGCCACGTCCGCGGTACTGAGTACGCAATCTGTTCCTTTCGATCCGGTGAATGCGACGCAGATGTCGATTCCGACAATGCATTCGTTGCCGACCTCGGTCACGGATTGGTCCGCGGATACACCTGGCGACCACCGGGAGACCGACCCACCCGCCTGGCCTCCCAATAGTCTTCGACCACCACCCGAGCATCCCGGCTCGGATACACGGTGATCGCCCCCGTCCCCGTATCGATCACCAGGCTGACGTGCGCCAGGCCCGCCCCCTCCATCTCCTGGACCAGCCAGCCGATTCCGAAGGGGTAGAGGCGGTATCGCCTCTCATCCGTTTTCCCGGCCCGCTGCGGCTCCTCCATTTTCCCGGCACGCTTTTGGCCGGGACCGAAGAACCACCCCAGATAACTCTCAACCTGAGCCCTCGTCTCCAACACCGGCCGAACCGAAACCGCGCACCACTCACCCCACCATCGGGCGAGATCGGAACCATCTACCCGCACGTCCGGCACTCCGCCCATATTGACGTGCACGCGAATCCCCGCATGCGGGCACACCTGTTCGAGCACATCCAGGCCCGAAACCTCGCGCAGGAGAGCCGGATCCACCCCCGCGGGCACTTTCCCCGGCGAGGTGAACACGTGCAGAACCCGTCTACCACCCTCCGGCCGAAGCGGCCAAACACGCTGTACCAGCGCATCATCCGGCGTCTGCACCACCAGAACCACACTCCGGCCGAATGTTTCGACGAACCGCCCGATCGGATCGAACCCCGAATTCACCCGCCACAGCACCCACTCGACCTCGTTGGTCAACTCCGCACCGGCGTAGCGGGCGGTGGGCACGAACTCCGGATTCAACCAGAATGCGGCGAACCCGCCCGCCGCATCGGCCAGCCGCCCCCCGATCACAGTGGCCCGCGCCAATTCCCGCCGATCGACCGTCGGATCCACGAAATACAGCCATCGCCCCGGATGCGCCCTCGCCCACTCCCGATCCCGCGCCGTCGGCTCGGGCAGCACCCGCTCCGGCGGGCACGGGTGATCGAAGATCCCGAGCGCCCCCATCACCGGGCGATACCGCCGCTACCAGGCCACCTCACGGTCGCGGAATCTACCCCGCAGGCGAACCGGAACCGATGCAGCCGCGCCCTGTCATCACCCCGCAAAACTTTTACAAGACCGACACGTACGGATTCCGTAGCAGGAATGGGCAGGTCGATGTCGATGTGCCACACTCGAATCGGTGAACGGCGACGAAATCGGTGGCGAACTGGGGGTTGCGTAAAGGTCTTTACGGGGTTTTTATGGTGTCCCGATCCCGGCCAAAAGCACGCCGGGAACACACACGTCGGGACCACAACCGGCGGCGTACCCGTCATCCCGGCGTGCTTTTGGCCGGGACCCTTCTCAGCTCCAGGAATGCCCATGGTTGAAGCTATTGTCCCCCAAGGCATTTCGGTGGCTCCCGCCACTGAACTCGGCACTGGGTCCGGGCCCGCCCGGCTTACCCGTAGTATCGGCGTGCTCGGTGGCACGCTGCTCACGCTGTCGTGTCTGACGCCCGCGTCGTCGTTGTTCGTCATCGTGCCGGGCCTTTTCACCACCCAGGGCACGGGGACGGTGCTCACGCTGGTGATCGCGGCCGTGCTGTGTATCGGTGTGGCGTTCTGTTATTCCGAATTGGGCACGCTCGCGCCGAGTTCGGGTGGTGAGTACGCCATGGTCGGCACCGTCGTCGGGCGCTTCCTCGCCTGGCTGGTGTTCGTCATCGCGCTGGTGGTGGTGCTGGTCATTCCGCCGATCATGGCGGTCGGCACCGCGGCGTATCTGTCTTCCGTACTCGCGGTCGATCATTCGCTCACCGGCGCGATCGTCATGCTGCTGTCGGTGGGGATGGGGTTGCTGCAATTGCGCACCAACGCGTGGGTCACCGGCGCGTTCATGGTGCTGGAGGTGGTGGCGGCGGCCGTGGTCGCCGGGCTCGGCTTCGCCCATGTGCATCGGTCCGCCGGGTCGCTGCTGCATCCGCAGGTGCTCGGTGCGTCCGGCCCCTCGCCGCTGAGCGGGCTGGTGCTGGTCTCCGGGCTGGCGGTGGCTTTGTTTGTGCTGCAAGGCTTTACGACGGCGGTCTACCTCGCCGAGGAGATGCGGCAGCCGCGCCGGACGGTGGTGCGCACGGTGCTGTGGACGCTCGGCGTCGGTGCGGTGGTGATCATCGTGCCCACCACCGCCGTGGTACTCGGCGCGCCGGATCTGAAGGCGCTCACCGATGGTGACCTGGTCGCCATGGTCACCGGCTGGAGCAATTCGGCGGTGGCCACCTTCATCAGCCTGTGTATCGCGCTGGCCATCGTGAACGCCACCATCGTGATGGTCATCCAGAATTCGCGCGTGCTGTACGCCTCGGCCCGCGACCGCGCCTGGCCGACCCCGGTCAATCGCGCGCTCGGCAACCTCAACCGACTGGGTTCCCCCTGGATAGCGACGCTCGTGGTGGGCCTGCCCGGCGCGGCCCTGTGCTTCGTCGACCTGACCCTGCTCAACCAGGTCACCAGCGTGGTCGTCGCCGCCCTGTACCTCGCGGTGGCGGTGGCCGCTCTGACCACCCGCCGCGCCCGACACCGCAATGCCTCGCCCTGGCGCATGCCCTGGTGGCCGGTCGTCCCGGTAGTCGTGATCGCGACCCTGATCTATGTGCTTACCCAACAACCGATTCCGGCCCTGCTCATCACCGCCGCGGTCATCGCGGTCGCCATCGCCTACTGGGCGGTGTACCTACGCCGCAGCCCCGCGGATCGTTGGGTGATCATGATGCCCACGGAGTGACAGTCGATCAGCGGGGCTATAACGCACGTCACCAGGTCTTATTTTTTACAGAGCTTTATTGTATAAATAGGTCGTGGCGTACGTGCTCGGCGAGCTCTGTGTGGATACCCCGCTAGTGGCGCGGCTTCCGAGACGGAGTGCGCAGCCGTGACGCCCGCATCGGCCGGGCGTCGCGGCGAGGTGCTGGCGGCGCTCCGGGGGTCGCGAATACCATTGAGCATCAATGATATTGCCGAGCAGCTGGGCGTCCATACGAATACCGTCCGCTTCCATCTGGAGGCGCTGGTGAGCACCGGGCAGGCCGAGCGAGTCGACCTGCCCAGCACCGGACCCGGCCGCCCGCCGCAGGCATTCCGGGCGCACCGGGGCATGGACCCGGCCGGGCCGCGCAACTACCGCCTGCTCGCGGAAATCCTTGTCGCCCAACTGGCCGACGACCCGAACCCCGCCGACCGTGCCCGGGAGGCCGGTCGCGCCTGGGGCCGACATCTCTCGGCCCCCGAGGTCTCGTCTCGAGAAGAGGCTGTCGACGGCCTGATTCGTCTACTCGACGACCTGGGCTTCGCCCCCGAGCCCGCCTCCGAAGACCGAATCCACCTGCGGCACTGCCCATTCCTGGACCTGATCGACAACCGCACGGCAATCGTGTGCCCGATCCACCTGGGCCTCATGCAGGGCGCCCTGGAACGCCGATCCGCACCGATCACCGTCGACCACCTCGCCCCCTTCGCCGAACCCGACCTCTGCCTGGCCCACCTGGCCCCCGCCCCGACAGGACCCGCCACATGACCTCCGCAACCGCCGTCATAGTCGCCGTGACCTTCGCCTGGCTCGGCATGGTCCTGGCCATCTCGTTCCTCGAAGCCCCCCTGAAGTTCCGCGCCCCCGACGTCACTCTCCGCATCGGCCTCGGCATCGGCCGCCTGGTCTTCCGCGCCCTCAATGCTGTCGAAACAGTACTTGCCGCAACGATTCTCATCACCGTGATCGTCGGCTCCCCATCCACGACCACCACCGTCGCCCTAGCCGTAGCCATCGCCTCCCTGGCCATCCAGCTGATCGCAATCCGCCCCCGCCTCACCCGCCGCAGCAACGCGGTCTTGGCTGGCCACGACGCGCCCCGCTCCCACGGCCACTATGCGTATGTAGCAGTGGAATTCGTCAAGGTCGCCGCATTGCTCACCGGCGGCATCACCGCATTGGCGAACGCCGTCGCCTGAATCGGGATCGACCGATGGGCGCAGAAATATCGAAACCCCAGGCACTGCCTGGGGTTTCGATAAGGATCTCAGTTATCGGCGACTCGGAGATCGCGTTCGAGCCGTCCCGGATCGCGGCAGCGCCGTGCGCATTGATGTCGCTGAATTCCGCTGCACGTAGCAGGATTTCGTCAGCATCGCTCACAAAGACACCTCGGGCAGGTCTCGCTCTTCGCACTAACTTGCGGCCCGCCATGGATGGCTGAGAACCGCTTGCCAGGCCAAATGCCAGGGGAACAGGTGTGCGTTTCCGCCCGCCCCCGGCTCCGGCTGGGGGTACACATCGTCACCGATGAGCATGGTTACGCCCCAGTCGGAAAGCTTGCGGATGGCGTCTTGGATTGCCGGAAAGCTGATCTGCGCTCGATTGGAAGACGGAACGGCCACCACAGGCAGCCGCTTGCCGACCGCTTCCACCAGCAATCCGAGCGGCAACGTGTCGGAGATCCCTGCGGCCCACTTCCCGAGCGAGTTGCACGTTATCGGCGCGACGACCATCGCCTCAGCGGGAGGAAGTACATCCGGCGTGCCCGGATCTTTGTACTCGCTACGCACCGGATGCCCGGTCTTCGCCTCCAAGGCGTCAGCGCCGATGAACCGGCGCCCGTACGGTGAAGCAATCACGCACACGTCCCACCCAGCGGCCTGAGCCAGGTCCACGAGCCTGCCGACATCGCGGGCTACGGGCGAACCAGTCACGATGGCGTACAAAACCGGGGCTCCTTGATCGTTCATGAGCCCATCGTGTCAGTTTCCGTCACAGGGTGGTGCCCACCCAGGACGCGAAGCCGAGCAATGACTCCGTGCGTCGCCGTTCGGCTTGCGCTATCGCGTACACAGTTTCACGCACCGAGGGATGCAACCGTGTTTGTTGCGGCGCGGCAGCGCGAGCCTTGTTCAGTGCGACGAGAGCCTTGTCGGCTTTCCCGGACATCAACCATGCGCGAGCATTGTCCTGCCAATGATGGGCAACACGTGTTGGTGAAGCTTCCTTCCCGTAGGCGAGTTTCGCGCCTTCGACGGCTGCCTTGTTGGGGTCTCCGGATTCCAGTTCGATTGCGTGAGCGTGGATTTCGACATTCAACGGACCGAACCAGGTCAGATACAGATCTGATTCGCCGGTCTGCCGGGCGAATTCGCGGGCAGCTTGCACGTGATCGTCCGCCCTAGCGTGGTTCAACTGCCTGGCGTCGTTCACCGCCGCAACGAGATGCGAATACCCAGCGAGAACCATGCCCGTATGGCTGCTATCGGCGCTGTTGATAGCGGTGTCAATCAGGTGACCGGCAACCTGCGACTCGCCGTAGAACGTCAGCAGGCGGGCTCTGGCGAGTGCGGAGAAAGCTCCGGCGTACGGGTCATCCGAGTACGCCGCGTAGGTATCGGCCAGGTCGAGGGCCGGAAGCGTCAGCGTTTGGTAGCCGGTGCGGCGTGCACATCCCTCAGCGAGACCGTATGCATAGGTGAGCAACGCATAGGCGTGTGCCTGCTCGTCTCCCCGCAAGTCCCGCACGGCACCGTGTACCCGTCGGATCAGATCCGGAAGGATCTCGATAGTCTGTCGCGTGTGATCCGCACGGTAAATCCGCTGTGCCTCAAAGATTTCCGCCTCGAGTTGTTCGAGAGGATCAGGGTCGGTGGCTCTAACGTACTTGCCTTCGGTGAGCAGTATGCGGAGCTCGTTGACTGCATCTGCCAACGGTTTCCCGTCATCGTACGGTGCCCCCGTCAACAAGTCCGGGGTGATGCACAGGGCTCGCGCCACCGCCGAGATCAGACCGGGTGATCCGGGTTCGCGGCCTTGCTCGACTGCTTTGATCAGAGGCAAGCTGTAGCGAGCGCGTTGCGCGAGCTGACGTTGGGTGAGTCCGGCAAGTTTGCGTTCGGCTGCCATGCGTTGCCCGACATGCGTCATGGCTTCAGGGTAGGACTACGCCACGTCTGCCGCAGGCGAACCTATCCCTGTCCTATCCCTTCAGGTGAGCGCGCCAGGGTGAACCTTGGCGGCATGAGCACCAGCGATGATGATCGTGAAGCCGAGTACCGCAGAACTCGCGACGAGTTCCGCAACGCCACCGACATCTGGATCTGGCACGGTAAGCCGCAACATGGCCCCATCCACACAAGGATGATCCGAGCCAGGCAAGCCTATCTCGATGCTCGTGCGGCCAACGACTCCAACCCTGACGCTCTCGAGCAGCCTCGCCGACCGCTCGGGGACGGATAGGGGTGCCATGACCGCACGTTCGAGAACGTTCGTCTTTCCGGGTGGGATGGTGCAAGTTGCCGCCTACGACGACGATTACGACGACAACCCAGGCATCTACTTCGAAATCCGCGATGACGTCAAGTCCCCGAGCAACGACCGCGACGACGACACGGACGCGGAGGCGGGGTGATGCGGCCCGTCGCGATCGGCTACCTACACCGAAGCATGAACGGTTCAGTAATCCCGAAACGAGTGATCGCCATATGAGACCGGAACCGCCGCCGTACTACGTGCCGGAGGGCACCGACCTTGCCAGCCTCTTCCATATGGAATGCCCCGACTGTGGGAATGAGGCTCGGGTGCAAGGCAACGCTATGCATATATGGATAGTTGGGCACAGCGGTAAAGATGGCGGATCTTGCTCTAGCTCTGACCGAAAGATACTTTCCGAAAGAATGCGAAAGTTCGAACAGGTCGATAGAGGCGTGCAGGAAGGCTAGCGCATGACCGGACCACATTGGCACCATGCCTGTATGGAACCGCCCGAAGGCGATAAGGGCGGGCATTTCAAATTCAGTCCTGAGCCCAAGACCGTTATCGAGGCGAAATCCGAACTCCTGCCGATAATCCTATCGGTCGTTGCCGGGCGGGTTGTTTCGCTGTCTGATTTTCACCGCAAGAGCGCTGAACTCGCTACACAATGGTTGTGTAGCGAGGATAAAGGGATGACGGTTGCGGGGTACCTCTTTGCGGTCTTGGAGTGTGACGGAAACTGTCGCGTCACGTACGCGGCGTTTCAGCGGATGGTTCAAGAACTCTGGCGCAAGGCGGGCCGTTCAACCGGAATCGTTACCGCAGAATCGAATAGGAATTGAAATGCGTTCAACGTATCTGACGGCTGTTGCCGCTACTGCAATGATCGGCACCGCCTTCGCTGCGCCTACCGCTCATGCGGACGCCGAACGTCAAGATGGCCCGGTAACGATCTACGTATCCGGAGACGGTTTGACCGTCTACAAGACGGCAACCACTCTGGCTGTAGGCAACGGCCATAGCGGCGACTTGCAGGCGTACTACATGATCGTTCCGCCGGGCGGTGATGCCTCCCGAGCAGAGAAAAAGTACAGTGAGCACGTATTCAAGGGTCCGTTGCGGCCGGGCGTAGCCCGCGACTCGTACGGGCCGACCGGCGGGTTCTTGGATGGCACGTTGCTGTGTGCCGGTTGGTGGGACCCGCTCGGAAAGGTCACCATTCCCGGCTACCCGTGTGTAAGGATTCATTCATGACGACGTTGGCAGATGATGGCTGGATACCGGTCACCTCCGAGCAGTCCGGAAACGGCTACAGGTGGCGCGTGTGGATCGACTCCGAACAACAGAACTTCACGTTTATTGAAGCCTTCAACGAGGCGGGCCAGATGTTCTCCGGCGGTGTCGGGAAACAAGACGTTCCGGATGAAGGGGTACGGTTCTGGGTGGGCAAAGACGAGGGGTTCCCGACGTTCGTTGGAGTATGGTTCGATGAGGCGTACCCAAGGATGACCATCGAGACGACACACCGCGCGGTAATCATCGGGGCCGAGCGCACCGAATCTCATTTCGGGAAGCGTTACTACGCGATGCCTCTCGAAGAGGGTGAAGGCTTGATCGCCGTTGTCGCTGGCGACGTCCGGAAGCAGTACGTTTCAGCTCCGGGCATAGGCTCAGGTGAGACCGGGTTCTATCCGTCCGATCGATAGCGCGCTAGACGGGCCGATCCGGCGCAGTCGATCACCACCCCGAGCGCACGGAGCATTCCGCGGGCATGGGACGAGGATTCCACCCACCTTGTCACCGCAAAAGGCGCCCCACCTATCTGTATAGGATAGGTGGGGTGGTTGGCGATCGGGGCCAGTGCTGGGTTCGGTTGTCGGCGACGGATTGAATCGGCCGCTGCTGATGCTCGGCAACGACAACCCCCGCTGGCTGAACCGGGAGAACTGGGAACCGTTCTGGCCGCACAATATCGGGGTGAAAATCCCGCTGCGGCTGTCGGGAACCGAGCACATGTCCTTCAATGACGAGCAGATCATCCTGCCCCAGCTCACCGCCGCCGGACTGCTCTCGCCGAGCACCACCCGTTCGATTCTCGGCAGCGTCGACCCGAACCGCTCCATCGATCTGCAACGCACCTACCTGCGCGCCTACTTCGACCTGGCCTTCGGCCGGACCGGCGGCGACATCGCCGGGACGATCGAGCGCCTGGCACAACCGGGTGTCTATCTGCACCCCTGACCTGGCATTTCCGGTGTTATCATCATTCTGATTCCACCGGAAATACCAGTTGGAGGTGCCATGATTATCGTGACCGGAGCTACCGGACTACTCGGGCGGCGGATTGTCGACAGCCTGCTCAGCCGCATGCCTGCCGATCGGATCGGTGTCAGCGTTCGTGAACCGCAGAAGGCGCAGGATCTCGCCGATCGCGGGGTGCGGGTGCGCCGTGGCGGTTTCGAGGACCCCGCCAGCCTCGCCGATGCCTTCGAGGGAGCCTCGCAGGTGCTCATCGTGTCCGTCGACAAGCTCGGTGACGAGGCCGTGAAGCTGCACCGGGCGGCGATCGACGCAGCCGTTGCGGCAGGCGCGCGGCGCATCCTCTACACCAGCCACATGGGTGCCAGCGCCTCGTCGCGCTTCCAGCCCGGCCGCGACCACGCCGCCACCGAGGAAGCGCTGCGCGCCTGCGGCGTGCCATTCACCGCGCTGCGCAATGGTTTCTACGGCACCAGCGCGATTCGGTTCCTCGCCCCGGGCCTGGAATCCGGTGAGGTCGCGCTCCCGGCGGACGGCCCGGTGAGCTGGACCGCGCCTGTGGATCTCGCCGACGCGGCCGCCGCCATCCTGGCCGACGAGGGGCGCTTCGACGGTCCCACACCACCGCTTACGGCGGGGCAGGCGCTAACCCTCACCGACGCAACCGATATCGCGGCCGACCTCACGGGCCGCACCATCACCAGGACCGTCGTCTCCGATGACCAGTTTCTGGAGCAGACGATCGGCCACGGCGTTCCGGCTGCGATGGCGGAGGCCCTGCTGGGCGGCTTCCATGCCTTTCGTGCCGGTGAGTTCGCCGCCGTAGACCCGACTTTGGCCACCCTGCTCGGCCGCGAGCCCGTCACACTGCGCGAAATGTTGCGAGACCACCTGTCCGGCAACTGACTTCACAGGTCGGCGGCCGGAAGGTTCAGGTAGTGGGCGAAAGCCGGTGCGCCGCGGCTCATCTCGACCAGTTCGAGATTCAGTGCGTCGCTGGTGCGGTGGTAGAAGACGCCCGGCGCGGTGTCGCCGTCGAGGGTCACCGCGGCGGCCTGAACCGGGAAGCCCTGCGCGGTCATGCGGGCGGAGTCGTTGTGGGCGTCGGCGGACCAGTAGCCGAGGTGATGCAGGCCCGAGCGCGACCAGACCGTTCCCGGGACGAGTTCGAGGAGTTCCAGGTAGGGCGGCCCCTGCCGGGACATGGTCAGCAGCGGTCCCGCCGCCGGATCCTCGATGACCGCGCCGTGCGGCCCGAGAGACTGGTGGCCGCTGCGAACCGCGGGCAACCACTGCAAGCCGAGCAGTTCGGTCAGTTCCGACATGGCCTTCTCGAGATCGGCGACGACAATGCCGATGTGATGCGGGGTGGGGATGGTCGACATGGCACGACTCCTTCCGAAGCGGTTCATCGAGCTATCGCCACGATAACAATCTGTCCGACTGGTCGGATAGTTTGTGTTAGATTGTTCACGTGTCGTCTTTCAACTCCTCCGACGGTCGGCGTGCCCGGGGCGACCGCACGCGGTCCGTGGTACTCGAGGCCGCGGTGCGGCAGGCGTCCACCGATGGCCTGGACGGGCTGAGCCTGGCTCGGCTGGCCTCCGGGTTGGGCATCAGCAAATCGGCACTGTTCACCCACTGGCCCGACAAACAGTCGCTACAGCTGGCGGTGATCGAGCAGGCCAACGACCAATGGAAGCGGCTCGTCGTCATCCCGGCGCTCGAAGGCCGGACGGGCCTGGCCGCCCTGCGGGCACTGATGGACAGCCGCCTCGCCTTCTACGCCGAACCCGTCCTGCCGGGCCGCTGTTTCTTCGTCGCTACCCAGGCCGAATTCGACGACCACCCCGGCCCGGTCCGCGACCGCCTGCGCACCCTGCTGCGGGACTGGGAAGCCCTGCTGTGCACACTGATTCGCGCCGCCATCGACGCCGGAGAACTGCCCGCCGACACCGATCCCGCCGAATTGGCCTACGAGCTGGACGCACTCGGCCAAACGGTCGTCACCCGATCCCGATTACTCGACAGCGACACCGTTTTCGCCCACGCCCGAGCCTCCCTGCACGCCCGCCTGAGCGGACGCTGACGACCTAGGACCGATCCAGCGCGTGATGCGCTGCTCGATGTCGTCGGCGGTGAGGCCCGCGTGGGCGAGGACCTCGGCGCGGGTGCCGTGCGGCTGAAACTGCTGGGGGAGTGCGAGATCCAGCAGGGGCACGTCGATGTCGGCGTCGCGGAGGGCGGCGGCGATCGCCCAGCCGATGCCGCCGTGACGGCCCGAATCCTCCACGGTGGCAACGTAACCGTGTTCCGCGGCCAGCTCGGGGATCTCGGCCGGGATCGGCAGGATCCAGCGGGGATCCACCACCGTGACGCCGATGTCGTGCTCGGACAACCGATGTGCGGTGCGCAGCGCCACGTCGGCCAGGCCGCCGACGGAGACCAGCAGCAGGTCCCTGCGTGCGCCCGCGACCGGTTCGTGCAGGATATCGACGCCGCCCACCCGGCGCACGGCGGGCGTGGCGGCGGGGGCGGTGCCGCGCGGGAAGCGCAGTACCGTGGGGCCGTCGTCCACCTCCAGCGCCTCGCGGAATTCCGCACGGAGAGTGTCGATGTCGCGCGGCGCGGCGGCGCGCAGGCCGGGAATCATGCCGAGCAGCGACAGATCCCACATGCCGTGATGGCTGGCCCCGTCGGGGCCGGTGATGCCCGAGCGATCCAGCACGACGGTCACCGGCTGGCGGTGCAGCGCGATGTCCATCAGCAGCTGATCGAAGGCCCGGTTGAGGAAGGTGGAATACAGCGCCACCACGGGATGCATTCCGCCCATGGCGGATCCGGCCGCCGAGGTGAGCGCGTGCTGTTCGGCGATGCCGACATCGAAACAGCGATCGGGGAATTCGGCGGCGAAGCGGTCGAGTCCGGTGGGGCACAGCATGGCCGCGCCGATCGCGATCACGTCCGGGCGCCGCCGCCCGGCCCGCACCAGCTCCTCGGCGAACGCCGACGTCCACGGCACGCCGGAACTCGCGCCCGACGGCGGCCCGACCTGGTGCATGCGGTCGGTCTCGTCGTTCTCCGCGGGTGCGTGACCGTGGCCCTTGTGCGTCACGGCGTGCACGATGACCGGGCCGCCGAATGCCTTGGCGCGCCGCAGCGCCGTCTCCAGCGCGCGCAGATCGTGCCCGTCCACCGGCCCGACGTACTTCAACCCCAGGTCCTCGAACAGCGGCTGCGGGGCCAGCAGGTCCTTGATGCCGCGCTTGGCGGCGTGCAGCAGCACATACGCGGTCGGGCCCACCATCGGCGTATCCAGCAGCAGCCGCTTGCCCAGCGCCAGCGCCTGCTCGTAGGAGCTGCGCAGCCGCAGCTGCGAAAGGTGTTCGGCGACACCGCCGATCGTCGGATCGTAGGAGCGGCCGTTGTCGTTGACCACGATCACCACCGGCCGGTCGGGCGCGGCGGCGATATTGTTCAGCGCCTCCCAGCACATGCCGCCGGTGAGCGCGCCGTCGCCGACCACCGCCACCACGTGCCGATTCTGCCCGCGCAACCGGAACGCCTTGGCCAGGCCGTCGGCATAGGACAGGGCGACCGAGGCGTGACTGTTCTCGATGAAGTCGTGCTCGGACTCGGCGCGCGCGGGGTAGCCGGACAGGCCGCCCGCCTGGCGCAGGGTGTCGAATTCGGCGCGGCGCCCGGTCACGATCTTGTGCACGTACGCCTGATGGCCCACGTCGAACAGCAGCGGGTCGCGCGGGGAATCGAAGACCCGGTGCAGCGCCAGGGTCAGCTCGACGACGCCCAGGTTCGGCCCGAAGTGGCCTCCGGTCCGGGACACCTTGTCGACCAGGAAGGTTCGGATCTCCGCGGCCAGCCGGATGAGCTGGTCGTGGGTCATTCGCTTCAGGTCCCGCGGACCGTGCACCTCGTCGAGCACCGACATATAACCTCCCGGACACCGGTGTCGCCCCCACCGAAGGCGGCAGAACCCCACCATAACCATTGGTCCGGAAACAGGCCACGGGACGTGTGCGGGGCCACTCGAATCAGGCGGTCAGTCCCGAGAAGTCGCGCAGCACCACGTGATTGCGGTCGGCGCAGCTGCCGAGCGCGTGATCGGGATGCAGGCCCAGGTACTGGCGGCGGGTGCGGGTGCTCCAGTGCCGCGCCGCCTCGGTCCGGGTCTTGTAGAAGTTCACCATGTAGCCGCCGGTGTAGACGCGTAGCAGCATGTAGCCGCCCGGATACTCCTTCGCCGCGGCGACCTCGAGGAATTCCGCGCCCACCGGCGAATCCGGGCGGCCGCGCCGATTGCGGTGGGTGTGCCCGCTGTGATGCAGGAACACCCCGGGCGCGCCGCGATAGAGGGTGTGCAGCGCGGCGGCCGTCGACCGATCGAGCACGAACCCGGGTCCGCCCGGATTGCTCACCGCCGCAGAGGAAGTCACCGGATGATGCCCGAAGACGAGGGTCGGCCGGTCCGGGTCGGCGGCCAGCCGGGTGCGCAGATGATCCAGTTGCGGGGCCACGATGGTGCCGCCCGAGCCGCGCAGCCGGGCGGTGTCCAGGCCGATGATGCGCAACTCCCCGACGCGATGCTCGGACAATCGCTGCCGCGGATGGAACACCGCGCCCCAGTGGTCCTGCCGATGATGCTGCGGCACATCGTGATTGCCGCGGCACACGAAGTAGTCGCGCCCGAGCGCGCCCCAGGCGTCGAGCCGCGCCCGCACCGCCCGGGACTGCTCCAGCGTGCCGGAGTCGGTGAGATCGCCCGCGACGACGAGTCGATCCGCGCCGCGATCGGGCCGCCGCAGATCGTCGAGCAGCGCCTCGAGCATGAGGTCGGGGTGCCGGTCGGTGTCGTGCCGCAGGCCGGTGGGCAGGCCCGCGACCAGCAGCCCGCTGGTGTGTTCGCCGATGTGCAGGTCGTTGGCCAGCGCCAGGGTGTGCAGCAGCGGGCCGGGCGGCGGCGTCAAAGTGGTGAATACCCCGGTGGTTTCGGGTGCGCCGGGGCGGCGGGTGACGAACGTGCGCGCCGAAACCGCCCGGCAGCCACCGGAATACGCCTCGAAGCGGTAGGCACGTCCGGGCTCCAGGCCGTGAATCTCCGCGTAGTGGTAGGCCGTTGGGTGATCGTCGACGTAGTGCGGCCGCGCCGGACCGAGCGAGTCGGCCGGGGCGAGCCGCACCTCGGTGTTCGCCGGTGCCGGGCGCAGCCGCCCGGCCCGGTCGCGCGCCCGCGTGGTCCAGGTCAGAATCACCGAGCGGTCGGTGACGGTCACCACCTCGAGATCGGTGGCCACCAGCTCGGGCCGCCGCGTCCGCACCCGATCCACCTCGTACACGGCATGGGCCGCCCGCGGCCGCAACGGCGTCCGCACCGTCACCGCCGCCGCACCCGACGCCACATTCGCCAACCATACGGTCCGAAGCCGTGCACTCATCAGCCCTCCGCTCCTACACAAGAACGGTAAATGACCAGGTTGAACGCCTAACGGCCCTCAGCTGACGAGTCGCCCTTCCACCCTGAACTTTTGGCGGCTACCCGATGTCCATCGGGCATCGGGACGGCCCCCGACGTCCTCTCCTTCGCCCCTTCTGGTCCCGGTGTGTGCCCCCTTCTGGTCCCGGTGTGTGCCCCCTTCTGGTCCCGGTGTGTGCCCCCTTCTGGTCTCGGTGTGCGTCCCTTCCTGGTCTCGGTGTGCGTCCCCTTCTGGTCCCGGCATGCTTTTGGCCGGGACCTCACACCTTGGCCCCCAGCGCCCGCAACAGCATGTCCGTCAGCGAATCCAAATACTCCGGCGGCTGTCCCGCCCCCCGCACCATGAATCGCCAATAGATCGGTGCCGCAAGCAGATCCAGTGCGATTTCCATGTCCAGATCGGCGGGCAACTCCCCGCGGTCGATCGCGCGGCGCAGCATGGCCTCCCCCTGTGCGCGGCGCGGCGCGCCGATGGCGGCGTCGAAGACCTCGTACATGGCCGGATTGCGAGCGCCCTCGGCGATCATGTCGGGCAGGATGCGGGAGAAGCGGGGGTGGGTCAGCCACCCCACGATCGCGGTCAAGGTCGCGTGCACGTCCTCGCGCAGCGAGCCGGTATCGGGCGAAACAGCCAGGCCCACACTGAATTCGGAAATCACCGCGAGGACCATGTCGTGCTTGGACGGCCAGCGCCGATACAGCGCGCTCTTGCCGACTCCGGCGCGCTTGGCCACCGATTCCATCGACAGCCGGGCGTGGCCCTGCTCGGCGAGCTCGTCGAGCACCGCCTCGGTGATCGAGCGGGTGACCTCGGGCTGCAGCACGGCGGCGCCGGTCGGTGTGCGTCGTGTCATGTGCCGCAGTATAGCGACTGGACGAGACGGTACCGTCCCGTCTATATTCGTCGTCGGGACGGCACCGTCCCGTCCGGCTTTCTTCAGGAGGCTTCGTGAACCCTCGCGAACTCGTCCAGCACGCCCTCGATCTGCTGCTCACCCACGACATGGCCGGTTTCGCCGGGCTGTGGGCGGTCGACGGCACCGCCGAATTCCCGTTCGCCCCGCCCGGCTATCCCACCCGCCTGGCGGGCCGGGCGGCGGTCGAGGAGTACCTGCGCGACTACCCCGACAAGTTCGACGTCCGGGAGGTCGACCACGTGACCGTCCACCAGACCGTCGATCCGGAGGTGGTGATCGTCGAATTCGAGGCCGCCGGGTTGGTGACGGCCACCGGCGCGCCCTATCGGCTCCGGTACATCGCCGTGATCACCGTGCGTGACAACGAGATTCGACACTACCGCGACTACTGGAATCCGCTGGCCGCGAGCGCGGCGCTCGGTGGGGTGGGCGCGCTCACGTCCGCGTTCGGCGGCGGCGATGCCTGACGTACTGATAACCGGTGCCACCGGCACCACCGGCAGCCGTGTCGCGAAACTGCTGCGCGCGCAGAGCATTCCGGTGCGGCTGGCCACCCGGACCCCGGGCGCGGAGCGGGCGCAGATCCGATTCGACTGGGACACCGGCATTTTCGATGCGGCGCTGGCGGGTGTCTCGGCGGTCTACCTGGTGGCGCCGACCGGCGTGGCCGACCCGGTGCCGCTGGTGACACCGTTCGTCGAGCAGGCGCGGCGCTACGGCGTGCGACGGATCGTGCTGCTGGGTTCGTCGGCGATCGCGGCCTCCGACAGCGGGCTGGGCGGGCTGTATCACCTGATCCGGTCGCTACCCGAATGGACGGTGCTGCGGCCGTCGTGGTTCATGCAGAACTTCCTCGGCGATAGTCCGGTGGCACAGGGGGTTCGGGACGGCGAGATCGTCACCGCGACGGGCGCGGGCCGCATCGGTTTCGTCGACGCGGGCGATATCGCCGCGGTCGCCGCGCGGGCGCTGACCGATCCCGAACCACACCCGGGGGAACTGATACTGACCGGCCCGCAGGCGCTGAGCTACGCCGAGGCGGCCGAGATCATCACCGATCGCATCGGCCGCCCGGTGCGCCATCGCAGCGCGAGCGTCGCCGAATACGCTGCGCGCCTTGCCGACTCCGGTATTCCGCCCGCCTACGCCGCGATGCTCGCCGGTCTCGACGACGACATCCGGCGCGGCGCCGAGGACCGCATCACCGACACCGTGCCACGGGTGACCGGCCGACCGGCCCGCGGCTTCCACGAATTCGTCACGAAGGAGATGACCCGATGAAGCAGTTGCTGTTCCCCGACGACGCACAGTTCTGGTTCGAGACCCTGCGCGTGTTCAGCCACGCGAGCTACGGCGGAGCGGATTTCGGCGAGGTGCTGGCCACCGCCGCCGGTATCACCGCCGGTGACTACGACAGCTGGCACGACCGCTGGCTGGCGACCGCGGAACGCGTTGCCGCCGAGGCGGAGAAGGCCCACCCGATCAGCGCCCGCGACGGATTCCTGCGCGCCAGCACGTATTTCCGGACCGCGGAGTTCTTCCTGCACGGCGACCCGGCCGATCCGCGCATCGACTACGCCTATGGGCGCAGCGTCGAATGCTTCCGCGCCGCGATCGCCGACGACCCATCCATCCGGCCGGTCGAGATCCCTTACGAGGGAACCACTCTCAGCGGCTACCTCTACCGCGCGCCCGGCTCCGGGCCGAAGCCGACGCTGGTGATGCACAGCGGATTCGACGGCTCCTGCGAGGAATTGCACTTCCAGGGGGCGCTCGCCGGGCAGGAGCGCGGCTACCACGTCCTCACCTTCGACGGACCCGGACAGTCCAGCGCCATCCACGGCAAGGGCCTGCGCTTCCGGCCGGACTGGGAGCATGTGGTCGGCCCGGTGCTCGACTTCCTCGCCGAGGATCCGGAGGTCGATCGGCGGCGAATCGCGTTGCTGGGTATCAGCCTCGGCGGCATGCTCGCCCCGCGTGCGGCCGCCTTCGAGCCCCGCCTGGCCGCGGTGGTGGCCGTCGACGGCGTGTACGACGCCAGCTCCGCGGTGACCGGACTCTTCGGCCTGCCCGACGACGAACTGCGCCGCCGCCTGCGCGCCGCGCACGATCCGGAACTGGACGCGATCATCGCCGCCGCCCGGTCGGCGAGCCCGGTGGCGCGCTGGGCCTGCGACCAGGGCCGCTACGTGATGGGCGGGAACACCGATCGCGAATTCATGGCCGTCTTCCTCGACTACAACGTCGCCGACGGTGTGGCGGAACGGATTTCGTGCCCGGTGCTGGTGTGTGAGGCGACCGAGGACCTGTTCTGGTCCGGCGACGGCGAGCAGGAGGCCGAACCGCGCCGCCTGTACCGCCACCTCACCGGGCCGAAGACGCTGCTGAGCTTCACCGCCGAGGAGGGCGGCGACGCCCACTGCCACGCGGGCGCCCAGCGATTGGCGTCGGCAAGGATCTACGACTGGCTCGACGACACGCTCAGTGCCCGCGCTTGATCCACTCCGACAGGTGCGGCGCCTCCGCGCCGACGGTGGTCGAATCCCCGTGCCCGGTGTGCACGACCGTGTCCGCGGGCAGCATGAGCAGCCGGGTGCGGATGGATTCGATGATGGCAGGGAAGTCGGAGTAGGAGCGGCCGGTCGCGCCGGGGCCGCCGGAGAACAGGGTGTCGCCGGTGAAGACGACACCCTGGGCGGCCAGGTACAGGCAGCAGCACCCGGGGGAGTGACCGGGCGTGTGCAGCACCCGAAGTTCGGTGTCGCCGACCGGGATTCGCTGCCCGTCGGTCAGCGGCCGGTATCCGACCCCGGGATGCACGGCCTGCCACAGCATGTCGTCGGCCGGGTGCAGCCGGATCGGCGCGCCGAGGGCCTCGGCCAGGGCGGGGGCGGCATTGATGTGATCGTTGTGGGCGTGCGTGCACACGATCGCGGCGACGGTCCGGTCGCCGACCGCCGCGACGATGGGCGCGATGTCGTGCGCGGCGTCGATCACCACCGCGGCGCGGTCGTCGCCGACCACCCACACGTTGTTGTCGACATCCCAGCTGCCGCCGTCCAATTCGAAGGTTCCGGAGGTGACGATCCGATCGATTCTCACGGCCGCACCACCGATCTGCTGAGACATGAACTCCTCCTTGCGCTGCGGAAGGTGGGCTACCCGGCCCGGCCCTCCCCGGTTCCGAGGATGGTAACCAGTTCGGCGCGTACGAGTTCGGGATCGGCCCCGGCCGCGTCGAAGACCCGGCGGCACAGATCGGGGTCGACGGCGAGCAGCGCCAGCAGCAGGTGGGCGGTCTCGACGTGGTCGTGATGGTGGTGCCGGGCCTCCATGCCCGCCCGCGCCAGCGTCTTGCTCGCCGTCCGCGACAGCGTGATGCGGGTGCGGCCCAGCGCGGTGCGCACCGGTTCGGCGTCGAGCCCCAGGGCCCGCACCGCGCGAGCGGCCACCGAGCCGGAATCGGCCTGTGCGGCACGAACAATGCCCAGCAGCAGATGGTCCGGCGTGATGGTGGTGTTGCCGAGCTCCAGCGCCTCGCGAAACGCGCTCTCCAGCGCGGATTTAGCCTCGGCGGTGAACGGAATGTGACCGGCCGCAGCGCCTTTCGTCGGGCCGGGTGTCATCGGAACTCTGGCGACGGCCTCGTCCGCGCCGAGCCCCAGCCGCTCGAGGGTCTGCGCGGTGGCCGGGGCCTCCTCCGCCGTGGCGACCCGGAAGACGCCGATCAGCAGGTGCTCCGCCCCGATATAGTCGTGATCGAACCCACGCGCCGCCTCCTGAGCGTGTACCACCGCGTGCTTGGCCTGGTCGGTAAACCTTTCGAACATCGCGCACCCCTTCCGGCGGGTGAGCTCCCGTCGTCCCCACCCAGGGTAGCCGTCCCCTCGAAAGACCCGCTCTACCTGCGATTTCCGCCTCCCGGATATTCCGGTGTGCTCAGTCGGAGTGGTCGAGGCGTCCAGATCATTTCCGCCCGAGCACGGAAAAGTATAAAACAGACAAAAAGGTCGGAGTGAGAAATTCCTCAATCCGCGCTGAGCTCGGTCGATGTCCGGGCGGCCGGTGGGTCTCTTGACACCGGTCGGACCGCGTACAACAGTTGAATAGTTACCGTAGGTAAATTAATTGCGAGGACACGCGGTTCCCCGCGCTTGTGCATATCAGAACATCGAACGAAGTGGATCGAGGAGCCCGGCGGATGGACGCTGAAGCGGAGTACGAGGAGCTGGCACGGCGTGCCGAGGAACTGATCGCGAGCGACGATCAGATCGCCGCCGCCGTACCGGACGAATCGGTGAGTACGACCCTGCAGGATCCGGGGCTGCGGCTGTCGCAGCTCGTCGCGACGGTCATGGAAGCGTACGCGGATCGGCCCGCGGTGGGGCAGCGGGCGGTGGAGTTCGTCGCCGACGAGTCGGGCCGCCGCCGCACCACGCTGCTGCCGCGGTTCGACACCATCACCTACGGTGAGCTGTGGCAGCGGGTGCGCGCGATCGCCGCCGCCTGGTATCACGATGCCGAAAGGCCGGTACGCGCAGGCGATTTCGTCGCGATTCTGGGCTTCACCAGCATCGATTACACCATTGTCGACGTGGCGTGCGCGATCACCGGCACCGTCGGGGTGCCGTTGCAGGCGGGGGCCTCGCTGGCGCAGCTGCGGCCGATCGTGTCCGAGACCGAGCCGCGGGTGTTGGCGAGCAATGTCGAACAGCTCGACGCGGCAGTCGAACTCGTGCTGGCCGCCGATTCGGTGCGCTCGCTGATCGTCTTCGACTACCACGCCGAGGACGACGTGCACCGTGCCGCCGTCGAGACCGCGCGCCGCCGCCTGGCCGACAGCCCGGTGCTGGTCGAAACCCTGGACGCGGTGCTCGCCCGGGGCCGCGAACTGCCGGCCGTGCCGCTGTACACCGGCGGCGCCGCCGACGACCTGGGCCTGCTCATCTACACCTCCGGCAGCACCGGAACCCCCAAGGGCGCAATGTATCCCGAGTGGCTGGTGAGCCGCTTCTGGCGGGTCGCCGGGGATATGCCGCTGCCGTCGATCGGCATGAGCTTCATGCCGATGAGCCACGTCGCCGGGCGGGCGTCGCTGCTGTCGTCGCTGGCGCGCGGCGGCACCGTGTATTTCGCGGCGAAGAGCGATATGTCGACGCTGTTCGACGACATCGCGCTGGTGCGGCCGACCATCCTGTTCTTCGTTCCGCGCGTGTGCGACATGGTGTTCCAGCGCTTCCAGAGCGAGACCGACCGCCGGGTGGCGGCGGGCGAGGCGCGCGAGCAGGCCGAGCGCGAGGTGAAAGTCGAACTGCGCGACCACTTCCTGGGCGGCAGGTTCATCGTCGCGCTGGTCGGCAGCGCCCCGCTGTCGGCGGATATGCGCGCGTTCATGGAGTCGCTGCTCGGGCTCGGGCTGATCGACGGCTACGGTGCCACCGAGACCGGCGGCGGCGTGCTGATGAACAACCAGCTGCAGCGGCCGCCGGTGACCGACTACAAGCTGATCGACGTCCCCGACCTCGGCTACTTCGGCACCGACAAGCCTTATCCCCGTGGCGAATTGCTGATCAAGTCGGCCACCCTGATTCCGGGCTACTACAAGCGGCCCGAGATCAACCAGGAGATCTTCGACGCCGACGGCTTCTACCGCACCGGCGACGTCATGGCCGAGATCGGTCCCGACCAGCTGGTGTACGTCGATCGCCGCAACAATGTGCTGAAGCTGTCGCAGGGCGAGTTCGTGGCGGTGTCCAAGCTGGAGGCGCTGTATATCAGCAGCCCGCTGGTGCGGCAGATGTATGTGTACGGCAGCAGCGAGCGCGCGTATCTGCTCGCGGTGATCGTGCCGACCGCCGAGGCGATCGCCGCGCATCCGAATGCCGGTGAGCTGAAGGCGGCGCTGAGCGAGTCGCTGCAGCAGGTCGCCAAGGACGCCGAGTTGAACTCCTACGAGATCCCGCGCGACTTCCTGCTCGAGACCGAGCCGTTCAGCATGGAGAACGGGCTGCTGTCGGGCATCGCGAAGCTGTTGCGCCCCAAGCTGAAGGAGCGCTACGGCGAGCGGCTCGAGCAGCTGTACGCCGAGCTGGCGGCCGAGCAGGCCAATGAGCTACAGGCGTTGCGCCGCGATGCCCGCGATCTGCCGGTGGTGGAGACGGTCGCTCGCGCGGCCCGTGCCCTGCTCGGCGTGACCGATGCGGAGCTGCGCGCGGACGCGCATTTCGCCGATCTGGGCGGGGATTCGCTGTCGGCGCTGTCGCTGTCGAATCTGTTGCAGGAGATCTTCGAGGTCGAGGTGCCGGTCGGTGTGATCGTCAGCCCGGCCAACGATCTGCGGCAGCTGGCCGATTACATCGAGTCCGAACGCGATTCGGGTGGGAAGCGGCCGACGGTGGGTTCGGTGCACGGCACCGGCACGCAGATCCGGGCCGCGGATCTCACGCTGGACAAGTTCCTCGACGCCGAAACCCTGTCCGCCGCCGGGGGTTTGCCGCGTCCGTCGCAGCCGCCGCGCACGGTGCTGCTCACCGGGGCGAACGGCTATCTGGGTCGCTTCCTGGCGCTGGAATGGCTGGAGCGGCTGCACGATTCGGGCGGCACGCTGATCTGCGTGATCCGCGGCAGCAGCGCCGAGGCGGCGCGTAGGCGGCTGGACGAGGTGTTCGACAGCGGTGATCCGGAGCTGGTGCGGCACTACGCCGAGCTGGCCGAGGGGACCCTCGAGGTGTTGCCCGGCGATATCGGTGAGCCGAATCTCGGTCTGGGCGAGCAGGAGTGGCGGCGGCTGGCGGAGACGGTCGATCTGATCGTGCATCCGGCGGCGCTGGTGAACCACGTGCTGCCGTACGGACAGTTGTTCGGGCCCAACGTGGTCGGTACCGCGGAGGTGATCCGGCTGGCGCTGACGGCGCGGATCAAGCCGGTGACGTACCTGTCGACGGTGGGTGTGGCGGATCAGATCGCGCCCGAGGTGTTCACCGAGGACGGCGACATCCGCGAGACCAGCGCGGTGCGGACGCTGAGCGACAGCTACGCCAACGGGTACGGCAACAGCAAGTGGGCCGGTGAGGTGCTGTTGCGGGAGGCGCACGATCTGTGCGGTCTGCCGGTGGCGGTGTTCCGGTCGGACATGATCCTGGCGCACAGCCGGTACGCCGGTCAGCTCAACGTCCCGGACGTCTTCACGCGCCTGCTGCTGAGCCTGCTGGCCACCGGCGTCGCCCCGAAGTCGTTCTACCAGCTGGATGCGCAGGGCAACCGGCAGCGGGCGCACTACGACGGCCTGCCCGCGGACTTCACCGCCGAGGCCATCACCACCCTCGGCACGCAGGTCGTGTCCGGCTTCGAGACCTTCGACGTGCTCAACCCGCACGACGACGGGATCTCGTTGGACGAGTTCGTGGATTGGCTGATCGAGGCGGGCCACCCGCTGGAACGAATCGACGATTTCGACCAGTGGTACGCCCGTTTCGACACCGCGCTGCGCGCCCTGCCCGAACAGCAGCGCCAGCACTCGCTGATCCCGCTGCTGCGCGCCTACCAGCACCCCGCACCCCCGCTGCGCGGAGCGGCCCTGCCCGCCAAGAAGTTCCAGTCCGCGGTCCAATCCGCCCACCTGGGCCCCGACAACGACATCCCCCACCTCACGGCGGCCCTCATCGAGAAGTACGCCACCGACCTGAAACTCCGCAACCTCCTCTGACCACCCCACCCGCCCGCCCAGCGCCGCGCGGGCCTGTCCCGTCATCCCGGCCAAAAGCACGCCGGGATGACGGGATTTTTCGTGCCGGGGGTGGCGGGATTTTTCGTGCCGGGATGGCGGGATCGTTCGTGCCGGGGTGGCAGGATTTTTCGTGCCGGGACGGCGGGATCGTTGGTGCCGGGACGACGGGATCGTTGGTGGCGGGATGGCGGGATCGTTGGTGCCGGGGACATATTTGTACCGCCGTGGCGGGACGGTTGACGTCTCACGTCTTCCCGGTGGTGGCCTCAATCCTTGTTCCCGGTGGGTCTTTTGCCGGGAAGAATTGGGGTTTCGGTCGTTATTCATCCTGGCTGTCGGTGGCGCTAACGTCGGAGTGGTAGGGATGTATCGTGCGGTGCGCCGCAGGTTGGGATGGTTGAGCGACCCAGGGAGGGATGGTCGTGGCGAATAATGCGTGGCAGGAGCAGCGGGAGCGGCGCAGAGTCGCGGTGCTGGAGGACGAGCAGGTTCGCCGGGCGGCACCGGTACCGGATGTGCTCGAGGAGTTGTTGCGGCCGGGGCTGGCGCTGGCGCGCATCGTCGCCATCGCGGCGGAACGCTACGGCGATCGGC
The DNA here is from genome assembly GCF_013186535.1 of Nocardia terpenica. NCBI lineage: Bacteria > Bacillati > Actinomycetota > Actinomycetes > Mycobacteriales > Nocardiaceae > Nocardia > Nocardia terpenica. Next base: position 1,465,014 of record NZ_JABMCZ010000001.1, read on the forward strand.
CCGCTCTCGCCCACCGCGCCACCGAACTGGTCACCGACGAATCGGGCCGGACGATACGGCGATTGCTGCCCCGCTACGACACCATCACCTATCGCGAGATGTTCGAGCGGGTGCGGGATTTGGCGGCCGCCTGGCACCACGATGCCGAAAAGCCGGTGCGCTCCGGCGATTTCGCGTGCACCATCGGCTTCACCAGCAGCGACTACGCCATCGTCGACCTGGCCTGCACCTACCTCGGCCTGGTGTCGGTGCCGATGCAGGCGGGCGCCGCGGTGGCACAATGGAATTCGATCACCGCCGAGACCCGCCCGCGCGTGATCGCCACCTCGCTGGAACAGCTCACCTCCGCCGTCGAATCCATTATCACCGGCACCGCGCCGGAGCGGGTGCTGGTCTTCGACTACGAGCCCGGCGACGACACCCACCGCGCCACACTGGAATCCGCGCGCACCCGGCTGCGGGAGGCGGGCATCGCGGTGCTGCTGGAAACCTTCGGCGAGGCGCTCGAGCGCGGCCGCACCCTGCCCGACGCCCCGCTGTTCGAGCCCGAATCCGACGACGCGCTGCGGCTGCTGATCTACACCTCCGGCAGCACCGGCGCACCCAAGGGCGCCATCTACACCGACCGCCTCGCCGCCGCCATGTGGCAGTTCGTGGTCGGAAACCCGGTGCCCTCGATCAGCTTTCACTACATGCCGCTCAGTCACGTTGCGGGACGGCTGATCCTGGGCGGCACCCTGGCGCGCGGTGGCACCGCCTACTTCGCCGCCGCCAGCGACCTGTCCACGATATTCGACGATTTCGAGCTGGTGCGCCCCACCGAGCTGTACTTCGTGCCGCGGGTGTGCGAGATGCTTTTCCAGCGGTTCCAGAGCGACGTCGACCGCCGCGTGGTGGCGGGGGAGGACCGCGCGACGGCCGAGGCCGAGGTGCGCGCCGACCTGCGCGAGCGCGTGCTCGGCGGGCGGCACCTGGTGGCGCTGTGCGCGAGCGCGCCGCTGTCGGCGGAGATGCGGGCGTTCATGGAATCGGTGCTGGAACTACAGCTGCACGACGGCTACGGCTCCACCGAGGCCGGGGCCGGGCTGTTCGTCGACGACGTGGTGAAGCGCCCGCCGGTGCTGGACTACAAGCTCGTCGACGTGCCCGAACTGGGCTACTTCCGCAGCGACAAGCCGCATCCGCGCGGCGAACTGCTGGTCAAGACGACGCAAATGTTCCCCGGCTACTACAAGCGCCCCGAGATCACGGCGGAGATGTTCGACGAGGACGGCTTCTACCGCACCGGCGACGTGGTGGCCGAGGTCGAGCCGGACCGGCTGGTCTACGTGGATCGGCGCAACAATGTGCTCAAGCTGTCGCAGGGCGAATTCGTCACCGTCGCAAAGCTGGAGGCGATATTTTCTACCAGCCCGCTGATCCGGCAGATCTACGTGTACGGCAGCAGCGAGCGCGCCTTCCTGCTCGCGGTCATCGTGCCCACCGCCGAGGCGCTGGCCCTGGACCCCGCGAAACGCAAGGCGGCCGTGGGCGAATCGCTGCAACGCATCGCGAAGGAGGCCGAGCTGAACTCCTACGAGATTCCGCGCGACTTCCTCCTCGAGACCGAGCCGTTCACCACCGCGAACGGCCTGCTGTCCGGCATCGGAAAGGTGTTGCGGCCCAAGCTGAGGGACCGCTACGGCGAGCGGCTGGAACGGATGTACGCCGAGCTGGCGCGCGAGCGGGCCGACGAACTGCTCGCGTTGCGACGCGATGCCGCGGACCGGCCGGTGCTGGAGACGGTGAGCCGGGCGGCGCGGGCACTGCTGGGAGTCGCCGAGGCCGAACTGTCCCCGGATGCGCATTTCGCGGAGCTGGGCGGTGATTCGCTGTCGGCGCTGTCGCTGTCGAATCTGTTGCAGGAGATCTTCGCGGTGTCGGTGCCGGTCGGTGTGATCGTCGGCCCGGCCACCGATCTGCGGCAGCTGGCGGCCTATATCGAGAACGAACGCGAATCCGGCTCTGCCCGGCCGAGTTTCGCTTCCGTACACAGCGGCGGCACCGAGATTCGCGCGGCGGATCTGGCGCTGGACAAGTTCATCGACGCCGAAACCCTGTCCGCCGCCGCCGGTTCGACGCACGCTCCGCAGCCGCCGCGCACGGTGCTGCTCACCGGCGCCAACGGCTATCTCGGTCGCTTCCTGGCATTGGAATGGCTACGGCGACTACGTGATTCGGACGGAACCCTGATCTGCCTGGTGCGCGGCGGTACTGCCGACGCGGCCCGGCAGCGCCTGGACGCCGTCTTCGCCGACGACCCGGATCTCACCCGCGACTACCGGGAACTGTCCGACTCCCGGCTCCGGGTACTGGCGGGCGATGTCGCCGAACCGAATCTCGGCCTGGGCGAGCGGGAGTGGCGGCGGCTGGCCGAATCGGTCGATCTGATCGTGCATCCGGCGGCGCTGGTGAACCACGTGCTGCCCTACGACCAGCTGTTCGGGCCGAATGTGGTCGGCACGGCGGAGGCGATCCGGCTGGCGATCACCACGCGGATCAAACCGATCACCTACCTGTCCACGGTGTCCGCGCTCGCGCAGATCGATCCCGCCGTCTTCGACGAGGACGGGGACATGCGCGACATGAGCCCGGTCCGAGTGCTCGACGACAGTTACGCCAACGGGTACGGCAACAGCAAGTGGGCCGGTGAGGTGCTGTTGCGGGAGGCGCACGATCTGTGCGGCCTGCCGGTGGCGGTGTTCCGGTCGGACATGATCCTGGCGCACAGCCGGTATTCCGGTCAGCTCAACGTGCCCGATATCTTCACCCGGCTGATGCTGAGCCTGCTGATGACCGGTATCGCCCCGAAGTCGTTCTACCAGCTGGACGCGCGGGGCAACCGGCAGCGTGCCCATTACGAGGGGCTGCCAGCCGATTTCACCGCCGAGGCCATCGCCACGCTCGGCGGCCGAGTGACGGCGGGCTACGAATCCTTCGACGTGCTCAATCCGCACGACGACGGAATCTCGTTGGACGAGTTCGTGGATTGGCTGATCGAGGCGGGCCATCCGCTGGAACGGATCGATGATTTCGCGGAATGGTTCGCGCGCTTCGACACCGCGCTGCGGGCCCTGCCCGAACAGCAGCGCCAGCACACCGTGCTCCCGCTGCTGCACGCCTACCGTCGCCCGGCGCCGCCGACCCGCGGCACGGCGGTGCCCGCCAAGAAGTTCCGAGCCGCGGTGCAGCAGAACGGGATCGGACCCGACGGCGACATTCCGCACCTGACCCGAGAACTGATCGACAAGTACGTGCGAGACCTGCGGGTGCGGGGACTGCTGTGACTAGGCGGTGGCGGTCGTCGGCTCCGCCTGCCGCAGGCGGTATTCGCGCCGCCAGCGGTTGAAGCCGAGCAGGACCAGGACGAAGAACGCGCCGTACACGGCGCCGGAGACATACAGTCCGGATTTGAATGCCAGCGGAACCCCGGCCGCGTCGACGAGCATCCAGATGATCCAGAAGTCGACCAGCGCGCGGCTCTGGGCGAAGGTGGCGACCGCGCTGCCGACGAAGATATACGCGTTCACCCACGGTGACCAGGCGATGTGCAGCCAGGGCAGGTGCACGAACAATTCGGCCACGACCACCGTGCCCAGGACCAGGCCGGAGAGCAGGACCAGCCGCTCGCGTGCGGTCGCCGGGCGAACCAGCAGGCCCTGTGCGTCGCGATTGCCGCGGGTCCAGGCGACCCAGCCGTACACCGCGAGCACGCAGAACAGCAGCTGCTTGAGCGCATTGCCCGGGACGTGCGCGTGCAGCGAGGCGGCCAACAGCAGCAGGGCCCCGACGAACTGCACGGGCCAGGTCCACATGGTCTTGCGCATGGCCAGCCAGACCACCGCCAGCGAGGCGATATTGCCGATCAGATCGGTCCAGAGAATGTGTTCGCCGAACAGCGAGAATCCCGCATTCACGCGGCACCCCGGCTCGTCGGATGGACGGTGCGCATCTCCCGGACCTCCTCGATCCCCATTGGCTCCGGGGTACGCGAAAGATCCGAGCAGAACTCGGCCCCGCGCGCTGCCTCCCATCCGGACTCTCACCGTCGGTCCCGGAATTGCACCGGGTCGACCGGCCGCTGGCTGCGACCGGCTCGCGGACTGTCACCGCCGGTTCGGACTTCCACCGACCCCGGAGCACGCTTGTGGTGGGGAACCACCGTGGTGCGGGGGAATATTCCCGCAAGCGGGTTCCCGGCCAAAAGCATGCCGGGAACTGGAGTTGTGAGCATGCGGGGAACTGGAGTTGTGAGCATGCGGGGAGCTGGGGCGTGAGCATGCGGGGAGCTGGCGCGTGAGCGTGCCGGGAGGTGGAGTGTGAGTGCGCGGGGATGGAGTGTGAGCGCGCGGGGAGTTGGAGTGTGAGCGCGCGGGGATGGAGTGTGAGCCTGCCGGGAACTGGAAGGTGCCGGATGTCGGGCGGTGCCGAAATGCGCAGTGCCGCCGGTGGTTGGCCACCGGCGGCACTGCTCTTCCCGGGCCTCGCAAACCTGGGAGTCGGGGCTACGCGATGATGCGCAGGGGGTGTTCCAGGAGGGCCTTGAACTGTTGGAGGAAGCTTGCGGCTACCGCGCCGTCGATGGCGCGGTGGTCGGCGGAGAGGGTGACGCGCAGGATTTTTCGCGCGACGACGGTGTCGCCGTCGAGGCGGAGTTCGTCCTGGGCGGCGCCGACGGCCAGGATGGCCGACTCCGGGGGGTTGATGACCGCGGTGAACTGCTCGATGCCGAACATGCCGAGGTTCGAGATGGTGAACGTGCCGCCGCCCATCTCGTCGGCGCGCAGCTTGCGATCGCGGGACCGCTCGGCCTTGTCGCGGGACTCGGCGGCGATCTCGGACACGCTCTTGCGGTCGGCGTCGCGGATCACCGGCACCAGCAGACCGGCCGGGGTGGCCACCGCGATACCGAGGTGAATACCCTTGTGCCGCAACAGCTTGTCACCGGCGAAGGTGACATTGCAGGACGGATCGGTGCGCAGCGTCGAGGCCACCGCCTTCACCAGCAGGTCGTTGACGCTGACCTTGCCCTTGCCCGCGGCCTCCAGCGTCGCATTGATCTGCACCCGGAACGTCAGCAGGTCGGTGACGTCGATCGCGCTGGTCAGGTAGATGTGGGGGGCCTGCTGCTTGCTCTCGGCGAGCCGCTTGGCCGACACCTCCTGAATGCGGGTCAGGGGGATCTCGTCGTAGTCGGCGGAAGCGGGAGCGGGTGCCGCCGCCGGGGCCGTGGGCTGCGCCGTCGCAGGCTGAGCCGCGGCCTGCATGGGCGCGGAACCCGCTGCCCGCGCGGCGGATTCGATATCCTGCTTGGTGATCCGCCCGCCCGGACCGGTGCCCGTCACCGTCGCGATGTCCACGCCGAGCTCGACGGCGATCCTGCGGGCCAGCGGCGAGGACTTGGGCCGACGGCCGTTCGATGCGGTCGGACGATCCACGCTCGGGGCCGAATCGGTCTGTGCACCATCGTTTCCGGTGGTGGCACTCACCGGAGCGTCGGACTCGGGTGCCGTGGGAGTGGCAACAGGGGCTGGTTTCGATGCGGTGGCCGAGCCACTCCCATCACCGAGCAGCGCGATAGTCTCACCGATCGGCACGCGCGAACCCGCCTCGGCGAGAATCTGTTCCAGCACACCGTCGTCGTAGGCCTCCAGTTCCATGAGGGCCTTGTCGGTCTCGATCTCGGCGAGGATGTCGCCGCGCGCGACCGAGTCGCCGACCTGCTTGAGCCAGGACACGACGACGCCGTCCTCCATGGTGTCGGAGAGGCGGGGCATGGTGATTTCGGGCATGGGTATCGTCGTCCTCTCAGCCGCGGCCGGCGGCGGTCAGCGGCTTGCGGCCGACGGCCGCGAGCGTCTCGAGCGCGGCGGTGTACAGGGAATCGGCGGACGGCAGCGCGATCTGCTCCAGCGGCTTGGCATACGGCAGCGGCACTTCCGCCATCGCCACGCGGCGCACCGGCGCGTCCAGGTAGTCGAAGGCGCCGTCGGAGATCGACGCCGCGACCTCCGCGCCGATGCCGTAGGTGAGCCAGTCGTCCTCGCCCACCACGACACAGCCGGTCTTGCGCGCCGAGGCGACGAGGGTGTCCCGGTCCAGCGGCCGCAGGCTGCGCAGATCGATCACCTCCGCCGAGATCCCGTCGGCGGCAAGCCGTTCCGCGACCTGGGCGGCGACCGTGGCCATCCGCGAGTAGCCGATCAGCGTGATGTCGGTGCCCTCCCGGGTCACCGCCGCCTTGCCGATCTGCGCGGGCGGAAGATCCTCGGGCACTTCGCCCTTGGTGTTGTAGAGCGCCAGGTTCTCCAGGAACAGCACCGGATCGTCGTCGTCGATCGCGGCCTTCAGCAGGGCGCGGGCATCGGCCGGGGTCGCGGGCGCGACCACCTTCAGGCCCGGCACGAACGCGTAGTACAGCTCGATGTTCTGCGAGTGCGTCGCGCCGAGCTGCTGGCCGCCGCCGCCCGGGGTGCGGATCACCATCGGCACGCTGGTCTGCCCGCCGAACATGCCGTAGATCTTGGCGGCGTGGTTGACGATCTGGTCCAGCGCCAGCAGCGAGAAGTTGATCGTCATGATCTCCACGACCGGGCGCAGCCCGAGCATGGCGGCGCCGATGGCCGCGCCGACGAAACCCTCCTCGGCGATCGGGGTGTCGCGCACCCGCTTCTCGCCGAACTCGGCCAGCAGGCCCGCGGTGATCTTGTAGGAACCCTCGAAGACGCCGATCTCCTCACCGATCAGGAAGACGTCCTCGTCGCGCCGCATCTCCTCGCGGAGGGTTTCGCGCAGCGCTTCACGATAGGTCATGACAGGCACGGTGGTGAGATCCTTTACGCGGTGAACAGCGGGTCGGCGGGCAGGCGGCGGTCCTCGCCCGGCACCGGCGTGGCATAGGTGTAGTCGAACAGGCTCGACGGGTCCGGATGCGGGCTGGTGTCGGCGAATTCGACGGCCGCCTCGACACCGGCGCGCACCTCGCGCTCGATCTCCTCGGCCGCGGCCTCGTCCAGCAGGCCCGCCTCGATCAGCTCGGAACGGAAGCGCGACACCGGATCATGGTCGCGGGCGACCGAAACATCCTCGCTGCTGCGGTATTTCGCGGGGTCGACCACCGAGTGGCCCTTCAGGCGGTAGCTGATCGCCTCCAGCAGCGCGGGTTTGCCTTCGCTGCGGGCGGTCTCGATGAGCTGGGACGCGATGTCGCGCACCGCCAGCACATCGGTGCCGTCGACCTGCTCGCCGCGCATCCGGTAGGCGGCCGCGCGCTTGTACAGGTCGGGTTCGGCCGAGGAGCGCTCGACGGAGGTGCCCATGCCGAGCTGGTTGTTGATCACCAGGAACACCACCGGCAGGCCCCACAGCGCCGCGATGTTCAGCGACTCGTGGAACGCGCCGATATTCGTTGTGCCCTCGCCCATCTGGCACACCACGACGTCGTCGCCGTCGCGGTAGTCGATGGCCAGCGCCGCGCCCACGGCCAGCGGAATCTGGCCGCCCACGATGGCGTAGCCGCCCAGCAGCCGACTCGCGGTGTCGTACATGTGCATCGAGCCGCCCCAGCCCTTGGAGGTGCCGGTGGAGCGCCCGTACAGCTCGGCCATCACGCGGCCGGGCTCGATGCCCTTGGCCAGCGCGTAGCCGTGCTCGCGGTAGTTGGTGAACAGGTAGTCGGTGGGCCGCATGGCCGCGCCGAGCCCGACGACCGTCGCCTCCTCACCGAGATTCAGGTGGCAGTAGCCACCGATCTTGGCCTGCGTATAGCCCTGCGCGGTGCGCTCCTCGAACCGCCGCACGAACAGCATGTCGCGGTAATACCCACGCAGCGTCTCCGAATTCTCGCCCCCGGACGGACTTTTGGGCTTGGCTGCTTTGGAACGAGAGGTTTTGCGTGGCTCGGTTGTCGTCGTCATGCTGACTCCTCAGCGCTTCTTGCGCGGCGCGATGTGCACGGGCAGTCCCAGTCCGGCCAGGGCCGTCTCCATGCCGATCTCGCCGAGGGTGGGGTGGGCGTGGATGGTGTCGGCGAGCTCGTCGAGCGTCGCCTCCAGCGAAATCGCCAGGGCGCCTTCGGTGATCAGGTCGCTGGCCGACGGGCCGATGATGTGCACGCCCAGCACTTCCTGATGCCGCTGCCCGGCAACGATTTTCATGAAGCCCTCGGTCTCGCCGAAGGTCTTGGCCCGGCCCAGCGCCGCGAACGGGAAGCGGGTGGTGATCACCTCGTGTCCGGCCGCGCGGGCGGCGGCCTCGGTGAGCCCGACGCTGGCGATCTCCGGGTGGGTGAAGGTGGCCGCGGGGATCACCGTGTAGTCGATGCGGGCGTCGTGCCCGGCGATCACGTCGGCGGCGGTCAGGCCCTGATGCGAGGCGACGTGCGCGAGCAGCGCCTTGCCGGTGACATCGCCGATGGCGTACACGTGCTCGACGCCGGTGCGCAGCTGCTCGTCGACCTCGATGAATCCCCGGGCGTCCGTGGCGATTCCGGCGGCATCGAGGCCGAGGTCGGCGGTGTTGGGGCGGCGGCCGACGCCGACCAGCACCACGTCGGCGTCGATCTCGCGGGCCTTCGGGCCGTCGACGCTCACCCGCAGCGCATCGGTCTGCGCGATGGCGGTCACCGTGGAACCGGTGAGCACGGTGATGCCGCGCTTGCCGAAGGACCGGCCGAGCGCGTTGCCGATGTCCTTGTCCTCCAACGGAACCAGGCGGTCCTGCATCTCGACGACGGTGACATCGCTGCCGAAGGTGGCGAACAGGCTGGCCCATTCCGCGCCGACCGCGCTGCCGCCGATGATCACGATCCGCTTCGGCACCTCGGTCAGCCCGAACGCGCCGTCGGAGGTGATCACGCCCGGCAGATCGCCGCCGGGGATGGGCAGCCGCGCGGGCACCGAGCCGGTGGCGACAATGATGTCGCGGGCGCTGACCTGCTGGGTCGCCGCTCCCGACGGGGCGGCCGCATAGCGCGGGCCGTCGGGGAAGATCGGTGACGGACCGGCCTCGTGCACCTCGACGGTGGTGGGTCCGGTGAAGCGGGCGTGGCCCTCGATCACGGTGACCCCGTTGGCGGCGAGCAGCCCGGCGACGCCGTCGGTCAGCTCCTTGACGATGCCGTCCTTACGTGTGCGGACGGTGCCGAAGTCGTAGCGCACATTGTCGGCGTAGACGCCGAAATCCGCTGCGGCGCTGATGGTCTGGAAGACTTCGGCGGACCGCAGCATGGCCTTGGTGGGGATGCAGCCCCAGTTCAGGCAGACGCCGCCGGGCCGCTCCTTCTCCACCAGTCCGACCGACAGGCCACGCTGGGCGGCCCGGATCGCGGCCACATAGCCGCCCGGACCGCCGCCGATCACCAGAAGATCGAATTCCTGCACTCGTGGTGCTCCTCGAGCTCGAACGTTCTCGGCCCACGCCCGGATGTGGCGTGGGTCATCCGAGTCGAGTCTTGTCGCCACCGAATGCACAAACAATGACTTCGAAGCCTAGTAATCCGGACATGAAATTGGGCGCATCGCCCAATGGTCAGTCGGTCGCGCCGAGCTTCAGCGCCGCCAGGGCGAGGGAGAGCTCGAGGTAGCGCCGCTGCCCTTCCAGTGGCCGCCCGAGCAGTGTCGATATGCGTTGCAGGCGGTTGATGACGGTGTTGCGGTGGCAGTGCAGGCGGGGCGCGGCGTTGGCGGCGGAGCAGTTCTCGGCGAGCCAGATGGTGAGGGTTTGCAGCAGGATGTCGCGTTCCTTGGCGGGGAGCGCGAGGACCGGGCCGAGGGTGTGGGTGCGCAGGAGTGCGGTGAGGTCGGGGGAGCGCACGAGCAGTGCCTCCGGGTAGCGCTCGTCCAGGGAGACCAAACCCGTTGCGTCCGAGGGTAATGTCTCGAGGGCGACCAGGGCCAGTGCGTGGGCGGTGCCGATCTGCGCGAGGCCGGGGACGGCGGGGGAGGCTCCGGCCCGGCCCCGCATCTGCGGCCGAAGCTGGTGCAGCACATCGGATCCGGCGCGGTGTTCCAGCGAGACCAGGCCGATGGTGGTGTCGATGCGGTCGTGCCAGACGGAGCGGATTCCCCACGCCGCCAAGGCCGTTTCCGCGCCGGTGCGCAGCGGGCGTCCCTCGCCCTGGGCGGCGACCACGAGGTAGTCGCCGTGGGCGGGCAGGGTGAGTTCGCGGGCGGCGCGGGCGGCGAAGGTGGCGTCGTGGGCGCGCCCGGCGAGCAGGTCCTCGATGAGCGCGTGGCGGCGGCGTTCGTCGCGGCGCACCTGTTCGAGTTCGGTGTTGCGGTAGGCGGTGACCAGGGCCGAGGACAGGCCGTCGATGACCGTCCACATGGCGGTGCCGGTTTCGCGGATTTCCTGCGGGGCGACGTTGTCGGCCTTGTCCAGCAGCGCTTCCCAGACGATGCCGCCGCCGAGCCGGAAGGTGCGCAGCATCGCCTCCAGCGGCACGCCCTGTTCGGCGCGGTGGCGGCCGATGGCGGCGGCGACGTCGTCGCGTTCGGGGTCGGTCGCCGCGCCGCCGAGCAGGTCGAGGATGCGGGTGAGGTAGCGGCGGCAGCCGTCGCGCAGGTCGGCCCGGGGCACCGAGGTGTAGTCGGTCCATTCCGGGTTGTCGGTGAAGATCGCCGAGATCAGTCGCCCGGTCAGCCCCGGAATATCGGCTCGGCACGCCGCGGCCAATTTGCGGGTGCCGGGCGTGGAGAGGGCGGGGTGGGGCGCTGCCACGGCATTCCACGCTACCGGTGGCGGCGCCCGGTCAGTGCGCGACCGCCGCGACGGCCTCGATCTCGATCAGCACGTCGGGCCGGAACAGTCCGGCGACCTGCACGAGGGTGCTGGTCGGCGGCCGGGTGGTGTCGATGAATTCGTCGCGTACGGTGCGCACGATGGTCAGGGCCGAGGTGTCGACGACGTAATAGGTCAGTTTGAAGACGTCGGCCCAGGTGGCTCCGGCTCCCTCGAGCGCTTTCCCGATATTGCGGAATGCGAGCCGGGTCTGGTTCTCCCATCCCTGCGCCACGGTGCCGTCGGTGTCGATGGGGACCTGCCCCGAGGTCCACACCAGCCTGCTGCCCGCCGGAATGGCGGCGACGTGGCTGTATCCGTTGGTCTGTGGCATGCCTGCCGGATTGGTCAGCTCCATGGGCTCATCCTGCCGAATCCGGCAATCGAATTCGAAATCGGGAGCGCACGCGGAGGTTCCGATGACAGATCGGAGATTCCCTCTACTATGGATAGAGGCTCAACTGAAGAATGCGAAAAACCTTCTCTGACTTATTATTTCACAGCGAGGTTCTCTTGTCAAATTTCGACTACGAAACCGAATTGTCGGCCGAACGTGAGTACGTCGCATTCCTGTACGAGCGACTGGATGCGGCCAGAAATGCGGCGGCCGACAGGCGTGCCGATGCGCTGGGCGGGAATGGGGCCGCGTCCCCGGAGGAGCGGTGGCAGCGCGAGGTGGCGGTGGGCACGTGGACGACCGCGGTCGGCAGGTACCACGCGGCCGAGAACGGTTTGTGTTTCGGGCGTCTGGACCGCGCCGCCGAGCGGCCGACCTATATCGGGCGCATAGGACTGTTCGACGAGGCCAACGATTTCGAGCCGTACCTGCTGGATTGGCGCGCCCCCGCGGCGCGGCCGTTCTATACGGCCACCGTGGCATGTCCGGAGGGTGTGGTGCGACGGCGGCACCTGCGGACCCGGGGCCGCGACGTCACCGGTTTCCACGACGACGTGTTCGATCTCGGTGCGGCCGGGGCGGATTCGGATGCGGCGCTGCTGGCGGCGCTGGACGCGCCGCGGGAACCGACGATGCGCGATATCGTCGCCACGATCCAGGCCGAGCAGGACGAGATCATCCGGCTGCCGCATGCGGGCATCGTGGTCATCGAGGGCGGGCCCGGCACCGGGAAGACGGCGGTGGCCCTGCATCGGGTGGCGTATCTGCTCTACTCGCGGCGGGAGCGGCTGTCCCGGCACGGCGTGCTCGTCGTCGGTCCCCATCCGGTGTTCCTGACCTTCATCGGCGATGTGCTGCCGTCGCTGGGCGAGACCGATGTCGTGTTCGCCACGCCCGGCGAGCTCATGCCCGGGGTGCGCACGACCGCCGAGGACGCGCCGGAGGTGCAGCGGCTCAAGGGAAGTCTGGTCATGCTCGAGGTGCTGGCGGCGGCGATCGCGGACCGGCAGGAGCTGCCGGATGATCCGATCCCGGTGGAGTTGAGCGATGTGACCATCGACATCGATCGCCGGGTGGTCGCGGCGGCGCGGGACGGCGCCCGCGCAACCGGCCTGCGGCACAACGAGGCTCGCCGCGTCTTCCGCGATCGGCTGCTCGACGGGCTCGCCGCGCGGGCGGTGGCGAAGATCGGCGCCGGGTGGTTGACCGCGCGCGATACCGTCGTCCGGGCCGAGCTGAGCGCCGATGCCCGCGCGGAGCTGGCCGCTCACGTCGTGGTGCGCGCGGCGGTGAATCGGTTGTGGCCGAACCTGACTCCGCGGCGGCTGCTCGCCGAGCTGTTCGCCTCGCCCGATCGGGTGGCGGCCGCGACCGCCGCGCTGCCGGAGCCGGATCGGGCGCTGCTGCTGCGCGAAGACGGTGCGGCATGGACGATCTCGGATGTGCCGCTGCTGGACGAGGCGGCCGAACTGCTCGGCGTCGACGACGGCGCGGCGCGGCGGGCGGCGGATCGCGCCCGCCGCGACCGGATCGACTACGCCGAGGGCGTGCTCGCGATCATGGACACCGACGAGGATCCCGACGGCGAACTGCTGCGCGCGGTCGACGTGATCGATGCGGAGGAACTGGCCGAACGTCATGCGGGACGCGATCACCGGACGCTGGCCGAACGCGCCGCCGCGGACCGGGAATGGACCTACGGCCACATCGTGGTGGACGAGGCCCAGGAACTGTCCGCCATGGACTGGCGGGTGCTGATGCGCCGCTGCCCCGGCAAATCCATGACCATCGTCGGCGACCGCGCCCAGCGCCGCTCGCCCGCGGGCGCCCGCACCTGGGCGGATATGCTCGATCCCTACGCGCCGAATCGCTGGGTCTACCGCACGCTCACCGTCAACTACCGCACCCCCGGCGAGATCATGGATATGGCGGCCCGAGTGCTCGCCGAGGTGGATGCGACGGCTGTACCACCGAAGTCGGTGCGTCGCGCCGGAATCCGCCCCACCGTGTCCCGAACGGATGAATTGTCCATGGCCGTCACCGAACTCGTGCGAACGGCGACGCCGGAGGCGGGCTCCGTCGCCGTCATCGCACCCGAAGGTGTCGACTTGCCCATCGAACCACCCGTTCTCACTCCCTCGGCCGCGAAGGGCCTGGAATTCGACGTCGTCATCGTTGTCGAGCCGGGCATGATTCTGGAAGGCTCCGCATACAGCGCGGCAGACCTATATGTCGCCCTCACCCGCGCGACCCGCCACCTGCACATCATCCACTCCGGTCCGCTACCAACGGCATTGGCGGACCATCGAGACCGCGAGCACAGGGAGACACGGTGACGAGGAGGCGCTTCGGGTGGCGAGAATTTCCTCCGGCGGCCGGGTCGTTCGTCATGGCTACCGGGATTGTTTCGGTGGGGCTGCACACGGTCGGGTTCGAGGTGCTGTCCTGGGGCCTGCTCGGGCTCGCCGGTGCGGTGTGGCTGCTGTTGGCCGTGGACTTTTTCGTCCGGTTGGTCGGGGATTTCGGGCGGTGGCGGGTGGAGGCCGGTAAGCCGCCCGCCCTCACCGGTGTCGCCGCGACCACGGTGCTCGGTACCCGGATCAGCCTGCTGGGCTGGCATTGGCTCGCGGCCGCCCTGCTGGCGATCGGGGCCGCGGCCTGGCCGGTGCTGTTGATCGCCGTCCTGGGACACTGGCAGCGGCGGCTGCCCGGGGTGGCGTTCCTGGTGTGCGTGTCCACGCAGGGGCTGGCGGTGCTGAGCGTGACGTTATCGATCGCGGGGATGGGGGATTGGCTCGCCCCGGTGGCGCTGGCGCTGTGGGTGTTCGGGTTGTGCCTGTACGCGGTGGCACTGTGGCGCTTCGATATTCGTCAGGTGTGGACCGGCGCGGGTGACCAGTGGGTGGCCTCGGGCGCGCTCGCCATCTCGGCCCTCGCGGTCGCCAAACTCGTTGCCGCGCACCGCTGGGACGATGACGTTTTGCGGGCCGCCACGCTGGTGGTGCTCGGCCTGTGCCTGGCGTGGTACGCGGTCCTGCTCGTGGCCGAGGCGGTCCGCCCGCGCAAGCACTACGACATTCGCCGCTGGGCGACGGTCTTCCCGCTCGGCATGACAGCGGTGGCTACCCTGAGGACCGGTGCGGCGCTGGGAATCTCGTATCTCCACCCGCTCGGGGGAGCGTTGCTGGCGATAGCGGTCGCCGCCTGGGTGCTGGCCTCGGCCGGGCTGGTGGGGTCGAGATAGAGCGCCGGTCTCACCGCAGCGCCAGTGCGAGAAAGAAATCCACCCGATCCTCCAGCCGCGACAGGTTGCGACCCGTCAGCTCCTCGATGCGAGCGATCCGATACCGCAACGTATTCACGTGCACGTGCAGCAATTCCGCGCTGCGGGTCCAGGATCCGTTGGTCTCCAGGAAGGTTTCCAGGGTGTGTACCAGGTCGGCGCCGTTGTCCTGGTCGTAGCGGGTGAGCGGGTCCAGCAGGCGGAGGCGGAACATGCGGCGGACCTCGTCGGGGACGCTGGCGAGAAGCAGCATGTGCGTGGCCAATTCGTCGTGGCCGACGACGCTGGCGGGGCGCTGGCGACCGGCGGCCATGCGGCGGGCGTAGCGGGCCTCCTCGACCGCGCCGCGCAGGCCCTCGCCGTCGACGACGCCGCTGACCCCGATCGACAGGCGGCTGGCGCCGAGCCCGGGTTCCAGCGTGTCCAGGGCGGTGCGAATGAGATCCAGCACCGAATGGCCGGTGGGAATCAGCGCGATCGCCTCGCCGTCCACCACACCCGCGGCGGGCATTCCGCCGTACAGGATTTCGCGGAGCAGGGCGCGAAGTTCCCTGGGCCGCAGGCCCTGTTCGGCCGAGGCGGCCACCGCCACGTAACGGTCGGCGGACCCCAGCCCGGTCAGCTCCAGGCGCGAAATGATCTCGGCCGGTTTGGCATCGGAGACGATCAGCTGGATCAGCTCCTCGGCCAGGCGGCCCTCGGCGCTCTGCCGATCGTCCTGCCGCGCCCGCTCCAGCGAGACCACCGCGGCCAGCTCGCCCGCCAGCGCGCGGCGCTCCTCCGGCCAGTCGGCGCAATCGCCGTCGAACACCAGAAACCAGTCCGCCGCACGGGAAGTCCCGTGCTCGTCGATCGCGAACAGCGAAAAGGGCCGCCCCGCCGAGGTGATCACGCACGGCAGCCGACGGGCGCCCAGGAACGCGGCCGTGGTCTCGACCGGCGGCCGCTGCGGCGGGCCCGACACCACCCGCCCCACCGACGACATCACCCAGCAGCGCAACCCGAGATCGCGCTCGATCATCTCCAGCACCGACCCGAGCCCGGTCCCGGACACCAGCTGCCGATGCCGGTCCAGGATCGCGGCCAGATCCGCCGCCCGACCGGTCGACAGCGCCCGGGTGATCCGCTCGGTCACGGCGGCGAACGACACCTGCTCGTGCACCCGGAACAGCGGCAGCCGATGCCGCACGCACGCCTGGACCACATCCGGCGGCGGCGCGCCGTAGCGGGCATCGCCGGTGGCCAGCGCCGCGACCCGGGCGCGGGCGAGCGTCGCGACGAAGGTCTCGCTGTCCTCCGGCCGGGTGCGCCACTGCATGCCCGTCAGCACCAGTTCGCCGCCGGACAGGTAGCGGCTCGGGTCGAGCATGTCCTGGGTGACCACCCAGCGGACGAACCGGTCGAGCTCCTCTTCCCCCGTGACGAGCTCCAATCCCAAGTCCGTCATGGTGAGCAGGGAACGAAGACGCATGATTCTCGACGCTAACAGTCTGCGCAGCGCATGTCCCGCGTTACCCGATCGTCACACCGTTCGTACGCCGTAACACGCCCGTCACCGGGTTTGGAGATAAGCACAAACTGTCCGGTGTGAAGCAGGGCACAGTTCGGAGTTCCGGTCGTGGCCGCGGCGCCCTTCCGGCGGGTGTACTTGCCAGACGAGATTTCGGACGGAGTGATCATGGAATTCCTGCGACCCGGCACCTGGGCCCAGGCACTGGAATTGAAGGCCGCCCATCCCGGGGCCACCCCGATTCAGGGCGGTACGGATGTGATGGTGGAGCTCAATTTCGACAAGGGCCGCCCGGCCGCGCTGCTGGATCTGAATCCGTGCCGCGAACTGCTCGACATTGCGGAGATCGACGGGAAACTGCGCATCGGCGCGGCGGTCCCGTACGTCAAGATCATTCGTGAGCTGCATCGACAGGTGCCCGCCCTGGCGCAGGCGGCGCGCACGGTGGGGTCGCCGCAGATCCGCAATCGCGGTTCGGTGGGCGGTAATCTCGGGGCCGCGTCCCCGGCCGGGGACAGCCATCCCGCGCTGCTGGCCGCGAATGCCGTGATCGAGGCCGAATCCGCCGAACGCGGCAGCCGGATGATTCCGGTCGACGATTTCTATGTGTGGGTGAAGAAGAACGCCCTGGAACCGGACGAGTTGATTCGGGCGGTATGGCTTCCGCTGGCGACCGGGCCGCAATATTTCTCGAAAGTGGGTACCCGGAACGCGATGGTTATCGCGGTGTGCTCGTTCGCGATCGCGCTCCACCCGGAGGATCGCAGTGCCGGCACCGGCATCGGGTCGTCGGGGCCCACGCCGATGCGCGCCGTTCCGGCCGAGGAATTCCTGGCCGCGGCGCTGCCGTGGGACGATCCGGCGCCGCTGGCGGATTCGCTGCTGCGGGAATTCGGGTCGCTTGTTGCGGCATCGGCAAAACCTATCGACGATGTGCGCGGCACCGCGGACTATCGCAAACACGCCCTGTCGGTACTCGCGCGCCGCACGCTGACCTGGGCCTGGAACGACTTCGCGGCGCAGAGGAGGGCGGCCTGATGCGGGTGAGCGTCGAGGTCAACGGGTCCGCCGAGACCGTGGACGAGGTGTGGGAGGGCGAGAGCCTGCTGTACATGCTGCGCGAGCGGATGGGGCTGCCGGGCTCGAAGAACGCGTGCGAACAGGGCGAATGTGGTTCGTGCACGGTGTATCTGGACGGGGTGCCGGTGTGTTCGTGCCTGGTCGCGGCCGGGCAGGCGCACGGCCGGTCGGTGCGCACGGTGGAGGGGCTGGCCACCGCATCCGACACCGCGGAGCGGCTCGATCCCATGCAGCAGGCGTTCGTGGAGGCCGGTGCGGTGCAATGCGGTTTCTGCACACCGGGTCTCATCGTGCAGGCGCACGACCTGATCGAGCACAATCCGCGGCCCAGCGATGCCGAGATCCGCGAGGCGCTGGCCGGAAACCTGTGCCGCTGTACCGGTTACGAGAAGATCCTCGATGCCGTGCGGCTGGCCGCACGACGGAAGGCGGAGGCGCGATGAGCACGCTGATTATCGAAAACGCCTATATCGCACCGGTTGTGGGCGCGGAGATCACCTCCGGCCACGTGATCGTGGACGGCGGCCGCATCGCCGCGCTCGGCGCGGGCCCGGCCCCGGCGCGCGCCGGCGCGGAGCGTATCGACGCCGCGGGCTGCCTGGTCACGCCGGGTCTGGTCAACACCCACCATCACCTGTATCAGTGGGCCAGCCAAGGCCTGTACCAGGATTCGACGCTGTTCGAATGGCTGACCGGGCTGTACCGCACCTGGGCGCGCATGGACGCCGAGGTCGTCTACGGCGCGGCCGCGGCGGGGCTGGGCTGGCTGGCGCTGTCGGGCTGCACCACCTCCAGCGACCACCACTACGTGTTCCCGAAGGGGCGCGGTGACCTGTTCGAGGCCGAGGTGCGAGCCGCCGCCGAGCTCGGCCTGCGGTTCCACCCGTGCCGCGGCTCGATGGACCGCGGGCAGTCCGACGGCGGCCTGCCGCCGGACGAGGTGGTCGAGCGCACCGACGACATCCTCACCGGCACCGCCGAAACGATCGACAGCTACCACGATCCGTCGTTCGACTCCATGCTGCGGGTGGCCGTCGCCCCGTGCTCGCCGTTCTCGGTCAGCGAGACATTGATGCGCGAATCCGCGAAGCTGGCCCGCGACAAGGGCGTGCGGCTGCACACCCACCTCGCCGAGACCCTCGACGAGGAAGAGCATTGCCTCGAGCAGATGGGTTGCACCCCGGTCGAATACATGGAGAAGATCGGCTGGCTCGGCGACGACGTGTGGTTCGCGCACGCGGTGCACCTGCACGACAAGGACATTCGGCGCTTCGCCGACACCGGCACCGGCTCGGCGCACTGCCCGACCTCCAACGCCCGCCTCGGCGCCGGAATCGCCCGGGTGACGGATCTGCTGGCCGCGGGCGCGCCCGTCGGGCTCGGCGTGGACGGCTCCGCCTCCAGCGAGCTGACCTCGATGGCCGGAGAAATGCGGCAGGCCATGCTGTTCCAGCGCGCGGTGCACGGCCCGACCGCGCTGACCGCCCGGCAGGCGCTGGAACTCGGCACCCTCGGCGGCGCCCGGAACCTGGGCCGCCACACCGAGATCGGCAGCCTGGAGGTCGGCAAGCTGGCCGATATCGCCGTGTGGCGGGTGGACGGATTCCGCGCCGCGATCGCCGATCCGGTGTGCTCGCTGGTCTTCGGTCCGACCCCGCCGCTGGCGCGGCTGCTGGTCGGCGGCCGCACCGTGGTGGCCGACGACGAGTTGCGCACGGTGGCACAGGATTCGGTGGCCAGCGCCGGCGCCGCGGCCCGGCGTCGGCTGATGCGCGCGGAGGAGTCGCGATGACCTCGACACGTTCCACCCGCTTCCCCGGCGAGGTCGTCGCGCCCGGGCGGGGCGGCATCGGCGAGAGCCCGCTGCGCCCGGACGCCACGCTGAAGGTGAAGGGCGAGTTCGCCTATGCCTCGGACCTGTGGATGGACGGCATGCTCTGGGGCATGACGCTGCGCAGCCCGCATCCGCGGGCCCGCATCGTGCGCCTGAATCTCGCTCCCGCCCTGGCGATGCCGGGCGTGTTCGCGGTGCTCACCCACGAGGACGTGCCCGGCCGCAAGGTGTACGGGCTGGACCACACCTGGGACCAGCCGGTGCTGGCCATCGGCGAGGTGCGCCACCAGGGCGAGCCGGTCGCGCTGGTCGCCGCCGATCATCCCGAGATCGCCCGTCGCGCACTGGCGGCCATCGAGATCGAGTGGGAGGTGCTGGAGCCGATCATCGATCCCGTTGCGGTGGTGGACGATCCGGAGAACCTGACGGTGCAGGAGCGCGGCGGCATCGCCCGGCATCAGCCGGTGCGGGTCGGCGACCTCGAGGTGGGCCGCGCGCTCGCCGACGTGATCGTCGAGGAGCACTACGAGGTCGGCATCCAGGACCAGGCCTTCCTGGGACCCGAATCGGGCCTGGTGATTCCCGGCGAGGACGGTGGCCTGGACTTCTACGTGGCCACCCAGTGGATGCACAACGACCTGTCCCAGATCGGCCCGTGCCTGGGCCTGCCGGAGGAGAAGATCCGCATGACCCTCGCCGGGGTGGGCGGGGCGTTCGGCGGGCGCGAGGACCTGTCCATGCAGATCCACGCGGGCATGCTCGCCATGTACACCGGCAAGCCGATCAAGATGATGTACAACCGCGAGGAGTCGTTCTTCGGTCACGTGCACCGGCATCCGGCGCGCATGTGGTACGAGTACGGGGCCACCCGCGCGGGCAAGCTCACCTACGCCAAGGTGAAGATCGTGCTCGACGGCGGCGCGTACACCTCGGCGACGCTGAACGTCACCGGCAACGCGGCCTCACTCGCGGTGGGGCCCTACGAGATTCCGCACCTCGAGATCGACGCCTACGGCGTCTACACCAACAACCCGCCGTGCGGGGCGATGCGCGGATTCGGCGCGGTGCAAGCCTGTTTCGCGCACGAGTCGATGATGGACAAGCTCGCGGACGCACTCGAGATGGATCCGGTGCGGGTGCGGCAGATCAATGCCGTGTCCGAGGGATCCGCGCTGGCCACCGGGCAGGTGCTGCACGCGCCGACACCGCTGCGGGAGATGCTCGGGCAGCTGCGGGACATGCCGCTGCCGGATGCCTTGGACGCCACCGATATTCGTAACCTGCCCGGCGGGGCGTCGCAGACCACGCACGGTGAGGGCGTGGTGCGCGGCATCGGGTACGGCGTCGGCATCAAGAACATCTGCTTCTCCGAGGGATTCGACGACTACTCCACCGCCAGAGTGCGATTGGAGGTCATCGGCGGCGAGCCGGTGGCGCTGGTGCACACCGCGGCCGCCGAGGTGGGGCAGGGCCTGGTCACCGTGGAGGCGCAGATCGCGCGCACCGAACTCGGCGTCGAGCAGGTCACCATCCATCCCGCCGACAACGGCGTCGGCGACGCCGGATCCTCCTCGGCATCGCGGCAGACCTACATGACCGGGGGCGCGGTCAAGACCGCCTGCGAGGCCGTGCGCGACCGGGTGCTCGCGCTGGCCGCCGCCCAGGGATACGCGCGGGCCGCGGGGCTGGTGGGCGGCAAGGTGGTCTCGCACACCGGCGAGGTGCTGGCGGCGCTGGTCGACGTCCTCGATGAGGGGGTCGTCGAAGAAACCCGCGAATACCACCACCAGCCCACCACCGGCATGGATCCGGTGACGGGACAGGGCAATTCACACACCCAGCTCGCCGTCTGCGTGCACCGCGCGGTGGTCGACGTCGACACCGAACTGGGCCTGGTGAAGGTGGTCGCCCTGGACGCCGTCCAGGACGTCGGCCGGATCATGAACCGGCTGTCGCTGGAGGGCCAGATCCACGGCGGGTCCGTGCAGGGCCTCGGCCTGGCGGTCATGGAGGAAATCCAGGTAACCAACGGAAAGGTGCGCAACCCCTCGTTCACGGACTATCTCATCCCCACCATTCTCGACACCCCCACGCAGAAGCTGGAAATCCTCGAGAACGCCGATCCGCGGGCGCCCTACGGCCTGCGCGGCGCCGGAGAGCCCCCGACGCTCTCCTCCACCCCGGCCATCGTTTCGGCGATTCGCCACGCCTGCCGGGCCGCCGGCGGCACCGGTCACCTGACACGGGTGCCGGTGCGGCCGGAGGACATCATTCAAAGCTGTTGATCAACAGGAGGTTCCGGCTCTGCCGGGACCCCACAACCGCATTACCGTACCCCAGGTCCGCTGACGGCACGGACCGCAAGGTCGGCTATGCCCCGAGGAGGGCACGCCAATGACCCAAGTAGAAACCCGCACCACCCCCGTGATCGGCAGATCCGTAGGCGAGCGGATCTTCCGGCTCCGGGAACGCCGCACCACCGTGTCCCGCGAAATACGCGGTGGTATCACCACTTTCGTCGCGATGGCCTACGTCATCCTGCTGGTGCCGCTGATTCTGGGCGGCGCCACCGATATCGACGGCAATCATCTGAGCATCGCCCAACTCACCACGGCCACGGCGTTGTCCGCGGGCCTGTCCACCGTTCTCATGGGTCTGGTGGGCAATGTGCCGCTGGCGCTGGCCGCCGGGCTCGGGGTGGTGCCGGTGGTGGCCTTCCAGGCCGCCCCGCACATGACCTGGCCGCAGACCATGGGCCTGGTGGTGCTGATGGGCGTGATCATCGTGATCCTGGCCGCGACCGGGCTGCGGACGATGATCATCAACGCGATTCCGTTGGCGCTCAAGAACGCGATCGGCGTCGGGATCGGCATGTTCATCGCGCTGATCGGCCTGGTGTCCTCCGGGGTGGTCGGGCACGGTTCGCCGACCGGGCCGCCGGTGGGGCTGGGGCCCGACGGGCACCTGGAGGGCTGGCCGGTCGTGATCTTCGCCGTCGGTCTGCTGCTCATGCTCGCGCTGTACATCCGCAAGGTGCCGGGCACGATCCTGATCAGCATCGCGATCTCCACCGTGCTGGCGATCATCGTCAACGCGGTGGCCACCATCGACCCCAAGGCGTGGGGCACCGTGGTGCCGAAGCTGCCCAAAGGTCTGTTCGCCGCACCGGATTTCGGGCTGATGCTGCACATCGATCCGTTCGGCGGTTTCGTCCGGGCGGGTGCGCTGACCGCCGGGGTGGTGTTGTTCACGCTGGTGCTGACCGGCTTCTTCGACGCCATGGGAACGGTTTTCGGGGTGTGCGACGAGGCGGGGCTGCTCGACGAGCGGGGCAGCATGCCCGGCCTCGGCAAGGTGCTGACCATGGACGGCATCGCGCAGATCATCGGCGGTGCCAGCGGCGGCGCGGGCGCCACCGTGTATGTCGAGTCGGCGACCGGTGTCGGTGAGGGCGCGCGCACCGGCCTGACCAGCGTGATGACCGGCGGATTGTTCTGTCTCGCCGTGTTTTTCACCCCGATCGCCGGGGTGGTGCCGATCCAGGCCGCGGCCCCGGCGCTGGTGCTGGTGGGGGCGCTGATGATGACGCAGGCGCGCAAGATCGACTGGAGCGACCTGGAACTCGCCGTTCCGGCGTTCCTGACGATCGTCGCGATGCCGTTCACCTACTCCATCACCAACGGGGTGGGCGCGGGCCTGATCTCCTACACCGTGATCAAGGCCGCACGCGGGAAGTTCCGCGAGATCCACGGGTTGGTGTGGGTGGTGAGTGCGGTATTCGCCTGCTACTTCGGCATCTCCGCCATCGAACTGCTGTTGAAAGGGTGACGGGATATGCGCGAGCTGACCGCACGGTTGCTGCAATGGCATGCGGCGCACCAGGACTACGCCGTCGCCAGCATTATCGGTGTGACCGGCAGTGCTCCCCGGCCGCTGGGTGCGGCCATGGCGGTGGATGATTCGGGTACCGCCATCGGGAGCATCTCCGGCGGCTGCGTCGAGGGCGCGGTGTACGAGCTGTGCCGGGAGGTGCTGCGCACCGGGGAGCCGCGGCGGGAAACCTTCGGCTACAGCGATTCCGACGCCTTCGCGGTCGGATTGACCTGTGGCGGAGCGCTGGAGGTGCTGGTGCAGCGGGTCGGCTCACTCGAGCGTGCCACGCTCGAGCGGGCGCTGCGCTGCGAGGATGCGGTGGCGCTGGTCCGGGATGTGCACACCGGCGCGATGCTGGCGCTGGGGCCGGACTGGGCGGAGGGTGCGTGGTTCGACGAGCGGGTGCTGGCCGAGGCGCGGGCGATGCTCGACCTCGGCGCCACCGGGTTGCGCGTGATCGGTTGCGACGACCGGGAAGTCACGGTGTTCGTGGAATCGTCGGTGCCGCCGCCGCGGATGATCGTGTTCGGTGCCATCGATTTCGCCGGGGCCGTCGCCCGCATCGGCAAGTTCCTCGGCTATCACGTCACGGTGTGCGACGCCCGGCCGGTATTCGCCACGCGGGCACGGTTTCCCGAGGCCGACGAGGTGGTGGTGGACTGGCCGCACCGCTATCTGGCGGGGACCCGGGTGGATTCGCGCACGGTGATCTGCGTCCTCACCCACGACGCGAAATTCGATGTCCCCGTGCTCGAGGTGGCCTTACGCCTGCCGGTGGCCTACGTCGGCGCCATGGGTTCGCGCCGCACCCACACCGACCGCACCGCCCGCCTGCTGGCCGCCGGGCTCACCGAATCCGAACTGTCCCGGCTCCATTCGCCCATCGGCCTCGACCTCGGCGGCCACACGCCGGAGGAAACGGCCGTGGCCGTCGCCGCGGAAATCGTCGCGGTCCGCCGCGGCGGCTCCGGCCTGGCCCTAACCGAAACCGACGGCCCTATCCACCGCTTCTCCGTCCATGAAACGGTCGGCCCACCGCCTATGGAGTACTCGGGGGCATAGGACATCCCGGCGCCCCCGTCATGATCCCGGCGTGCCCCCGTCAGGATCCCGGCGTGCCCCCGTCATGATCCCGGCGTGCTTTTGGCCGGGATCTCACCGTAGATTCCGGCCAAAAGCACGCCGGAATCTATATGTATCAAGGCATTACGCGAGGTAGGCGATCGAGCAGCGCCGTGACCCGATCGAGCTGAGCAGCGAACGTTATCGGATCGATGGCGGCAATGCGGAGCAGAATGTGCTCGGCCCCGGCCTCGACATATCGGTTGAGCCGGGACGCAACATCTTCGGCGGAGCCTGCGATCATGACCTGGATCTGTTCGATCCTTTCCAGGGGCATGCGGTAGGTGGTCTCCGCGTAGTCACGCATTACGGCGCGGGCGCGATCGGGATCGTCGTCGACGACGATCGTGGCGAACAGGGCCGGGGTGAGCGGGGTGTCGGCTCGATCGGAAGTCGGACGGGCGGTGCGGATTGCGGCCAGGCCGGAGGCGTAGTCGGCGACATCGGGTGGGTAGGGCAGCCAGCCGTCGTAGTGGCGGGCGGTGCGCGCCAATGCCTGCGGGGTGATGCCGCCGAGCCAGATCGGCGGGCCGCCCGGCCGGTGCGGGCGCGGCACCTCGGGCAGCCAGTCGTAGCGAAGAACCTTGCCGCGGAAGGGCTCCGAGTTTCCCGACCACAGCCGCCGCCACAGGTGCACCGTATCGTCCAGATGCGAGAAACGGGTCCGGAACCGCACGCCGGACAGCTCGAACTCCGGCTCGCTGATCCCCGGAAAGCCCCCTCCCACACCGAGAATCAACCGCCCCTCGGCCAGCAGATCCAGCGAGGCTATGGTCAGCGCCGCCTGCACCGGATTGCGATACGCGGGAATGAGCACGGCCGTCCCGAGCGTAATGCGCTCGGTCACCGAACTCACCGCCGCCAGCAACGCCAACGGCTCGATCCGCGCCCGCAGCAGCGAATCCCCCACCCACACCGAATCGAACCCCCGCCGCTCCGCCCCCACCACCAACTCGACCACCCCGCGCACCGACCCCCCGGCCACCACCTGCGCATGCCCCGCCGGAGCAACCAGCCCATACCGAATCTCATTCACACCCCCAGCCTCACCCCGGCACCGACAAGCCTCAATTCCCCGCAGGGTATGAGGGCACGCCGAAATGACGAAAAGACCGGAGGGTGGCGCACTACCGTGAACGCATGACCGCTGTGGAGTATCGGCATCTGCTCGTTGCGCGGGACGGGGCGACCGTGCGTATCACCATGAATCGGCCGGATCGGCGGAATGCGCTGTCGGGGGAGCATCTGGGGGAGTTGCTGGCGGCGTTTCGGGCCGCGGGGGAGACGGATGCGACGGGGATCGTGCTGGGGGCGGCGGGGCCGGTGTTCTCGGCGGGGCACGACTTCGGCGATGTGGCGGCGCGGGATCTGCTGGGCGTGCGCGAATTGCTCACGCTGTGCACCGACGTGATGTCGGCGATCGAATCGGTGCCGCAGGTGGTCATCGCGCGGGTGCACGGGCTGGCCACGGCCGCGGGCTGTCAGCTGGTGGCGTCCTGCGATCTGGCGGTGGCCGCCGAATCGGCCGGATTCGCCCTGCCCGGCGGCAAGGGCGGCTGGTTCTGCCACACGCCCGCGGTGCCGGTGGCGCGAGCCGTGGGCCGCAAGCGCCTGATGGAACTGGCCCTGACCGGCGACCCGATCGATGCGCGCACCGCCGAGCAGTGGGGGCTGATCAATCGCGTCGTGCCCGACGCCGACCTGGACGCGGCCGTCGCGGATCTCCTGGCCCGCGCCACCCGCGGCAGCCGCGCCAGCAAGGCACTGGGCAAGCGCACCCTCTACGCCCAACTCGACCGCCCCGAGGCCGACGCCTATGCCATCGCGTTGGAGGTCATGGCCGCCGCCTCCCAGCTCCCCGGCGCCCGCGAGGGAATGGCCGCCTTCCTGGCCAAGCGCAGCCCGGTCTGGCCGGACTGACACTTGTCGAGATCGCCTGCGGCCCTGGGAACCCGCTTCGAATGAGGTCGGCCGTGCGGGGGAGTCCGCTCCCGTGGGCGGGGGAGTCCGCTCCCGTGGGCGGGGGAGTCCGCTCCCGTGGGCGGGGAAGTCCACTCTCGTGAGCGGGGAAGTCCACTCTCGTGATCCCGGCGTGCTTTTGGCCGGGATCTTCCGGAAGATCCCGGCCAAAAGCACGCCGGGATCACTCGTTCCCTATTGGTCCTTATAAGTCCCTTTACTTCGACTGGTAGGGAACGATAGAGTACACAAGTGAACAACCCCTTGTACTCCGTGGAGGACGTCGCCGAACGCCTGGGACTGCATGTGCGCACCGTGCGCAGGTATGTCCGGGAGGGGCGGCTGCCCGCCGTGCGCATCGGCAAGCAGTACCGGATCGCACACGCGGACCTGGAGGCGTTCACCGGGGGAGCGGTGCCGCAGGCCCCGCGTGAGTCGGCGCGGCAGCGGCGCATCGAGGCGTCGAGCATCGTGGAGATCGACGCCGTCGGCCGCGAGACCGCCGACCGCGTCACCTCCCTGCTGATGGGCGCGGCCGCCAGTCGGCGCGCCGGTGACGCATCCCTGACCGTGCACACCCTCTACGACGAGGAGCGTGCCCGCATGAAGGTCATCGTGGTGGGCGGATTGGCCGACACCGCACGACTGTTCGACTATCTGGACGGAGTTCTCGCGTCATGACCACCATCTACAAATCCGAGGCCGGTGCCCGCGCGGTCGAGCGGCAGTACCGAGAGGCATTGCGCGCCTGGCCCGTTCCCGGCGAGGAGCTGCGCATTCCCACCCGCGAGGGCGAGACCTTCGTCCTCGCCTCCGGCCCCCGGGACGCGCCGCCGCTGGTGCTGCTGCACGGCTCGGGAGCGAACACATCCATGTGGCGCGGCGACATCGCCCGGTGGGCAACGCATTTCCGCACCTACGCCGTCGATATCGTCGGCGAGCCCGGCCTGAGCGCCCCCGCCCGCCCGGCCCTGACCTCCGACGCCCTTGAGCTCTGGCTCGACGATGTCCTGACGGGCCTGGGACTTTCGCGCACCCCGATCGTCGCCACCTCGCTCGGCGCCTGGGTGGCACTGCGATTCGTGACCCGCCACCCCGAACGGGTCACCCGGCTGGCGCTGCTGTGCCCGGGCGGCATCGGCAGGCAGCAATACGGCTGGATGCCCGCCGCGATCGTCCTCCGCCTGTTCGGCCGTGCCGGAGTGCGCCGTTCGGCGCGCATCGTGACCGGTCTGGACTCGACCGAGGTCGCGGCGGCGCTCGACCAGGTGGCACTGACCTTCTCGTACTTCAAGCCCCGCACCGAACGCCTGCCGATCTTCTCCGACGCGGAGCTGGGCCGCCTCACCATGCCGGTGCTGGCGATCGTCGGCGCCCGCGACGTCCTGTTCGACTCGGCGGAAACCGCACGCCGCCTGCGGGACTGCGTGCCCGACGCGACCGTGCACCTGCTGCCCGGCGTCGGCCACGCGATCCTCGGCCAGACCGACACCGTCCTGGAGTTCTTGCGCCGCTGACGGTTCCGGGATCAGCGCCGGGACAGGTAGTCCGCCCCACCGATGTAGACGGTGTGCCCCGGCTCGGTGCCGGCGACCGTGGCGTCGGCGACGGCGGTCGCGAATTCCGCGACGGTCGGCAGCGGGCCGTGCTGGGTGCGGGCGGCGACGGCGCCGGGATCGCGGCGCTCGAGCAGGCGCACGATGATGGTGCCGTCGATCATATCGCCGGAGACGACGGTGAATCCGACGCCGTGCGAGGTGAATTCGGGGATCAGCCCGCGCAGGGCGTCCTCCCCGGCGCGCTTGCTGGTGGCGATGGGAATGTAGGCGTCGGGCACCGGCTTGCGGCCGTGGAAATGTGCCTGATGGCTGGTGACGAAGACGATCCGCCCGCCCGCGGGCAGCCACGGCAGCGCGAGCCGGACCAGCCGGACCTGTGCATCCCGGTTGACGGCCATGGCGTAGTTCGGCGGAGCGCCCTGCTCTAGCCCGCCGGAGGCGTTGAGCACCAGCACATCCAGGCGGCCGAAGCGCTCGGCGATCCCGTCGATCAGCGACCGCGCGGCGGCCTCGTCGGACAGATCGGCCCCGGCGACCGACGCACTGCCGCCCGCGGCCGCGATCGCGTCCGCAAGTTCGCGTGCCCGCCTGCGCTTCTCGCGATAGTTGACCACCACGTGGTCGCCGCGGGCGGCCAGCAGCCGGGCCGTCTCCGCGCCGATGCCGCGGGATGCCCCGGTTACCAACACGATTCGCCGCGAGTCCACGATCCGCTCCCCGTTCGATTGCTTCTATTTCAGAACTACTATGGTGGTTCGAAATGAGAAGCGCAAGGCAGCCGAGTCACGCGGCCATGGAACTGCTGGGCCAGCGCTGGATGCTGCGCGTGATCTGGGAGCTGGCGCCCGGGCCTCTGGGGTTTCTGGAACTTCGCCGCCGCATGGACAACTGCTCCTCGAGCATGCTGTCCGTGCGTTTGCAGACCCTGCAGGACGCCGGAATCGTCGTCAAACGCCCCGACAAGTCCTACGAACTGACCGCGCGCGGCGGAGAATTGAGCCGAGCGTTGGAACCACTGTGGGCTTGGTCGGAGCGGTGGTCGCGCTCGTAGGCCCGGAGGCGATGAAACGCCCGGGGGCGCCGGACCGATCGTGCAGATGACCGGCAAGTACGGAAGAGGTGATCAACCATGTCTCTCGGAGTGCGAACGGTGAGCGCGGTGGCCGCGGGAATGGCGGTGGCGGCATTGGCGGCCGCTCCCGCGCAGGCGGATCCGCCCCCCGGCCCCGATCTGTCCGCCCTGATCCTGACGGTGACGCACGGGAATACGCCCGTCCGCACCGCCGTGCTGATGTGCTCCCCGATGGCACTCGGCACGCACCCGCAGGCCGTGTCGGCGTGCGACGAACTGAATGCGGTGGGCGGCAATTTCGATGCCCTCCGCGGTCAGCCCATCCGCTTCTGTTCCATGCTGTACGACCCGGTCACACTGACCGCGGACGGCTTCTGGCACGGCACCCCGGTCTCCTGGCGCCAGAGCTTCCCCAACCAGTGCATGGCCATCAACCACAGCAACTACGTCTTCACCTTCTGACCGGCCCGCGTGCGCGGATGGTGCGGGCCGGTGGGCTTGCGCCGCAGGTGAACTCGTCGGATCAAGTGGACAGAGAGCGATACAGTCTGGCCAAATGTTCTCCCAGGAGGGCTCTTTCGGTTGCGGAGAAGCAGCCGAAGGTGACGCCCTCCAGGATGTCGAGGGCACGATCGGCGGTCTCGAGGGTGGTGCGTCCCTCCGGCGTCAGCGACACGATCTGACGGCGGCGGTCCTTCGGGTCGCGGGTCCGCTCGATCGCGCCCGCGGTATGCAGGCCGTCGAGATAGGTGACGAGATCGCCGGTGTCCAAACCGATCCGGGTTGCGAGCTCCTTCTGATGACAGGGCCCGAGCTCGTGCAGCGTGGCGAGAATGACGTGCTGATTCGGCAGCAGGCCCAGTGTGGATAACTGACTCAAATAGCGCTGGCGCACCCGCATTGCGGAGCGCACCAGTAGATAACCGAGGCGCCCGTCGACTTGCGTTGCGCCGTCCGGTGTTCCGGAATTCATTGCACGATCGTATTTGGATCGGCGGCTTCATCCGTGTGCCATCGCACAATTCGTCCGATCGTGCGTTACCCTGCCCGAAAATCGGTGTCGGCGGACGGCGACCGGGACGAAGGTATGCGCATGACAAATGATCGAATGGTGCGCGGATTGCGATCGATCTGCGCGATGGTGGGGGTTCTCGTCGCGAGCGCGGGGGCGGGGGCCTGTGGCTCCTCCGGCTCGCCGACGCCGGTGGCCGCCGACTCCCGTCCCGAAGTTATCGACTGTTCCTTCGATCAGCCCGCCGTGCGCCCGCCCACGCTGATCCTCGCGTGCGCGGATCTGGGCATGCGGGTCGAGCAGATCCGCTGGCGGTCCTGGGGTACGGACAAGGCCGAGGGTGACGGCGTCGAGCACGACAACACCTGCGACCCGAACTGCGCCGCCGGGCACTTCGTCACCAAGCAGGTCCATGTCGTGCTGTCCGAGCCGGTGCAGCCGGGGAACGTCTTCACCAAGGCCACGACCATCGATGCCGACGGAAAGGCGACGACCAGGCCGCTGACCAAGCGCTGAGCACGGGGAATCCGGACGTTCGTCCACAATAGGTGCTTCTAGGTGTAACTCCAGGTAGCAGTTACGGGTAGAATATTGCTACGCTCACGAAGAAACCGCCCGTCCGGGCAGGGACGACGAGACCAGGAGTACCGATGAAGTTACTTCCCTTTCGGACGCGCCGCGCGACGATCGATCCGGGCGAGGTAGCTCTGCACGCCCGCAACGTGCGCTTCGACTGGCGGGACACGCCGCTGCACTGGATGCCCGCCGAGCCGATCGCCTCGCATCTGATCAATGCCCTGAACCTGCTGCTGCCCGAGGGCGAGCGGATGTTCTGTCAGGCGTTCTCCGAGGCCATGCCCCTGGTCAAGGACGACAGGCTGCGCGAGCAGATGCTCGGATTCATCGGCCAGGAGTCGATGCACGCCGAAACCCACAACGGGGTGCTCGACGAGGTGTTGTCCGCGCACGGTATCGAGGTCCGGCCGTATGTGGAGCAGATGGAATACCTGTTCCGCAAAACCCTCGGCCCGCGCGAAGGCCAGGACGCCCGCGCGGAATTCCAGACCCTGGTCGAACGGCTCGGCTTCATCGCGACCCTGGAGCATTTCTTCGCCTTCCTCGGCGACTGGGTGCTCAATGCCGATCTGGAGCAATTCGGCGCCGACCCGAACATGGCGGACCTGTTCCGCTGGCACGGCGCGGAGGAGGTGGAGCACCGCCACGTCGCCCACGATGTCGCCGCCTACTTCGGCATCGGCTACGTGCGCCGCTGCGCGCTCATGCTGCTGGTGTTCCCGATCTTCCTGTCGCTGGTGGTGCGCGGCACCAAATATCTTGTGCGTCAGGATCCTTCGCTGCCCGACCTGGGCTATCCGCGGCTGCTGCTGCGGGTGTTCGGCGCCATGTGGCGGGGCGCGCTGCCGGGTGTGCCGTCGCTGCTGTGGAGCGCGGTCTCGGTCGCGCAGCCCGGCTACACGCCCGAGTCCGTCGGCTCGACGGCGCAGGCGGTGGCCTATCTGGCCAAGTCGCCCGCGGCGCGAGCGCTGGCCTCGTGACCGTCCGTCGACCCGCGCCGGCCGAGGTGCCAGCGGATCTGTACGGAAAGCGGCGGCGCGACAGGGCCATTCGGGTCTTCGACGCGGTCGCCGAGACCCGGTTGCGCTGGAGCACGCTGATCAATCGGCGCGAGCCCGCGGGCCGGGTGGACGATCACCGGCTGGCGCTGACGGTCGCCGAGCGACGGGTCGAGGCGCACGACACCGATGTGATCAGCCTGCTGCTCGTCGCGCCGGACGGGCGGGAACTCCCGGTCTGGTGGCCCGGCGCGCACCTGGATCTGGAGCTGCCGTCCGGGCTGCTGCGGCAGTATTCGCTGTGCGGCGATCCCGCCGACCGCCGCGGCTATCGCATTGCGGTGCGGCGCATTCCGGACGGACTCGGCGGCTCCGTGGAGGTCCACGACACCCTGCTTCCCGGCAGCCGGGTGGTGGTGCGCGGCCCGCGCAACGCGTTCCCCTTCGTGCTGCCGGGCTACGGATCCGAGGCGGCCCGGGTGCATTTCGTGGCCGGTGGCATCGGCATCACGCCGATTCTGCCGATGATCCGGATGGCGCACCGCCTCGGCGTCGACTGGTCCATGGTGTACACCGGCCGCAGCCGCGACACCATCCCGTTCCTGGACGAGGTGGAGGGTTTCGGCCATCGCGTCACGGTGCGCACCGACGACCGGCACGGCCTGCCCGCCGCCGCGGATCTGCTGCCGGGCGTCGGCCCCGACACCGCCCTGTACTGCTGCGGCCCGGTCCCGATGACCGCCGTCATCGCGGCGGCCGTGCGCGACATGCCGGGCGTGGAGCTGCATTCCGAACGGTTCTCGGCCCCGCCGGTGGTGGACGGCAAGCCGTTCGAGATCGAGCTGGCCCGCACCGGCGAGGTGATCGCGGTGCCCGCGGATCGCTCGGCGCTCCAGGAGGTGCTGAAAGTCCGCCCGGACGCCGCGTATTCGTGCCGCCAGGGCTTCTGCCGCACCTGCCGGGTGCGGGTGCTCGACGGCCCGGTCGACCACCGCGACACCGTGCTGACCCCGGACGAGCGGGCCGACGGTGACATGTTGATCTGTGTATCCCGCTGTGACGGTGAACGTTTGGTGATCGACCTGTGAGTCGCGCACCGCTACGGACGAATTGGAGACCCTCGTGACCGAACCGACTCCCGACGCCGAACGCACCGTCCGCAGTGACGGATTCGACCTCGCCGTCTACGAATACGGCGATGCGGCCGCCCCCACCGTGGTCCTGGTGCACGGCTGGCCCGACGATCATCACCTGTGGGACCGGGTGATTCCGCTGCTGGCCGGGCGCTTTCACGTCGTCGCCTACGACACCCGCGGGCACGGCCGCTCCACGCGCACCACCCGCACCGCGGACTACCGGCTGGACCGGTTCGCGGCCGACTTCTTCGCCGTGGCCGCGGCGGTCAGCCCGGACCGGCCGGTGCACGTGCTCGCGCACGACTGGGGATCGGTGGAAATGTGGGAGGCGGTGTGTGAGCCGGGCGCGCAGGACCGTATCGCGTCGTTCACCTCGGTGTCGGGACCGAACCTCGATCATCTCGGAACGTGGATGCGCGCCAAGCTGTCTCGCGGCGCGGCGTGGGGTCCGTTCACGCAGCTGCTGTCGTCGACCTACACGTTCCTGTTCATGACGCCCGGGCTGCCGCGGGTGCTGCTGCGGCCGCTGTCGGCGGAGCGGGTGTGGCGGCGGTTCGTCGGGCTGATGAACGAGACCGACGCCGCGAACGTGACACTGGGCCCGGCTTTTCGCGAGGACTTCTTCGACGGGATGCGGATCTATCGCGCGAATATCCTGCCGCGCCTGCTGGGTCCGCGCGAACGCCGCACCGAGGTGCCGGTGCAGCTGATCATCGCCCGCCGCGACGTGGCGGTGCGGCCCGCCGGATACGCCGACACCCAGCGGTGGGCGCCGCGGCTATGGCGGCGGGAGGTCGCGGGCGGGCACTGGCTGCCGTTCTCGCATCCGGAGCTGTTGGCCACGGCCACAGCCGAACTCGTCGACGCCCTGGACGGCGGCCCGGCGCCGCGCGGGCTGCGGCGGGCCGAGGCCGGTCGTGCGCGCGGTCGTTTCGACGATCAGCTGGTGGTGATCACCGGCGGCGGCAGCGGCATCGGGCGCGAGACCGCGCTGGCCTTCGCGCGGCACGGGGCCGAGATCGTGCTGTCGGACATCAATCTGGACGCGGCGAAGGAGACCGCCGAACTCGTCTCGGCCGCAGGCGGTGTCGCGCACGCCTACAGCGTCGATGTCGGTGACGAGGCGGCGATGGCCGAGCACGCGGCCGCGGTCGTCGCCGCGCACGGGGTGCCCGACATCCTGGTCAACAATGCCGGAATCGGCCAGGCGGGCGACTTTTTCGAGACGTCCGCGCGCGATTTCGATCGGGTGCTGCGGGTGAATCTGGGCGGTGTGATCAACGGCTGCCGCACCTTCGGCGCGGCCATGGCCGAGCGCGGCCTCGGCGGGCACATCGTGAATCTGTCGAGTATGGCCGCCTATACGCCGCAGCGCGGGTTCAGCGCCTACTCCACCAGCAAGTCTGCGGTCTTCATGTTCTCCGACTGCCTGCGGGCCGAGCTGGCGGGCAAGGGAATCGGCGTGCACACCGTCTGCCCGGGCATCGTGCACACCAATATCGTTGCCACCACCCGATTCTCCGGCGTCTCCGCGGAGGAGGAGGCGCGCAAGCAGGCCCGCTACGACGACCTCTACCGCAAGCGCCACTACGGGCCGGACAAGGTCGCCGCGCAGATCGTCCGCGCCGTGCAGAACGACCGCGCCGTCGTCCCCGTCACCCCGGAAGCCCACCTGCAGTACCACTTCCACCGCTTCGCCCCGGCCCTCGCCCGCTTCGTCGCGGCCCGCGTGAAGCTGATCTGATCCCGGCCACAAGCACGCCGGGATGACGGGATCTGGGTGTTCGCGGGGATGACGGGATCTGGGTGTTCGCGGGGATGACGGGATCTGGGTGTTCGCCGGATGACGGGATCTGAGTGTTCGACTACGGCGTGGAAGTCTCGGTGGCCGAGCCGATCTCGGGGTCGTTGCGGGTGGCGCGGAGGCTGGTCACGGTGACTACGGTCAGCACCACCACGATGACGCCGAGGGAGGCGACGGTGGGGATCTCGGGGAGGCCGCCCCAGATGCCGTGTGCCCAGTGCAGCACGAGCTTCACGCCGATGAAGGCGAGGATGACGGCCAGACCGTAGGCCAGGTGCACCAGCCGCGCCAGCGCCGCCTGCAGCACGAAGTACAGGGCCCGCAGGCCGAGCAGGGCGAACGCGTTGGTGGCGAACACCAGGTACGGGTCGCCGGTCACGCCGTACACCGCGGGCACCGAGTCGACGGCGAACACCACGTCGGTGGCCATCACCGCGGTCACCACCAGCGCCAGCGGGGTCAGCGCCCGGCGGCCCGCCTCCCGGACCGTCATGCGGGGGCCGCGGTAGTCGTCGGTCACCGGCATCAGCTTGCGCAGCAGCCGCACCGACCGCATCGAGGAGATGTCGACCTCCTGATCGTGCCCGCCGGCGGCGTCGACCAGCAGTTTCGCCGCGGTGCCCAGCAGGATCGCGCCGAACAGCAGAAACGCCCAGTCCAGCGCGGCCAGCGCGGCCGCCCCGAGCGCGATGAACCCGCCGCGCAGTACCAGCGCGCCCACGATGCCGTACAGCAGCACCCGCTGCGCCAGCGCCGCGGGCACCGCGAAGGCCGCCAGCAGCAGCATGAACACGAACAGGTTGTCCACCGACAGCGACTTCTCGACCACGTAGCCGGTGAAGAATTCGGTCGCGGGCGTGCCGCCGTAGACCGCCCACAGCGCCAGGCCGAAGACGACCGGAAGCGCGAGGTAGAACACCGTCCAGCCGATCGCCTCGCGCATCGACACCTCGTGCGGGCGCCGGGTGACGGCGAAGTCGAGCGCGAGCAGCGCGAGGATGCCGGCGATGGTCGCCGCCCACAGCCAGGGCGAACCGATCGTCTGCAGGGCGGGGGATGCGAGAACGTGGGGGGTCACTGGTCTCCTCGGGTATAGCAAAGCACCCGAGGTCTCCTTCACCCGATTGCGGGTGGCCATCCGGGGATTCCGTCGGTGGAAGCCGTACTGACCGGAGTGGCTCTTGGGAAGTACTCCCCTCGTTGCTGAGGGTAGCGAACTTTCTGCTCGGGGACCACTTCGCACCGACTTGACCTGAACTTTACTTCAGGTAGGAGGCTGGGGTTCCAGCGATCGGAACCCAGGAATGAGTGGTCGGAAATGCATGTGGTGGAAGTGAAGTCGTTCGGTGGGCCCGAGGTGCTGCGGCCGGGCGTGGCGCCCGATCCCGTGGCGGGTCCGGGCGAGGTCGTGGTGGATGTCGCCGCGGCCGATGTGATGTTCCTCGACGCCAGGCTGCGCGCCGGGTGGGGGCAGGACTTCTTCGCGATCCGGGTGCCCTACGTGCCGGGCGGGGCGGTCGCCGGTGTGGTGTCGGCGGTCGGGCCGGATGTCGATCCGGCGTGGGTCGGCAGGCGGGTCGCCACGCAGACCGCGGCCAGCGGGATCGGCGGCGGGCAACCGGTCGGCGGTTATGCCGAGCGGGCGGCGGCGAAGGCGGACGCGCTGGCCGAGGTGCCGGAGGGGCTGGACCTGGTGCGGGCTGCGGCGCTGGTCCACGACGGCGGCACCGCGCTGGCGGTGCTGGGGCAGGCGGCGGTGCGGCCGGGGGAGTGGGTGCTGGTCACCGCCGCCGGGGGTGGCCTGGGCACGCTGTTCGTGCAGCTGGCGCGGGCGGCCGGGGCGCGGGTGATCGCGGCGGCGCGGGGCGGGACGAAACTCGCGCTGGCCGAGCGGCTCGGCGCGACCGCGGTGGTGGACTACGACGAATCGGGTTGGGCCGACCAGGTGCTGGAGCTGACCGGCGGCGCGGGCGTGCACGTGGTGTTCGACGGCGCGGGCGGGAAGATCGGCCGGGACGCGCTGGGGACGGTCGTCGAGGGCGGGCGCTTCTTCGGATACGGCAATGCGGCAGGCGGATTCTTCAACGACGACGCGGAGAGCGTTGCCGCGCCGGGCGTTACGGTGCACACGCTGATGGATATCACGCGGGCCGACGGCATCGACTGGCACGCGCTCGGCGCCCAAGCGCTGGCGGCGGCCGCGGCCGGGGACTTCGAAGTGGTGGTGGGACAGACCTTTCCGCTGGATCGGGCGGCGGAAGCGCACGCCGCCATCGAATCCCGCGCGGCGGTGGGGCGGACCATCCTCACCGTGTGATTCGGCGCTGACGCCGCCCGGCTCAGCCGCGCGGCGTCAGCACGACGACGGCGATCGGCCGATCGGTCATCTTCTGATATTGCGTGTACCGGCCCTGATTGACCTTGTCCACCATCGCGAATCGCCGCGCGTAGTCCGCATCGTCCGGGTAGGTGGCCCGCGCCGTCACCGGAATCCGCCGCCGCCCCACCTGAATCTCACACTCCGGCCGCGCCTTCACATTCGCCAGCCACCCCGGCGGCCGCGGCGACCCACCGTTCGACGCCGTCACCAGAAAACTCTCCCCGTCCCGCCCGTAGGTCAGCGCACTGGTCCGCACCTGCCCCGTCTTCCGCCCCACCGTCCGCAACAGCAACGTCGGATTCCCGAGCAGCAGCCGATGCCCCACCAGCCCATCCGACTTCTCGTACACCCACTGATGCCCCCGCAGAACATTCGACAACAGACTCGCCATCACAACCTCCCGTCCGTCCCCTCCAGCGACACAGTATCCGCTACCGGAGGTCCGAGTAGGCGTATCCCCACCCAACCCGGTAGCATCGCCCCACACCCGCAGCCATCCACTGCGGTCGGGGGCGGTAGCTCAGTCGGTTAGAGCCGCGGACTCATAATCCGCTGGTCGTGGGTTCGAGCCCCACCCGCCCCACAAAGTGCGTCGCGCGATCGACGGCTACCTGCGGCACATCGAGTACTCCTTCCGGGACCGATAGGACCACGTCCGAGCTCTCGGTGAAAGCGGCGGAACCTCAGCGTGTCGCGAGTGCTGGTGTGGGACAACGAGTCCGCGATCGGACAATGGCGTAGCGGTAGACCACGACCGACCGATGCGATGAACGTCTACTGCTCGCGATGTTGCGGCGTGCGGTCGAAGAGTCTGTCGAGGTAGTAATCGATGGCGGTCAGCGCGGCATCGGGATCGATGACGTCGAAGTCGAGAAGCGGGGTGAAGCCGGTCAGCGCGAGCAGGAGGTTCGTCTCGATGGCCGGGTCACGGTCTGCGGGGATGTGGCCCTCGGTGATCGCTTGCCTGATCAGGCGTTCGGTCAGTGCTCTGCCGTCGTGGAGTCCGAGGCGGGCCTGTTCGTGCAGCTCTGGGTCGTGTAACGCCTCGAGGGTGTAGGCGGCGCTCATCCGGCTGGTGGCGCGGGCGTCCGGGTGTAGGGGCAGCATCTCCATGAGCGTCACTCGCAGTACGTCTCGGGGGTGTGGAGGTGAGCCGAGACGGTCGAGGCTTCGGGTGACGCGCCGTGCGGTCTGTTCGGCAGCGAATTCCATCGCGAATACGAGCATCGCTGTCCGGGAGCCGAAATAGTGCTGGACCTGCCCCAGGGAGGCATCCGCCTCGCGGGCGATCTCGCGCATCGTCGCTCGGGTCCACCCTTGTTGTTCCACCACTCGCCACAGGGCGCGCGCGATGGTTTCGCGACGTTCTCGGTGATCGACCTGTTTCGGCACGCGAACCCTTCCATCCGACACCATACGCCTGACATAATACAGCTGACTTGAAAAAGGAGATGCGATGAGCGCGTTCGCCGCCCCTGAGCTGGAGGCCGCATATTTCGGGGCCTACGACGCGGTGCTGGCACAGTGGCCCGTACCGGTCGAGACGGCAGATCTTGCGGGCCGATACGGAACGACACGGGTCACGTCCGCCGGACCGTCCGCAGGACAGCCGCTGGTCCTGCTCCACGGATACAGTGGCACCTCCGGGATGTGGTATCCGGTCGTCGGTTCACTGGCCGAGGAGCATCGCGTGCGGGCCGTGGACATCATGGGCGAGCCGGGCCGTAGTCGACACACCGGCGCGGCCTTGACCAGCATGGACGATCTCGTGGACTGGCTGGCCGAAACATTCGACCTGCTCGGGCTACCCACGGCCGACCTGTGCGGCCAATCTCTGGGCGGTCACCTCGCGCTCCGGTTCACCCTCGCCCATCCCGAACGGGTGCGACGGCTGGTCCTGCTCGACCCGCCCCTGGTCTTCGCCGGGCTCAGCCCCGAATTCGAGGAGCTGGGCCGAAACCGCGACCCGCACCCCACATTCGAGGCCGCCCGCGCGATGCTGGCGCCGGGCACCACCCCCGGCAGCGGGCAGGCGCACGTGGAGGCCTACCTCGACCTGCTCGCTCACGGAGCCGCGCACTTCCCGGCCTCGCCGATCGTCTATCCCCACCTGCCGGACGGGCTGACGCGCCTGCCGGTCCCGACCCTCGTCGCACTGGCCGGAGCGAGCCAGGTGCACGATTCGCAGGCGGCTGCGGAGGCCGCGCGGCGTGCCGGGGCCCATACGGTGATCGTCCCTGGCGCCGGACACAGCCTCCTGGCCGACATCGAACCCGCCCGCAGCCTCGTCCTCGAACACCTCCGGCGAACGGACCCGCCGGTCGCGGCGCAGTCCTCGGACGACTGAGTGCGGCACTGATCACGCAAACCGTGCCGGATCCAGTATTGGCGTGCCGTTGACAACGGCCCGGCCCCAAACAGCAGCCCACATGGTGTCGTCTGGTGGCTGTGCGGAGTCTGCCAGCAGCCGTTCGCCATCCGAACAAGCAATGATTCCCAGGAATCAACGATGCCGGTTTTGATCCCTAGGCATCAAAATCTTTGAGGCATAGGAATCAAGCGCGGTCGTTCTTGTCGATGGTTCCTCTTATCGTTGAGCGAGTAGGTTTTTCGCGAGTGCCGGGTGCTGTGTCGCCGGTAGCCATACCGGGCCGGGCTGTGTTTCGAAGCTGTAGAGGCTGTTTGAGATGGGGTGTCGGAGCTTGTGGTAGGAGTACGCCGGGTTGCTGGACGGAGTTGTTGGTTCCTACATGGAGTTTCGCGTGAGTATGTCGGTGGTGCCGCACCGTGTGGGGCCGTGCGGCCCCACACGGTGATCGGTTATATGCCGAATGGTGCGGCGTATCGGATTGTGCCGCAGGGCAGCGGGTGTCGGG
Organism: Nocardia terpenica; assembly: GCF_013186535.1. Lineage (NCBI taxonomy): Bacteria > Bacillati > Actinomycetota > Actinomycetes > Mycobacteriales > Nocardiaceae > Nocardia > Nocardia terpenica. The sequence continues at coordinate 1,504,303 of NZ_JABMCZ010000001.1, forward strand.
CGTCGAGGGTGAGGGCCATCAGGGCCTCGTCCGGGACGTCGATGGTGATCCCGATTCCGTGCGTGCTGGCACGGGTGAAACCGAACCGCGGATAGTAGCTCGGGTGTCCGAGTACGGTGACGAAGCGTTCGCCGGTGCCGGTGGCGGCCCGCAGCGCCGCACGCACGGCGGCGTCTCCGACGCCGGTGTTCTGGTGTTCGGGCCACACGGCCACCGGGCCCAGGCACAGGGCCGGGACATCACCGATGTGGCAGCGGGTCAGCAGCGCATGCCCGACAGGCGTGCCGTCGTCGTCGGTGGCGACGAGGGACAGGCCGTCGATCCACGCCGGGTCGGTGCGCAATGCCTCGACCAGATCGGCCTCTTGTGCGGTATCGAACGCCGCCAGATCGATCTCACGGATGACGGGGATGTCGGCGCTGATTTCCGCGCGCGTGATCCAGGTATGACGAATTGTCATCGTAGGAAGAATTCCTTCGTGTTCGTGTGAATTCATGTGAATGCCGCCGCGGCAACCTCGCGCGACAGCGAAGGGAAGACGAATCAGGCCGTCGGCCGGGGTCGCCCGCTCACCAGAGCGTCGTTGCCCTCGGTGCGAGTCATACGCAGTTCGATGACATTCTCGTCGGCGGACGTGGCCTGTCGCTGGAACCCGGACTTCTCCAGTACCCGCACCGACGCGGGATTCGACAGTTCCACCTTCGCGAACACCGTACGCACCTCTGGTGCGGTGAACGCGAACTCGGACAACGCCCGCACGGCCTCCGGCGCATAGCCGCGACCACGCCGAGACGACACGATGCCGTAACCGATTTCGAGTGCGCGATTACTCGGCGGCCAGAACAAGCCGATCGATCCGACGATCAGCCCGCTGCCGCGTTCGACAACCAGCCGATGACCATACCCGGTCAGCCAGCCGGGATGATCCGACATCAGACCGGCAACGACCCGATCCCCCTCGGCCGGGAAGTCGGCGGCCCAGTGCGGCAGACGCTGGCCCGCGAGCACAGCGTCGATCTCGGCGCGAGTCCAGCGACGCAGAACAAGACGTTCGGTGACGACCTCGGTCACCGGGGAAACAGAAGACAAGGAAACTCCAGATCGTGGGAAACGATCCGGTCATGCGTCAGCGCACGAACCGGACGAGGACATGCCGAACACGGCCCGTGACGGCCATATTCATCAGCTCCTTCGTTCCGGTCACAACGCGCGTCCTGCGCGAGACCAACCGTAACAGGACCAACGTCAGCGACAAAGTCCAGCGAACCAACAGCCGCCGATCCCAGCTTGCCGAACCCGACGAGCGATCTCGAATCCTGCTTCGCTCAGGGAGAATCGACGCCATGGCCGATCTGACGCTGACGCCCGAACGTCGTGATCAACTGGCCACCCTGCTCGGCGACCCGAACCGCCTCCGCAGCGAGTATCCGAAGGTTGCCGACTACCTGGACGCGGCGATGCTGCCCGGCAGCGGCGACGACCAGGCCGACGCCGCATTCGACCTCCGGTTCGTGAACTACATGACCGGAGGCGACGCACAGAGCCGAAACCCCTACTGGGACATCGTTGCTCCATCGGTCTCGCTACGTGACAGCCGTCGAGTGGTCGACGGTGGCCGCCTCCAGGGCAGTGCGCGGCTGGGTTTCGCGCAGACGATTCTGCAGGCGGTCTACGCCTACGCCATCCCGTCGCCCGAGACGATCAGCTGGATGACGGATTTCTGCGCTGGCCGCAGCGTGGTCGAAATCGGTGCCGGGCGCGGGTATTGGGCGGCGCAGTTGACTGCCGCCGGTCTGACCGTCGACGCCTACGACTCCGAACCACCAGATGCCGCCGAGAACGTCTCGTTCCCCGGCGCATCCGGACAACGCGATACTTGGCATCCTGTCGGCGATCTCATGTCGTTCGCCGAGCGAATCCGCGGTCGATCCGACCACGTACTGCTCCTATGCTGGCCACCCGGCTGGGGCAACGACATGGCATCGACAGCGCTCGCCGAATTCGAACGCACCGGGGGTGATCGCCTGGTGTTCATCGGCGAGCCCAAGGGCGGCAAGACCGGCGATGATGCGTTCTTCGATGCCCTAGCGTCAGGGTGGAAGTTGGAATCGGAAGATCCGCAGTACGTTTCGTGGTGGAACCTCAGTGATGTGGCTCGAGCCTGGGTGCGCCACTAAGCGATGCCTGCGAATCGAGCCCGCGTCGCTCTCGGCACCGGCGCCAATCGGGGAATCGGACGAGAAGTCGCGCGACAACTGCTGCTGCGCACATCACCACTGACGCGGATCGTCAACGTCAAAATCAATTCTGCTGCGCCCGGCTACACCGCGACCGATATGAACCGTGGTGCGGGCGTCCGTAACTGTCGAGCAAGGTGCCGCTGCCGTCGTGCAACTCGCGCTGTTGCCGGGATGACGGACCGTCCGGCGGGTTCTTCAACGACGAAGGCGCCGTAATGTGGTAAATCAAGCTTCCCACTGACGCGATGAAGCCACCACGATGTGTCGGGTGCAGGTGAGATGCTTTGGCTTCCTGTTCAATTCGCGGAGGCTCGAGTAGTGAGCCTGACGGTCGTTCAGCTCGGTGCCGGGTGAGCCACCGCCGAGCGGTCGCGTCCGGTGCCCCTGGCGATCTCGAAAACGTCGTCATCGATCGTGATCGAGCTGTGCGTGATCCACTCGATCCACTCCGGTGGCCACTGCGTCGCGGTCGACCAACGCAATCCGGTGAGGTCGATCCCCTCCAGGTTTTCCCCGCGCAAATCTGCGCCCCTGACATCGTTCAAGACGCCGTAAAACACCTGCAGGCTGTGGGAGAGGCGGCGGCTCCACTGGTGGAGGTCGCGAGCGCGCTGCACCACCGCCTCTCGGCTGCCGCGAACGCCAGCGGAAGCGAAGACGTTGATGCGATCCAAAGCTTGGAAGCGATCGAGGCCAAGTTCCTGATACGCGGCGAGCACATCGGGCGGTGCATAGCTGAAAAGGTCGCTGCCGAAGAAGAGCTCGACGATGCGAATGATGTCGGTGACGTATCCGGTGACCGTCTGTGCGTGTGCCCTTCTGCTGCGCCGCTGCTCGAAGCGGCCGAGGATTCCGTACGGTTCCTGATTCGGCTGAGACGAGTTGACCAAGTAGAGCCGCAGGTGATCGGTGATGCTGAGCAGTTCCCCCGCCAGCATGTAGGCATCGTCAAGGCCGCCCGCCAGGTTGGAACGGAGACGAAATCGTTGCTGTGGTGGGATTCGTGCTCGGAATACCGAGGCCGGATCAGCAGAGCCATGCTCGTTCGGTGGCAGCTGCGGGTTGCTCTCGACGGATCGACGTTCGGGTGCGGCAATGGTCCGAGTGGATCGGTCGGCATAGGTTGGTCGAGGACCAGCCGACAGGGGCAGCGGTCGGTGAGAAGCGGCGGCGGCGATCCTGTCGAAGAAGGTGACTGGGCGGTTCACCGGATGCCCGACGGCGACGGGTGCGGTGAGGCGGCGATGAAACCGGGCGTATACGCTCATTCGAGGCTCCCCGATTCCTCACGGGCTTCAACAGTGCTGTCGAGTGGCGTTTGGAGCCCAGGTAGCTGAGTGCCAAGGTCTTTGTAGGCGAAAGCGCGGGTGAAGATGAGGGATGCGCATACCCCGGCCCACGCCGCGTCGTGATACGAGGACACGACCTTCACCAGGGTCAGCACCGCTACCCCACCCCCGGCTACCAGCAGGCGCAGCAACACGGTACCCCAGTAGAACCCGGCAGTCTGGAGCTCCGGATACCGCCCCCGACGGATCTCGTACCGGCTGCGCCACGGGTTCCGGTGATACTTACGACGGAACAGTTCCAGCTCAGCCACGCCCGCGACAAACGCTGCACCACTTGCCAATACAGCAAATTGCACTGCGTTCACAATGGTAGGGTATCGCTGTCCGGTCCGAGACCGCGCCCGATCCCACAGAAGACAGCCCCGCGCAGAGTCAAGACACTCGACGCGACCGTCACCGAGCAGGACGACACCGTCAAGTTCCTTCTGATCGCCGCCGCGGTGCTGGTGGTCCTGCGCGTCGTACTCGGCATTGTCGCCTGGCTCACCTGACTGTTAATGCGTACGCCTCAACCTGTTGTCGCGTATGCATCAACATGGTCGGTCAGAAGGCCAGATTCGTTGCCGCCCTGGCTGTTGCATAACCGTGCGTGTTCGTGGGGCCTTACTTCCGGCGGCGGGTTGGGTTGTTCCGCAAGTATCTGCGGCTGGTGCCAGGCCGCCTGGGCGTGGGCGGTTTCGGTGACTGAGAGGCCGGATATCTGATTTGGGCAGTGAGGAACGCATAGTCGGCGTGATGGCCAACCCGGAATGTTGCGGGTTCGACCGGATCCTGTTTGCCGAGGAAGAACAGCCAGCTCTTGGCTGTTGTGCCCACCTGTTCGCGGGCCTCCTGCTGAGCGACGCGGATCTCGAGTCGAAGTGCTGCACGGAGTTTTGGGTCCCATTGGGACCAGTCGATGACGACTCGATATGAGCGAACGACCCGTGCTCGCGCTTCGCAGTCCCGCTCTCCGGCATACAGCGACACCTCGGCGGTTGTTTCGGTGAATACCGGGTCGGTACTCCATGCCACCTGTGCGTAGAAGATCCGGAGGTGTGGGTATTGCACGATCTTGTCGGATTCCAGCCGCTTGAATGCGTATTGGTAGTGCTCCGCATCCACATCAGGAATGTTGATACGCAGGATCGTTCGACTATTCGGATAGCGAACGAAGGTCCGGCAGAACGGTCGGATCGTGGAGGCTGTGGCCTCCCGCAAGCCCCGGCTGGTGTCGGAATCATCGGAATCGGCATTGCTACGGCTGGAATGCTGAGCGGGTTCCACGCTCGAATTGGGATCGACTTGTTCGCGAGCGGTCGGTCGAACCAGCTGGTACGGCACACTGACTCCGCCGAGGCGTTCGGACCGCGCGGGTTCCAGTGGGCCTGCGTTCTTGATCAGGACAGGATCACCCGCGGCGTGGCATGTGGGTCGATGTCCAGGGTGTGCCCGGAAATGCGGCAGAACATGCTTCGATGTCAGTGCTACCGGAATCATCGAACATCCACACCCGATGCATTCATACGGTCCGCCGCCAGCGCTGTACGCCAGTTCGACTGCATCCACGATCAGCTTCCGACCGCTGTCCCATGCCTGATCCATACCGGTTCTCCCACCCGGCCCGGCCGTGCTGCCGGTCCCCTACCATGGTGCCGCAGGCGGGCGTACACGCGCCTCACGCCGGTTGACGCGTCCACAGCGGGTGGCACGTATTCCGCGCTGCCGTCCGGTATTTCGGGGCCTCGATGGTGACGAGCGCCTCACTGATCGGTAGGGTTCTCGGCGCTGCGTGTCTGGAGGGAGGACGGGCTCGGTGGGGCGGAAACAGGGTGAGCGTGATCGGCAGGCGCGGATTCTGCGGTTTTGGCGGGCCGTCGAGTACTTCAGCCCGCCGAAGGTGGAGGCGGTCGACCATCGCAACCTGATGTTCGAGGTTCGGCGCGGCCGACCACTGCCCTGGGAGCCCGGGGGGCTGAACGCGCGGAAACCGAAGAGGGACAGGGTTTGGCGGCACACCGTGTATGCGGGGGTGTTCGCCATTGCCGACGTGCGGCCGGTGTTGGAGAGGGCGTTCGAGTTCACCGAGTCCGAGCGGGAGTTGGGCTCGGGCACGGGGGATAGTGCGCTGTTGAGCTTCGCGGTGGATGACAAGGGGCGGCTGTTGTCGGGCACGGCCACGCTATCGGGTTGTGGTTGGGCGGTGGGCCGGACGTTGTCGCCGGGGCCGGACGATACGAAGTGGCTGGACGGTTTCGATGCGGCCCAAGACATCGTCCGCAAGGTGGCGCTCGGGATCGGGACCGGCAAAGTCCCGGTGACTTCTTCCGATCGGGCCGAGCGCAGGGGTCGTGCCCTGGGGCTCATCGCCGGGGCCGGCGCCCGGGTCGCGATCGATCTCGCGACCGGTGGATTGACGGCGATACCGGCAGTGTTGGGCGTGGTCGCGAGTCCGGCTCTCGGCCAGGCCGGTGCGAAGGCCGTCGAAAAGGTCGGCGATGCGTTCGCGAAAGATGCTGCGGAGGCGACGAAGTCGGCTATCGAACGACGCCGCGACGGTAAGGCGGGGGACGCGTCCGGCTCCGGTGACACCGGCACGCCCGCCGCCGCTCCGGGCAAGATACTCGATGTCGACGACTTGGTCGCGATTACTCGGTGGCTCGCCGAGGAGTTGGGCGTCGCCGAGGCGCTGCAACCGAACTCCATCCGGGTCAAGTGCGTCGAGGTCAAACCGGACGAGCCGCCGAGCACCAACGAGATCCTGAACAGTTTCTATGTCGATGATCTGAAACTCGTCGCCGACGCGGCCGAGAGCGGCGATGTCGGCGTGGCGTTGGGCGACTTTCTGCGGGCCGAGGACGAGATCGGTGTCGCGCGGCGGGTGGATGTTCGCGAACGACCGGACATGGTTCTGGCAGCATTGACCCCGGGCGCCATGCCGGCCGGCCGTTGGCCCGCGGCGCCGGATCGCCCGCTCGCGGCGAGTCAGCAGTTCGCGGTCAACGACGCGGTCGGTCGCTTGATGTCGCCGCAAGCGCGCGGGGTGTACGCGGTGAACGGGCCGCCGGGCACCGGCAAGACGACCATGCTGCGTGACCTGATCGCGGCGATCGTGGTGGAGCGCGCCGGACGGCTGGCGACGCTGGGGTCCGCCCGCGACGCCTTCGCGGGTGCCCCGCTGACATGGCCGACCGAGAGCGGATGGAACCGGCGGCTGTATCCCCTGCGACCGGACCTTGCCGGATTCGAGATCGTCGTGGCCTCGGCCAACAACGGCGCGGTGGAGAACGTCACCCGCGAGGTGCCGGCCGAGAAGTCCATCGATCGGGCCACTTTCCCAGGGGCCGAATATCTTTCGGGACCCGCCACGCTAGCCACCGGGGTTCCGTGTTGGGGCGCGGTGGCGGCGGTGCTCGGGAATCGGGGCAACCGCAGGCATTTCAGCGATACCTTCTGGTGGACCGATCCCGCCCGTCCCCGCAACGGAAGCAAGCCCGGCGAGGAAGCCGAACCCGACGAGGCTCCCTGCGGCCTGCATGTCTTGCTGCGGGAGTTGGAGGATGGTGCCGGTGAGCCGGTGATCTGGTCGGAGGCGGTGGCCCGATTCCGAGAAGCGCGCACGGAGGTCGATCGACTCGCAAGGACGCGCACCGAACTGCTCGCCGTGCACACGCGACACGGCGGATCGGATGAGACGCTCGAGGGCCTGAAGAAGCAGGTCCAGCGGTGCGACGACCTCGTGCGGAAGCTGCGGGTCGAGCGCGCCGGCCTGATGATGAGCGTGGCGAATGCCGCCGAATGCGCGCGGCAGGCCAGCGTGGCGGCGGATGCCGCTGCCGACGATTGCCGCCGCGCGAGCGACGCCGTGGACGATGCGAAGTCCGCACGCGACGCCGCCACGGCCACCCTGCAAGGCCATCAGTCGTCCAAACCGGGTTGGTGGAGGCGCCTCCGATCGTGGCGGGCCTACAGTGCGTGGCAGGCCCAGAATGCGGAGCTGGTCGGCGAGGCGCGAGCCGCCGCGCAGTGGGTCAAGGATGCCCAGGCACACGCCTCCGAGCTGGCAGGGACGTCACGTGACCGCGCGGGAGAGGCAGACGCAGCGAAGGCGGACCTGTCGGCCCGCGAGCAGCGAGTGAGTCGCTGCGACAACGACATCGCGCAGGCCGACCGTGACATGCGATCGGCCACCGATGCTGTCGCGCGACGGGAAGACGAGTTGCGCGCCGAGGCCGAGTTGCTCGCCCGGGCGCGTGCGCGCTGGCCGATCGCGATACCCGGATCGGAGTGGACGGCAGCGCCGGATGATGTCGCCGCCATGCGGCGGCGCGAGCTGTCCGCACCGTGGATGGACGAGGAGTTCGCCGCGGCCCGTTCACGACTGTTCCTGGCCGCCCTGGACTTGCACTGGGCGGTGTCCGCCAATGAGCCCGCCTTGATGCGCCGAAACCTCAACGCCGTCATGGATGTGGTCCGCGGCGAGGTTCCGGCGGGTTTCCCGGCGGAGAAGGCGCTCGCGGCCTGGCAGATGCTGTTCTTCGTGGTGCCGGTGGTGTCCACGACGTTCGCGTCGTTGTCACGGATGTTCGCCGGCCTGGGTCGTGAGGCATTGGGCTGGCTGTTCGTCGACGAGGCAGGCCAAGCGGTGCCACAGGCGTCGGTCGGCGCGCTGTGGCGGACACAGCGGGCGGTTGTGGTCGGCGATCCGCGCCAGCTGGAACCGATTGTCTCGCTTCCGATGGCGGGCCAGTACAAACTGGCCGATCATTTCCGCGTCGACAGAGGGTGGGCGCCGGGAAGCACGTCGGTCCAGCAGATCGCCGACCGGCTCAACGTCCACGGCACGTGGCTGCCCGAACCGGGGAGCGGTGGGCGGACGTGGGTGGGTTCGCCGCTTCGCGTGCATCGCCGCTGCGACAGGCTCATGTTCGAGGTGAGTAACGCCATCGCCTACGACCACATGATGGTCTACGGGGCCTCCGATCCGGCCGAACCGGATTTGGTCGATGCCAGCGTCTGGATCGACGTGCCGGCCGGACCCACTGGGGGAAAGTGGAATCCGGAGGAGGGCCGGTGTGTCCGCGACCTGCTGCTGGATATTCGCGACCGGGTCGAGCAGCGAATGCGCCGCGAAGTACGACAATCCAACGATCCACCGCCCTGGTCGCTGGATGAGGAGCTGTGGCGCGAAGAACTCCGGGGCCGCTTCACCGAATCGGTCTTCGTGGTCAGTCCGTTCCGTGACGTCGTACGGGGACTGCGGCAAACGCTGTCCAACCTGCTGCCGACCCGGCTGGAACGGGTCGGCACGGTTCATGTGACCCAGGGCAAGGAAGCCGAGGTCGTGATCCTCGTGCTGGGAACGTCGGACGAGCAATCCGGTTCCCGCGGATGGGCGGCCGGGCGTCCGAACCTGCTCAATGTCGCTGCCACCCGCGCCAAACGCCGACTGGTCATAGTCGGCGACCACGGAAACTGGTCCGGGCTGCGGCATTTCAACGTACTTGCCCAGCACCCGAATCTCGTGGTCGAACGCCCCCGTGTCCGGCCCTGACGGAGAGCCCTTGGTGGCACCCTCCGTCAAGCTCGTCCCCCAGCTCACTCGTTCAGCTGAAGGATGTTCACGAAGTTCCCGTCCGCGTCCTTGATGGTGGCGATCTGTCCTACCGGGATGTCTTCCACCGGGCGGACCCATTCCAGGTCTTTCAGGGTGTTCAGGTGGGTGACCAGGGTGGACATTTCTCGGACTTGGATGTTGATGATTATTCGGCCCGGTTCGGTGGCTTGGGGTGCGACGTCGTCGCGTTCCTCGAAGACGAGGAAGCCCTGGGTCAGTTTCAGGACCGAGTCTTCGATTTCCACGTCGGGGGCGAAGGCGCTCTGGTACCAGGCGCCCAGTCGTTTCGGGTCGGTACTGCCCAGCACGAGGCTGCTCAGGCCGGCTTCGCTTATCACTGCCATGTCAACTCAACTCCCATGTCCGGCGCAGCATGTCGCCGTTGTCGTCGATGGAGAACTCGAAAATGGCGAGAACGCCTGTGAGGCTCGCCAATTCGCCGGTGGCATGCTCGGTGATGATCGAACCGCGGTAGGTGCGGACATCGCCCTCGCCCAACCGGCCGGCGCCGAAGCCGCGCCACGTCGCGAGGCCCGCGCCGTGGTCGGTCTTCATGCCGCCCATCCATTCGCTGTAGAGCGCACCGCCAGGATGGGCGACCGACCAGTACGTGCCGATGTTCTCGTAGGCGGCACCCTTGTGGACGCCGCGCGCACGGAACGTGACCTCGACCTTGACCGCGCCGCCCTCGATGGCCACCACGCGGCGACCCACCGTCCGCCCCCGCTCCTCGGTCAACAGTTCGCCGATTTCGACCAACTCGCCACCCGCTCTCGTCGTGTCACTGCACCGACCGTACTGCTTGCATCAAGCAAGCGAAAGCGTACACGCGCGACCTTCGCACAACAGGGCAATCGAGAAGATAGTTCGTCGCCGCGGCGCACGTAACGTTGACGCCGCTGCTTCCGGAACCGGCCGCGTCGCCAAAGCTCTTCTCAGGGTAGGGATTTGTGATGTCCAGAGTTTTCGATTTCGACGACCTCGTGATCGGAGCCGGGGCAGCGGGTGTGCCGCTGGCCGTCCGGCTGAGTGAGGACCCCGGAAGACGCGTCGGGCTTGTCGACGCGGGCCCGTACTATCCGACGGTGCCGGACATGCCGGACGACCTGTTGACCGCGAACATCATGTCGATGTCCCAGCACGACTGGCAGTTCTCGGCCCACGCCGCCGCCGGGCGCGCCATCCGGTTCCCGCGCGGGCGCGTGGTCGGCGGGTCGTCGGCGGTGGGCGGCACGGTGGCGTTGCGCGGCATCCCGGCCGACTTCGACGAGTGGGCCGAGGGCGGCAACCCGGAGTGGTCGTGGGAGAAGGTCCTGCCGTACTACCGGATGCTGGAGGACGACCTCGACTTCGGGGGCGAGTTCCACGGCAAGGGCGGCCCGATCCCGATCCGGCGCTTCCCGATCGGGGAGATGTCACCGGTGCAGCGGCACTTCCTGCAGGCGTGCCAGGACTACGGCTTCCCGTGGGTGGACGACCAGAACCATCCCGATGCCACGGGCGTGGGCGCGATGCCGTCCAATCGGCGCGACCCGACGACCCGCGTGTCCACGTCGATGGGCTACCTGCCCGCGGCGCGCGACCGGGAGAACCTGACCATCATCGCGACCGCCCTCGTCGGGCGGGTGTGCATCCGCGACGGGCGCGCGTACGGCGTGGAACTGGTCGACGGCCCGAGCACCCGGGAGTTGACGGCGCGGCGAATCATCCTGGCCACCGGGACAATCGGCACACCGACGGTATTGCTGCGCTCGGGTATCGGCCCGGCCGACGACCTACGCGAGTTGGGCGTGCCGGTGGAATCGGACCTGCCCGGTGTCGGCGCGGGCCTGAACGATCACCCGCGCACCGGCGTGTTCATGACGCCGAAGCCGGGCGCGGAGAACTTCGGCGAGCCGGTGGGGCAGACCGTGTGCCGCGCCACCGCGAAGGACTCCGACGAGCCGAACGACATGCACTACTACATGGTCAACGGCTTCGACCTCACCCAGCAGTTCCCCGACCTGCGCAGCATCGCGGGCGGCGACCGGATCTTCGGTGTGATGGTGGTCGACCAGCGGCCCCGGGCACGGGGCAGGGTGACGCTGGCGTCCACCGATCCGCGGCGCAGCCCGCGCATCGACCTGAACTACCTGTCCGACGAGCACGATTACCGCACGTTCGCCGACGGCCTGCGCACGGCGTGGGAGCTGGCGAACGCGCCCGCGATCCGCGCGCTGGGCGAGAAGTTCGTGCTGATCGATGAATCCACGCTGGAGTCCGAGGAGGCGTTGCGCGAGTACTCGCGGCAGACCGTGGACAGCACGTACCACCCGGTCGGCACCGCGAAGATGGGGCCGAGCACCGACCCGGCCGCCGTGGTCGACCAGTACGGCGCGGTGCACGGCGTCGAGGGCCTGCACGTGGCCGACGCGTCGATCATGCCGTCGCACGTGCGGGCGAACACGAACCTGACCTCGATCATGATCGGCGAACGGGCGGCGGAGCTCTTCCGCCGGATCTGACGCCGAACATCCCTCCCACACCGCCGAATTCGGAGCCTTCGATGAAACTCGGATTGCAACTGCCCCAGGGAGCCGACACCGCCCGAGCCCGGGACCTGGCCGCGATCGCCCGCCGCGCCGAGGACATCGGCTACAGCAGCCTGTGGGCCTACGAGCGGGTGCTGTTCCCGGCGCAGCCCGCCGACGGCATGTACGGCGTGCCGGGCCTGCTGCCGTGGGACCCGTACTACGAACACTGCGCCGACCCGTTGACCGTGCTGACCCTGGCCGCCGCGCACACCGACCGCGTCCGGCTGGGCACCTGCGTGCTGGTCGCGCCGCTGCACGGCGGCCTGCACCTGGCCCGCGCCCTGGCGACGCTCGACGTCGCCACCGGCGGCGGTCGCGTGGTGGCGGGCCTGGGCGCCGGGTGGTCCACCGACGAATACCGCGCCGCCGGCGTCGATTTCGCGACGCGGCGGCGCGCGACGGACGAGATGGCCGACGCGCTGCGCGCCCTGTGGGGCCCGAACCCGGTGACGTATCGGGACAGCACGATCGACATCACCGACGCGGCCGTGAATCCGAAACCGGCGGGCCCGATCCCGATCGTCTTCGGCGGCGCGACGGAACCCGCCTTCCGGCGCGTGGCGAAGCGGGGCGACGGCTGGATGGCGGTCGGCATCACCGGCGACACCCTGGCCGCCGGTCACCGCCGCATCACCGACCTGGCCGAGGCCGAGGGCCGCGACCCGGCCACCCTATCCCTGCTCCTCGTCGCGATCGTCTACCTGTCATCCACCCCGGCCGGGCCGACCCGAATGCCGTTCCAGGGCAACCTCGATCAGGTCTTGGACGACCTGTCGGCCGCCGCGAAGGCCGGTGCGGACGAGGTGATCCTGTCCATCGACCGGGGGCCCGAACGTGCCACCGGGTTTAGTGACCGGGCGGGGGAGCTGTTTGAAGCGGCCCGGTCCGCAGGACTG